>CAXTPP010000083.1:0-15672 GCA_964246185.1 uncultured Acetobacteraceae bacterium
AGCGGGAGGACGAACGCGACCGGCTCAACGGGGCCAAGGTCCGCGAGTCCGGATAGCGCCACCCCGGCCCTCTCCCGCGAGCACGTCCGCGACCTCCTGGCTGCGGATCATCACCACGTTCCCGCCTGGGTCAGCAAATGCGCGGTGACCTGCTCGGCCGGCCCGAACTGGTGCGTCTGCAAACCCATCTTGCTGCCTCCCATGCGAAGCCGGCAGGGTGCGGCACGCCGGGCCGGTCGTGCACGAAACATCGGTGGCATCTGCGCGCCATGGCAACGGCCATCGCAGCGCAGCAGCCCCGTGCTTGACCTGCCTCACCCCTCAAGCCACTTAACCGCCATGTCCACCCACGTCCTCATCGACCACCGTGCCGGCGGAGTCCTCCGGCATCCGGAGAAGGCCAACCGCCCGGACGCGCCGGCGCTGCGCAAGCCGGACTGGATCCGCGTGCGCGCGCCCAACCACCCGACCTACCACGAGACCCGGGCGCTGATGCGCGGCAACGGCCTGGTCACGGTGTGCGAGGAGGCCGCCTGCCCCAACATCGGCGAGTGCTGGTCCCAGCGCCACGCCACCATGATGATCATGGGCAGCACCTGCACCCGCGCCTGCGCCTTCTGCAACGTCGCCACCGGCCAGCCGGACCCGCTGGACGCGACCGAGCCGGGCCGGGTGGCGGACGCGGTGGCCAAGCTCGGGCTACGCCACGTGGTCATCACCTCGGTGGACCGGGACGACCTGGCGGATGGCGGCGCCGGGCACATCGCGGCGGTGATCCGCGCCATCCGGGCCGCCGCCCCCGGCACGACGGTCGAGGTGCTGACGCCGGACTTCCTGCGCAAGCCGGGCGCCGTCGAGCTGGTCGTGGCCGCCCGGCCGGACGTGTTCAACCACAACCTGGAGACCGCGCCGCGGCTGTATCCCACCATCCGGCCCGGCGCGCGGTACTTCCAGTCGCTGCGCCTGCTGGACCAGGTGAAGGCGCTGGACCCGGCGATCTTCACCAAGTCCGGCCTGATGGTGGGCCTGGGCGAGGCGAAGGGCGAGATATTGCAGGTGATGGACGACATGCGGATGGCCGAGGTGGACTTCCTCACGCTCGGCCAATATCTGCAGCCCACGCCGAAGCACGCCGCGGTGGACCGGTTCGTGACGCCCGACGAGTTCGCCTACTATGCCAGCACGGCCCGGGCCAAGGGCTTCCTGATGGTGTCCGCCACCCCGCTCACCCGCTCGTCCTACCACGCCGACAGCGACTTCGCCGCCTTGCAGGCCGCCCGCAGGAGCCACCCCTAAGTGCCGACCCACGCCGAGCATAAACTGGTGCCCTACACCGCCGAGCAGATGTTCGACCTGGTGGCCGACGTGGGCCACTACCACGATTTCCTGCCCTGGTGCGTCGGCTCGGTGGTGAAGAGCCGCACCGCGACCGACCTGGAGGCGGACCTCAAGATCGGCTTCGGCCCGTTCCGCGAGGGCTTCACCAGCAAGGTGGTGCTGGAGCGGCCGCGGACGGTGAACGTCAAGTACGAGGACGGCCCGTTCCGCTACCTCAACAACCAGTGGACCTTCACCCCGGTCAACAACGGCTGCCGGGTGGACTTCTTCGTCGATTTCGAGTTCCGCAGCCGCATGCTGCAATCGGCCATCGGCGTGGTGTTCAACCAGGCGGTGCAGGCGATGGTCAACGCCTTCCTCAAGCGGGCGCGGCAGATCTACGGCCGGCCCACCGCCACCGTGAGCGTGACCCCCGTGCCGGCCAAGGCTTGATGACCTACGCCCCGCCGCCGCACCGCTCGGGCGTGCCGGTGCGGGTGAACCTGTACTCGGACACGCAGACCCGCCCCAGCGCCGCCATGAAGGCGGCCATGATGGAGGCCGAGGTCGGCGACGAGCAGAACGGCGACGACCCGACCATCAACCGGCTGTGCGAGCGGATGGCGGCGCTGCTGGGCAAGCCGGCGGCGATGTTCCTGCCCACCGGCACCATGTGCAACCAGGTCTCCATCCTGGTGCAGTGCCGCCCCGGCGACGAGATACTGGCGCACCGCACCGCCCACATCCTGACCAGCGAAGGCGGCGCGCCGGGTGCGCTGGCGGGCGCCATGGTCACCGGCCTGCCCGGCGCAGACGGCCAGTTCAGCGCCGAGGCGGTGCGCGAGGCGATCCGCCCGCGCTCCCGCTACGCCCCGCCGCAAGCCATGCTCGCCACCGAGCAGACGGCGAACCTCGGCGGCGGCGCCGTCTGGGGCCTCGACGCCCTGAACGCGGTGGCGGACGTGGCGCACGAGCACGGCCTGGCGACGCACATGGACGGCGCGCGGCTGATGAACGCCGTCATCGCCAGCGGCGTGCCGGCAGTCGAGATGGCGGCGGGCTACGACACGGTCTGGCTGGACTTCACCAAGGGCTTAGGCGCGCCGCTCGGCGCGGTGCTGGCCGGCACCGCGGAGTTCGTCGGCGAGGCCTGGCGCTGGAAGCAGCGCATGGGCGGGGCGCTGCGCCAGGGCGGCCTGTGCGCCGCCGCCTGCCTGCACGCGCTGGACCACAACATCGACCGGCTGGCCGAGGACCACGCCAACGCCAAGGCCCTGGCGCGCGGCCTGGCGCAGGTGCCGGGGTTCGCGGTGCGTGCGCCCGAAACCAACCTGGTTTACATCGACACGACAGACGCCGGGTTCGACGCCGACGAGCTGGCCCGGCGTGCCGCACATCATGGCGTGTTGATTTCGGTCATGGGACGGCATATGGCTCGCGCGTGCACCCATTTGGACGTGTCCGCCGCCCAGGTGGAGGACGCCGTCAGCGTGTTGCGCGCCGTCGCCGCCTGATCCCGCTGAAGGAGTTGCCCATGCGCTGGTCCGCCGTTGCCGTTTTCCTGCTGCTTGCCGGCGCTGCCCAGGCGCAAGGCCCGCTGACCGGCACGACGGGGCCGCTCGCCTCCCCGACCGTCGCCGGCGAGCAGGTCGCGCCGGCCGCTGCACCATCGGCCGGCTTGGCCACCCGGCACGGTCGCCGCACGCTGCAGCAGCGGTTCGACGAGGCGAACACCACGCATGACGGCCATCTGACGGAGGAGCAGGCCCGCGCCAGGATGCCGTCCGTGGCGCGCGACTTCGCAATGATCGACACCGACCACAAGGGCTACGTCACCGTGGACCAGATCAAGGCCCATGCCCGCGCCAAGCGCGCCGCCCGCCGCGCCGCCAAGGCGCAGTGACGCCTATGCCAGAGTCGGGGTCGGCTGAGATGGTGGCGTTCCGGCTGATGGAGAAGGTGCTCGAAACCAGCCCGGCGCTGCGCAAGGAGGAGCTGCTGAAGCTCTACGCCGAGTGCCTGGCGACCGTGCGCGGCCCCGTCGCCGAGGATTTGCTGGCGGCGCTCCGGCTGGAAGACTGATCCCGGGCGCCCGCGCCGCATCCCGCGGCCTGCTGCCGCGTTGCACCGTCATACCGAGATTGGGGGCTGCCGGCGTGGTCAAGCAGAACGATGGGCGCACGGCGCTGGTGGAGCTGAGCTTCGCATTCATGGGCATCCTGAAGCTGGCAGGGCTGGAGGCGGGCCTGTTCCGCCGCTGGGGCCTGACCCGGCGGCAGATGCGCAACGTCGGCGCCATCGAGACGCTCGGCGCCGTGATGGTGGCGAACCAGGCCACCCGCCCGCTCGGCGCGCTGGGGCTGGCGGCGATCTCGGCCGTCATGCTGGTCGTCGAGGTCCGCAACCGGGAGACCGAGCTGGTGCTGCCCCGCCTCGTCTTGACCGCGCTCGCCGCCGTGACGGCCCTGGCCGCCGGGCAGGCCATGGCGAGTGCGGCGCCAGCTGACGGCCCAGTCGGCGGCATCGAGCGGGACCGCTAGGTGGCGCTCTCCCGCCGCGGGCTGCTGGCTGCAGGAACGGCTGCGGCGCTGGCGCGTCCGGCGATTCTCCGCGCCCAGGGCAACGCCCCGCTCCGCATCGGCGAGATCAACAGCTACTCGACGCAGCCAGAGTTCGCAGCGCCCTACCGCAAGGGCTGGGAGATGGCGCTGGCTCATGTCAACGACCTGGGCGGGCTGAACGGCCGCATGATCGAGTTCGTCTCGCGCGACGACGCCGGCCGGCCGGAGAACGCCGTGCGGCTGGCGGGTGAGCTGCTGAGCGATCAGAAGGTGGACCTCCTGGCGGGCGGGTTCTCCTCCGAGGTGGGCCTGGCGCTGAGCGCCTTCGCGCTGCAGAACAAGAAGCTGTACGTGGCGGGCGCGCCGCTGGTCTCCGCCCTGGTCTGGGAGAAGGGCAACCGCTACACCTACCGCCTAAGCCCCTCGACCTTCGAGCAGGCCGCCATGCTGGTGGAGACGGCGTTCACCCTGCCCGCCAAGACCTGGGCGACGGTGGCGCCGGACGACGCCTATGGCCGCTCGGCGGCGCAATGGTTCTGCCAGCTGCTGCAGGGCAAGCGGCCGGACGTGCGGTTCGTCGGCGAGCAGTGGACCGCGCCGGGCCAGGTCGATGCCAAGGCCGTGGTGGGCGCGCTGGCCCAGCCCGCGCCGGACGCGATCTTCAACGCCCTGTTCGGCGCCGACCTGCTGGCCTTCGTGCGGGAGGGCGGCGCGCGCGGGCTGTTCGGCGGGCGCACCGTGGTTTCCATGCTGGCGGGCGAGCCGGAGTACCTGGCGCCGCTGGGCAGCCTGGCGCCGCCGGGCTGGATCGTGACCGGCTATCCGTGGGACCGTGCGGACGAGCCGAGCAACAAGCAGTTCGTGCTGGACTACACCCAGCACACCCACGAGCCGCCGCGCATGGGCTCGGCGATCGGGTATGCGCTGGTGAACGCCATCGCGTCCGGTGTGCTCAAGTCGGGCGGGGCTGATTCCGAGACGATGGCGGACGGGTTCGCCGACGCCGGGTTCACCACGCCGTTCGGCATCAGCCAGTTCCGCGCCATCGACCACCAGGGCACGATGGGCACCTATGTCGGCCGGCTGGCGGTGGAGGACGGCAAGGGCGTGATGACGGGCTGGCGCTACGTGGACGGAGCCGCGGTGATGCCGCCCGACAGTGTGGTGCGCCAGTTGCGCCCTGCCTGAGCCGTCACCCGCCCTTTTGTTGCAGCGCGTGTTCCGCCTTGTCCTCCAGGTGCGTCTCGTTGCGGCGGAGCAGGACGATGGCGAGGATGCCCACGATGGCCGCCGCGACGCCCAGCCCCAAGCCTATAGGACCTTGCAGCCGGCCTACCACGTTGCCCAGCAGGTAGGCGGCCACGCCGTACAGCGTGGCCCACGCGACCCCGCCGACCGCGTTCCACAGCAGGAACGTCTTCCATTCCATGCGGTTGGCCCCCGCCAGCAACGCCACGAAGGTGCGCAGGATGGCGAGGAAGCGGCCGACGAACACGACCTTGCCGCCTTGCGTCTGGAACAGGTAGCGCCCGAGGGTCAGCCGCCGCTCGTTCAGCCCGACATGCCGGCCGTAGCGGCGCAGCAGCGGGAAGCCGGCCCAGCGCCCGATCAGGTAGCCGAAATTGTCGCCCATCACCGCCCCGGCGATGGCGGCCGCGATCACCCCGCCGACGTGCAGCTTGCCCGTCGTGGCGCAGTACACCGCCGCGGCGATGATCAGGCTCTCCCCCGGCAGCGGCAGCCCCATCGCTTCCAGGCCGATGACGGCGAACACGAGGCCGTAGCCGTAGTCGCCCAGCAGGTGCTCCATGCCGGCCGCGCTGAGCAGGCTCATTCCTGGATTTCGGCCCGGATGGCGGCCAGGCCGCGGCGGGCGGTGCCGTCCGGGGCGAAGTTCGCCGGGTCGAGCCAGGTGGTCAGCGCGTCGCGGCAGGCTGGCCACTCGGCGGCCAGGATGGAGAAGCTGGCGGTGTCGCGCAGCCGCCCCTTCACCACGCGTTCGGCGCGCAGGGCGCCCTCTTGCTGGAAGCCGAGCCGTTCGGCGGCGCGGCGTGAAGGGGCGTTGAGCGCGTGGCAGCGCCAGGCCAGCCGGCGATAGCCCAGTTCGTCCGCGGCGAGGCGCAGCAGCAGGAATATCGCCTCCGTGGCGGCGCGGGTGCGCTGCATCCGCGGGGCGAACCAGATGTGGCCCAGCTCGATGGCGGCGTTGGCCGGGTCGATCGCCATGAGGCAGAGCCACCCCGAGACCACGCCGGTCGCCACCGGGCGGACGGCCCAGGCCATCGGGTCGTGCGTGGCGGCGAAGGCGGCGACATGCCGGGCCATGGCCGCCTGGTCGGGGAACGGGCCGTACAGCATGTAGGCCCAGGACTCGTCCGCGCCCTGCGCCGCCTGCCAAAGCTCCGCGGCGTGGCGAACGTGCAGCGGCTCCAGCTCCACGTCCCGCCCGCGCAGGCGCACCCGGGCGGGCAGGGGGCGCGGGGCGTCGTCCACCAGCGGGCCGACGGGAGGTGGGCTGACGGGTGGCCTGGGAAGGGTTGGCTCGACAACAATCATCGTTTCACCTTATCAGGCGTCTCCGGGACTATTCCTGCCCGGCCAGCGACGCCCTTATGGAGATGGCCCCGAAATGACACGCAACGCCCTCATGCTCACGGCTTTCACCGCCATGCTGTCCGTGGCGGCGCGCGCCGAGACGGTGACGTTCCATGGCACGATGAGCCCGGAAAGCGAAGTGCCGGCGAAGGTGGCCGGCGGTAAAGGCAGCTTCACCGGCAAGCTCGACACCAGCACCAAGGTGCTGGCCTACACCATCGACTATTCCGGCCTGAGCGGCCCGGCCACCGCCGCGCACCTGCACGGCCCGGCACCGGTCGGCAGCAACGCGGGCGTGCTGGTGCCGTTCTCCCCGCCGCTCGCCAGCCCGATCCACGGCGACGTCACGCTCACGGACGACCAGGTGGCGGACCTGATGAACGGCACGACCTACGCCAACATTCACACCGCCGCCAACCCGGGCGGCGAGCTGCGCGGCCAGGTCACGAAGTAGCAGCCAGCCTCACGTAGCCAGCCTCGCGCAGCGCGGCCGTTGCCGTGCTGCGCGAGGCTGCACGAGCCGCGACGGCGGGTGCGGCCGCAAACCATTTTCAGCTATGGTGCCCCTCATGCCCGCATCTCCCCGACCGGTCGCGTCATTGCTCGACGGCCTTCGCTGGCGGACCGTGCTGCAAGGGCGCGAGCTTGGCCTGGCTGCCGCCCTGATCGCCCTCTTCATAGGGACGTTCGCCGCCGAGCAGGTGATCGAGTCGCGTGCGATCACCGGCACGCGGCGCGACAACGGCATGATCATCGGCTCGACGCAGCTGCTCTCCACGCTGAAGGACCTGGAGACCGGCCAGCGCGGCTTCCTGCTGACCGGCAAGGACGCCTACCTGCAACCCTACGATGCGGCCTTGTCGCAGATGCCGGGCCAGATGGACGCGCTCGCGAAGCTGGGACTGCCGCTCGACGGCCTGCGGGAGGCCGTCGAGGTCCGGGAGGCCGAGGCCGCGAACGGCGTGCAGGCCCGCCGGGCTGCCGGGCTGGACGCGGGCATCGCGTCCGTCAACGCCGGCCATGGCAAGACGGCCATGGACGCTGCCCGGGGCAAGATCGCCGCCCTGCAGTCAGCCGCCGCCAGCCGGATCGACAAGCGAGACCGCCGCACGCGGACCGAGCGGCGCTGGCTTACGGTCGCGTCCCTGCTGTCGTTGGCCGGCGCCATCGCGCTGGTGGCGCTGTTCGCCGCGCGCCGGCGGTTCGAGAGCCGTGCCGCCACTTCCCTGCTGGACAGCGTGCTGGAGAACGCGCCGGTCGGGCTCGGCCTGCTCGATGGGTCGCTGCAGGTCAGGCACATGAACCGCGCGCTCGCCGCCATGGGGAACCGTGCGCTCGGCGTCGATGTCGGCGCCAGCATTTGGGACGTCATGCCGGACCTGAAGGAGCCGTTCGCCGCCAAGCTGGAGCGGGTGCTGGACGGCGGCCGGCCGATCCCGAACACGGAGGTCACGGCGCCGAACCTGGCGAAGCCGGAGCTGACCCGGCACTTCCAGGTCAGCTTCTACCCGCTGGCCAGCGGCGCGGACCGGGGCGCCGGCATGGTCGTGACGGACGTGACCAACCGCAACCGGCTCGAACGGCGGGTGCGGCAGAGCGAGGAACGGTTCCGCACCTTGACCGAGACCAGCGCCGCCATCGTCTGGACGACGACGCCGGATGGCCGGTTCGAGGGTGACCTGGCGCAGTGGCGCCAATTCACCGGGCAGACGCTTGAGCAAGCGAGCGACGAGGGCTGGCTCGACGCCATCCATCCCGACGACCGCCCGGCGATCGCCTATGCCTGGTCGCACGCCGTCGCGGCCCAGCTTCCCTACATCATCGAGCAGCGGCTGCGGCGGGCGGATGGCGAGTGGCGCACCATGGCGGTGCACGGCGTGCCGGTGCTCGACGAGGACCTGTCCGTGCGCGAGTGGGTGGGCAGCCACACCGACATCACGGAGCGCCGCCGGGCGGAGGACGCGCTGGCCGCGGCCAAGGAGGCGGCGGAGGCGGCCAACCGCGCCAAGAGCGCCTTCCTCGCCAACATGAGCCACGAGCTGCGCACCCCGCTCTCGGCCGTGATCGGCTACAGCGAGATGCTGGAGGAGGAGATGGCGGACCTCGGAGAGCCGCACCTCGTGGCGGACCTGAAGAAGATCGAGAGCAACGCCCGCCACCTGCTCAGCCTCATCAACGACGTGCTCGACCTGTCCAAGATCGAGGCGAACCGGATGACCAGCTACGCCGAGGATTTCGACGTGGCGACGCTGGCGCAGGAGGCTGCCGCCACGGTGGACAGCCTGGTCCAGCGCAAGGCCAACACGCTGCTGCTCGACCTTGGCGACGGGCTGGGCGCCATGCACACGGACGTCGTCAAGGTCCGCCAGTGCCTGTTCAACCTGATCAGCAACGCCGCTAAGTTCACCGAGCGCGGCCGCATCACCCTCTCCATCCGCCGCGATACGGGGCCGGATGGCGACTGGGTGGATTTCCAGGTGGCCGACACCGGCATCGGCATGACGCCGGAGCAGGTGGGCCGGCTGTTCCAGCGCTTCGCACAGGCCGACGAGAGCACCACCCGCAACTTCGGCGGCACCGGCCTCGGCCTCGCGTTGACCCGGGCGTTCTGCCGGGTGCTGGGCGGCGACGTGTCGGTGCAGAGCGAGGCGGGCAAGGGCACCGCGTTCACCATGCGGCTGCCCGCCCTGATGCCCGAGCAGGTAGCCGAGCCGGCCGAGGACCACGAAGCCAGCCAGCCCGGCAAGCAGGTGGTGCTGGTGATAGACGACGACGCGGCGCAACGGGATTTGCTGACCCGCTTCCTGGAGCGCGAGGGCTTCGCCGTCCGCACCGCGTCCGACGGCCGGACCGGGTTGGAGCTTGCCCGCGCCGTCCATCCCCGCGCCATCCTGCTGGACGTTATGATGCCGCAAATGGACGGCTGGTCCGTGCTGAGCGCGCTCAAGGCGGATGCAAGCCTTGCCGGCATCCCCGTGGTGATGGCCAGCTTCGTCAACGAGCCCGGGCTGGCCAACGCGCTCGGCGCGTCGGACTACCTGCTCAAGCCGGTGGAGTGGGACCAACTCAAGGATGTAATGGAGCGGTTCCGCGCCACCGAGGGCTGCGCGCTGGTGGTGGACGACGACCCGGACGCCCGCGTCCGGTTGCGCACCGTGCTGGAGCGCAACGGCTGGTGCGTCGCGGAGGCGGGCAACGGCGAGGAGGCGCTGGCCTCGGTCGCGCAATCGCCGCCGCAGGTGATCCTGCTGGACTTGACCATGCCGGTGATGGACGGCTTCACCTTCCTGCACGCCCTGCGGGGGCAGCCCGGCGGCGAGGAGATCCCCGTCGTGGTGCTGAGCGCGCGGGACCTCACCCAAAGCGACCGGCAACGGCTGAGCAGCGCCGAGCAGGTGCTGCGCAAAGGCGACGTGGATTTGCGCGACCTGCCGGGCCAGCTCGCCAGGCTGCGCCACGTTTCAGGCTGATGCCGGTGGCCTGTTGCAGAGCAAGGCTGGGCTCTGCCCAGACCCGCCAAAGGCCTGAGACCTTTGGAAACCGCTTTGTATACGAATGAATTCCAAAGGCTCTGCCTTCGGCGGAGTCCAGAGGCAGAGCCTCTGGCCTGGCTCAGGCCAGCGCGACATGCGGGCGCAGATCAAGAGTTGGCGTACGAGCATGACGGAGGACCTGGGCTGTCGATCCGTCCAACACGCCATGATAGTGCAACATGATGAAGAAAATGAAGCCGCTTCCCACAAGCCCGGACGACCGCGGCCCTCTCCTGAACGCCTTGCGCAACGAGAAGATGGCGGAGTCCGCTCATGCCTATGTCCGTGGCAGCACCGTCAAGTTCTATGAGTGGCTCGCCTCGTCCAGCCGGGTCATGGTGCCGGAAGGGCCGCCGGTGTGGATTTGCGGAGATTGCCACGTGGGCAACCTCGGCCCGATTGCCGGGGCGGACGGGGTGGTGGAGATCGACATCCGGGATTTGGACCAGACCGTGATCGGCAACCCGGCGCACGACCTGATCCGCCTCGGGCTGTCGCTGGCGATGGCGGCGCGCGGGTCGGACCTGCCCGGCGTCACCACGGCGCACATGCTGGAGCGCATGATGGAGGGCTACGAGGCCGCGCTGGCCGATGCCGACCCGGATATTTCCGCACCGATGCCCGAGACCGTGCGGCTCGCCATGCGCCAGGCCGCAGGGCGGTCCTGGAAGCACCTGGCGGACGAACGCATCGAGGGCGTGGAACCGACCATCCCGCCCGGCAAGCGGTTCTGGCCGCTGGCGAAAGAGGAGAAGCAGGCGATCCGTGACCTGTTCGCCCAGGACGAGGTGAGGGCGCTCGTCACCTCGTTGCGCAAGCGTGACGACGGAGCGGGTATCTCCGTCATGGACGCGGCGTACTGGCGCAAAGGCTGCAGCTCGCTCGGCCGGCTGCGCTTTGCCGTGCTGGTGGCGGTCGGCAAGGGCAAGGCCGTCCGCCACTGCCTGATGGACATCAAGGAGGCGGTCGCCGCCGCGTCCCCCCGCAGCGCCGAGGCCAAGATGCCGCGCGACAACGGCGAGCGCGTCGTGGAGGGCGCCCGCCACCTGTCGCCCGCCCTGGGCGCCCGGATGCTGCCGCTGCGCCTGCTGGACCGCGCCGCCTTCCTGCGCGAGCTGCTGCCGCAGGACCTCAAGCTGGAGATCGAGCACCTCACGCGAGAGGAGGCGATGCAGGTGGCGGAGTATCTCTCCGCCGTAGTGGGCCGGGCACACGGGCGGCAGATGGGCAGCATGGACCGCAAGGCGTGGGCGGCCGAGCTGGGCCGCAACCGGTCCAAGACGCTGGATGCGCCGTCCTGGCTGTGGCTGAGCATCGTGGACCTGGTGGCAACCCATGAGGCCGCCTACCTGGAGCACTGCCGCCGCCACGCCCTCATGGCGGCGTGAAGCTCAGGCTGCCACAGGCTGGCGTTGCGGGATGACTTGCGGCGTGGCCTTCGGCGCCTTCCGCCCGCGGCCAAGCCGGCTAGCTTATCCATGTAGATGTAGACCACCGGAGCGGAGAACAGCGTCAGCACCTGTGGCTGCCGCAGCTCCGACCCGGTGCCGGTGCCCAGCGCCAGCGGCACGCCGCCCAGCATGGCGCACAGCGTCGTCATCAGGATGGGCCTGAACCGCAGCAGGCACGCCTCGTGGATCGCGTCCTCGGCCGAAAGCCCGCGCTCGCGTTCGGCGCGGATGGCGAAATCGACCAGCATGATGCCGTTCTCCTTGACGATGCCGATCAGCAGGATGATGCCGATGATCCCGATCACGTCCAGGTTCATCCCGAACACCGTCAAGGTCGCCAGCGCGCCCAGCCCGGCGGCGGGCAGGGTGGAGAGGATGGTCAGCGGGTGGCCGGGTTCTGCAGCCCGCCGATGCCGACCAGGCCCACGCCGGGCAGCTGGGAGATCTTCTGAGCCAGGATGGAATTGGCGTAGTCGCTCACTGCCGTGATCGCCAGCATGTCCGAGGACAGCGAGATCAGCAGGATGGGCGTGTCCACCGGGTTCGTCTTGCGGTAGAGCGGCGGGTTCAGCAAGGACGCCGGCAAATCGGCGGCGGCGTTGATCGCCGCCTGCACGTTCCCGGCTGCGAAGTCGATCGTCCGGCTGAGGTCGAGCTGCAGCGTGACCTGGATGGTGGGCGAGTCCACGTTCGGCAGGGCGGCGACCGGCAGCTGCACGTAGCCGAGGATGCCGAGCGCCACGATCATCACCATCAGCAGGGAGGTGGCGATCGGCCGGCGGATGAAGCCTGCGGACACGTTCATGGCAGCAGCCCCGAGGATGCGGCCGAGCTGCTGGCCACCTGGTCCGGCTGCGACGGCGCCATCTCCGTGCCGTCCACCAGGCGGTGCTGGCCCTGCACCACCACGGTCTCGCCCGGTTTTAGGCCGGCGCCGACCAGCGCCATGCCCCGTGGCGCTGCGCCACGGTGACGGGGCGGGGATACGCCTTTTCGCCATCGCCGACGAAATAAACGAACTCGCCTCCCGCTCCCTGCTGCACCACGTCGATGGGGACGGACAGGCCGTTCTTCACGGCCCGCACCGCCAGCTCGACGTTGACGAAGGTGCCGGGCCAGAGCTGGTGATGCGCGTTCGGGAACGGCGCCTTCAGCTGCACCGTGCCGCGGCGCTTTCTTCTCCCCTCCCTCGGGGAGAGGGGACGGCGCGGCGAATACTGTGTTGTGCGGCACTCCTCACCCAACCCTCTTCCCAAGGGAGAGGGCTTTTCGGGGAAGCCTGGCTCAGCCGGCCGCCAGCGCCTGGGCGTGCCAGCGCAGGTGGTCCGCCATGAACGTTGCGATGAAGAAATACGAGTGGTCGTAACCCTCCTGCATCCGCAGCGTCAGGGGCACGTCCGCTGCCGCGCAGGCGGCTTGCAGCAGCTCCGGCTTCAATTGCGCCGCCAGGAACGGGTCCGCCGTGCCCTGGTCCACCAGCAACCCGGGCAGCCGCCCGCCATCCGCCAGCAGCGCGCACGAATCATGCTTGCGCCACGCCGCCTGGTCCGGCCCCAAATATCCACCCAGCGCCTTCTCGCCCCAGGGGCACTGCATGGGCGAGGCGATGGGCGCGAACGCCGACACCGAGCGGAACCGGCCCGGATGGCGCAACGCCAGGGTGATCGCGCCATGCCCGCCCATGGAATGGCCCATGACGGACTGCCGGCCCATGTCGGCGGGCAGGGTGGCCGCGACCAGTTCCGGCAGTTCCTCTGTGATGTAGCTTTCCATCCGGAAGTTGGCCGCCCACGGCGCTTGCGTCGCGTCCAGGTAGAACCCGGCGCCCACGCCGAAATCATACGCTGTGTCATCCGGTACGCCCTCGCCGCGTGGGGACGTGTCGGGCGCCACCAGCAGCAGCCCCAGCTCGGCCGCGACGCGCTGCGCCCCGGCCTTGGCGGTGAAGTTCTCCTCCGTGCAGGTCAGCCCGGCCAGGAACCACACCACCGGCGCCGGTCCGGCTGCGGCCTGCGGCGGGATGAAGACGGCGAACCGCATGTCCGTGCCGGTGGCCGCCGAGCGGTGGCGGTAGGTGCGCTGCTCCCCCCCGAAGCAGCGCGCCGCCGAGAGCTGCTCGGCCATCAGTACACGACCACGGAGCGGATCGAGGTCCCCTCGTGCATCAGCTCGAAGCCGTGGTTGATCTGCTCCAGCGGCATGGTGTGGGTGATCAGGTCGTCGATGTTGATCTTGCCCTCCATGTACCAGTCCACGATCTTCGGCACGTCCGTCCGCCCGCGCGCGCCGCCGAACGCCGAGCCGCGCCAGCTGCGCCCGGTGACCAGCTGGAACGGCCGGGTGCTGATCTCCGCGCCGCTGGGGGCCACGCCGATGATGATGCTCTCGCCCCAGCCGCGATGGCAGCACTCCAGCGCCTGGCGCATCACCGCCACGTTGCCGGTGCAGTCGAACGAGAAGTCCGCGCCGCCGCCGCTCACGTCCACGATGGCCTGCACCACCTTGTCGTTGCCGACCTCCTTCGGGTTGATGAAGTCGGTCATGCCGAACTTGCGGGCGATTTCCTGCTTGGCCGGGTTGATGTCCACGCCGATGATCTTGTCGGCGCCCACCATGCGCGCGCCCTGGATCACGTTCAGGCCGATGCCGCCCAGGCCGAACACCACGACGTTGGCGCCGGGCCAGACCTTGGCGGTGTAGATCACCGCGCCGATCCCGGTGGTGACGCCGCAGCCGATATAGCAGATCTTGTCGAACGGCGCGTCCTCCCGCACCTTCGCCACCGCGATCTCCGGCAGCACGGTAAAGTTGCTGAAGGTGGAGCAGCCCATGTAGTGGAACAGCGGGTCCTTGGGCTTGCCCGCCGGCTCGCAGCTGAACCGGCTGGTGCCGTCCGGCATGATGCCCTTGCCCTGGGTGGCGCGGATTGCGGTGCACAAATTGCTGCGCTGGCTGAGGCAGGTTTTGCACTGGCGGCATTCCGGCGTGTACAGCGGGATCACGTGGTCGCCCACCTTCACGCTGGTGACGCCCGCGCCGATCTCGCGCACGATGCCGGCGCCCTCATGGCCCAGGATGGCGGGGAACAGCCCTTCGGAATCCATGCCGGACAGGGTGTAGGCGTCGGTGTGGCAGATGCCGGTCGCCATCACCTCCATCAGCACCTCGCCCGCCTTGGGGCCTTCCAGGTCCACGGTCTCGATGGTGAGCGGCTGGTTCGCGGCCCAGGCCACGGCTGCGCGCGTCTTCATTGCTTGCTTCCTCCAGTTCGGGCCGGCTTTCCCAGCGCCGCATGTCCCTGCATACTTCACTAAGCGTCCGAACAAGCAAGACGGGATGGGCCATGGATTTCGTGCAAGCGCCGCTCACCTCGCTCGCCCACGGTGGCGGCTGCGGCTGCAAGCTGGCCCCGTCCGTGCTGCAAGCCATCCTGGCCAGCTCCCCGGCGGCCGGCGCGTTCCCCAACCTGCTGGTCGGCTCCGAGACGGCGGACGACGCCGCGGTCTATCGCCTGGCCGACGAGCTGGCGCTGGTCGCCACCACGGATTTCTTCATGCCGGTGGTGGACGACCCCTACGAGTTCGGCCGCATCGCCGCCGCCAACGCGCTGTCCGACGTGTACGCCATGGGCGGCCGTCCCATCCTGGCGCTGGCCATCCTCGGCATGCCGCTCGGCAAGGTGGCCATCGAGACGGTGCGGCAAATCCTGGCCGGCGGCGCTGCCGTGTGCGCCGCCGCCGGCATCCCCGTGGCCGGCGGCCACTCGATCGACGCGCCGGAGCCGATCTACGGCCTGGTGGCGCTCGGCACCGTCCATCCAGGCCGCGTGCTGCGCAACACCGGCGCGCGACCCGGCGACGTGCTGGTATTGACCAAGGGCCTGGGCGTCGGCGTGTTCAGCGCCGCGCTGAAGCAGGGTCGGCTGGACGAAGCCGGCTACCACGCGATGCTGGACTCCACCACCCGGCTGAACAGCATCGGCGCCGACCTGCCCGGTCGCCCCGGCGTCCATGCTTGCACCGACGTGACCGGCTTCGGCCTGCTCGGCCACGCGCTGGAGCTGTGCCGCGGCTCCGGCGTGCGCGCCCGCCTCCGCATGGCGGACGTGCCGCTGCTGCCGGGTGCGGCGGCCCTGGCGCAGGCCGGCGTGGCGACGGGGGCGGGGGGGCGCAACTGGGCGAGCTACGGTGACGTCGTGACGCTGGACGGCTTGGC
>CAXTPP010000084.1:0-15666 GCA_964246185.1 uncultured Acetobacteraceae bacterium
GCCGATGCCGGCGCTGGCCGCCGCGGCGCTGGACCTCCTCGCCGCAGCCGGGTTCGCCTGGCGATGGGTGGGCGAGCGGCGGCGTGTTGCCGCGGCCCTGCGCCACGCCGTGGACGGGCAGGCATCCGGGCCTGGCGGGTTGGACGGCGACATCGACCGCATCGTGCGCCAGCTTGCCCAGCGCTCGGACAGGCTGACCGGGCAGCTGGAAACCGAACGGGCCATCGTGGAGACGCTGCCGGACCCGCTGGTCGTGCTGGGGCCGGGCCGCGCCGTGCTGCGCGCCAACGCCGCCGCCCATGCGGCCTTCGGCGCCGAGATGCCGGCCGTGCTGCGCCATCCGGAGCTACGCGCCGCGTTGGACCGGCTTGCCGCGCAGGGCACGCCGCAACAGGCCGACCTGTTCATGCCCGTGCCGGTCGCGCGGGACGTGCACGCCAACGTTTTCAGCCTGGCGGGCGGGAGCATGGCGGCCGTGCTGTCGGACCGCACCCAGGAACGCGCGCTGGAGCAGATGCGGGCGGACTTCGTGGCCAACGCCAGCCACGAGCTGCGCACCCCGCTCGCCAGCCTGATCGGCTTCATCGAGACCCTGCGCGGCCCGGCGGCCGACGACCCGCCGGCGCAAGCCCGCTTCCTGCAGATCATGGCAGAGCAGGCGGCCCGCATGAACCGGCTGATCGACGACCTGCTCAGCCTGTCCCGCATCGAGCTGACCGAGCACCGCGCCCCCACCGAACCGGTCGCGCTGGCCACCCTGCTGCGCTTCACCGCCGCCTCGTTCGAGCCGCGCGTGACGGCGCGCGGCATCCGCATGGAGCTGGCCGTGCCGCCGGAGCTGCCGGCCGTGCTGGGCGACGAGGACCAGCTGGGCCAGGTGCTGCAGAACCTGCTGGACAACGCCGTGAAATACGGCCGGGAAGGCGGCGAGGTGCGGGTGACGGCGGCAGCCGCCGCCGCAGGTGGGAGATGGCCCGGGCGTCCCGGCGTGACCGTCACGGTGGCCGATGACGGCGCAGGCATCCCGCGCGAACACCTGCCGCGGCTGACCGAGCGGTTCTACCGGGTGGACCGCGGCCGCTCGCGCGCGGTTGGCGGCACCGGGCTGGGCCTCGCCATCGTGAAGCACATCGTCAACCGGCACCGCGGCCAGCTGGCGATCGACAGCACCGAAGGCCAGGGCGCCGTGTTCACGGTGTGGCTGCCGCAACCGGGGCGGTGAACGCCGCGGCCATGAGCGCGCGGGTGTAGGGCTCGCGCGGGGTGGCGAACAGGGCGTCCGCCGGGCCTTGCTCCACCACCCGGCCGGCGCGCAGCACCACCACCTGGTGGGCCAACGCGCGCACCACGGCCAGGTCGTGGCTGATGAACAGGTACGCCAGGCGGCGGCGGCGCTGCAAATCCCGCAGCAGCGCCACGATCTGCGCCTGCACCGAGCGGTCGAGCGCCGAGGTCGGCTCGTCCAGCACCAGCAGCCGCGGCTGCAGCACCAGGGCGCGGGCGATGGCGATGCGCTGGCGCTGCCCGCCACTGAACTCGTGCGGGTACCGCCCCGCCGCGTCCGCCGGCAGCCCCACCTCGGCCAGCGCGGCGGCGACCCGGGCGGCGCGCTCGGCGGAGGTGAGGCGCTCGTGCACCCGCAGCCCCTCGGCCACCAGCTCGCCCGCCGCCATGCGGGGGGAGAGGCTGCCGTACGGGTCCTGGAACACGACCTGCATCTGCGCCCGCTGGCGGCGCAGGGCGGCGGGCCTCAGCGATTGCAGGTCCGTGCCGGCGAACACCACCCGGCCCGATGCCGGGGTCAGCCGCAGCAGGGCCAGGCCCATGGTGGACTTGCCGGACCCGCTCTCCCCCACCAGCCCGACCGTCTCGCCCTCCCGGATGGTGATGGAGACGCCGTCCACCGCCTGCACCGTGGCCGCCGCGCGGCGGAACAGGCCGCGACGGCCGGCAAAGGCGACCCGGATGCCGGTCGCTTCGGCCAGGATGGCGGCGGCGGGCGGCACCGGGTCTGGCCGGCCGCCGGGTTCGGACTCCAGCAGCATGCGCGTGTAGGGGTGGCTGGGACGGGCGAACACGCACGCGGACGCCCCCTGCTCGACGATGCGGCCGTCCTTCATCACGCAGACCCGGTCGGCGTGCCGCCGCACCACGCCGAGGTCGTGGCTGATCAGCAGCAAAGCGAGGCCGCGCCGGGCCTTCTGCTCGGCCAGCAAATCCAGGATCTGCGCCTGGATCGTCACGTCGAGCGCCGTGGTCGGCTCGTCCGCGATCAGCAGGGCGGGGTCGTTGGCGAGCGCCATGGCGATCATCACGCGCTGGCGCTGCCCGCCCGAGAGCTGGTGCGGCAGCGCGCCGAGCCGCTGGGCCGCGTCCGGGAAGCCGCAGGAGTCCAGCAGCGCCACGATGGCGGCGCGGCCCGGGCGGCGGCCGTGCAGCGCCATCGCCTCGCCCACCTGGCGGCCGATGCGGTGCAGCGGGTTGAGGCTGGTCATCGGCTCCTGGAAGACCATGCCGGCGGTGCGCCCGCGCATGGCCCGCAACCGTTCCGGCGAGGCGGCCATCATGTCCGTGCCGTCCAGGGCGATGCCGCCGGTGGCGAGCGAACCCGGCGGCAGCAGGCGCAGGATGGCCAATGCGGTGAGCGACTTGCCGGAGCCGCTTTCCCCCACGAGGGCCACGGTCTCGCCACGCGCGACGGTGAAGCTGGCCTGGTCCACCACGGCGTGCGCGCCGAAGCGGATGGTGAGGCCGGCGACGGTCAGGAGCGTCACAAGCCCTCCTCCTTGGGGAGAGGGTTGGGCGAGGGACGCCACCCGCGCGGGATTCGTCGCGCCGGCCCCCTCGCCCCGGCCCTCTCCCACAAGGGGGAGAGGGAGAAGGCGCCAGGCTTCACCGCGGCTGCTTGCGCGGGTCGAAGGCATCGCGCACCGCCTCGCCGATGAAGATCAGCAGCACCAGGATGCCGCCCAGCACCACGAAGGCGGTGATGCCGAGCCACGGCGCCTGCAGGTTGTTCTTGCCCTGGTTCACCAGCTCCCCCAGCGACGGCGAACCCGGCGGCAGGCCGAAGCCCAGGAAGTCCAGGCTGGCCAGCACGGTGACCGAGCCGGACAGGATGAACGGCAGGAAGGTGAGCGTCGCCACCAGCGCGTTGGGCAGGATGTGCCGCGCCATGATCGCGCCGTTGCCCACGCCCAGCGCCCGCGCGGCGCGAACGTAGTCGAGGTTGCGGCCGCGCAGGAACTCCGCCCGCACCACGCCGGTCAGCCCCATCCAGGAGAACGCCAGCAGGAATCCCAGCAGCACCCAGAAGGTCGGCGTGACGACGGAGGCCAGGATGATGAGCATGAACAGCTGCGGCATCCCGGACCAGACCTCGATGAAGCGCTGGAACAGCAGGTCGGTGAGCCCGCCATAGAACCCCTGCACCGCCCCGGCCGCGATGCCGACGACGGAGGAGACGATGGTGAGCGTGAAGCCGAACAGCACCGAGATGCGGAACCCGTAGATCACCCGCGCCAGCACGTCCCGCGACTGGTCGTCCGTGCCCAGCAGGTTGCGCCAGGACGGCGCGGTGGGCGGCGAGGACGGCAGGCCCTTGACGAGGGTGCCGTAGGAGAACGGCACGGCGGGCCAGAGCATCCAGCCCCGCGCGTTGATCGCTTTCGCGAGGTCCGGGTCGGTGTAGTCGGCTTCGAGCGGCAGGAAGTCAGCCCCGAACGCGTCCTCGCTGTAGTCGCGCAGCACGGGGACGAACCAGCTTCCGTCGTAGCGGACCAGCAGCGGACGGTTGTTGGCTACGAACTCGGCGGCGGCGCAGAGGGTGAACAGGGTTAGGAAGATCCATAGCGACCAGTAGCCGCGCCGGTGGGAGCGGAAGATGGCGAGGCGGCGCTGGTTGAGCGGGGTCACCCTCGCCGCTCGAAGTCGATCCGCGGATCGACCAGCGTGTACATCATGTCCCCCACGATCTGCATCACCAGCCCGAGCAGCGTGAACAGGTAGAGCGTGCCGAACATCACCGGGTAGTCGCGCCGGATCGCGCTGTCGAAGCCCAGCAGCCCCAGGCCGTCCAGCGAGAAGATGATCTCCACCAGCAGCGCCGAGGAGAACAGGATGCCGATGAACGCCGCCGGGAAGCCGGCCACGATCAGCAGCATCGCGTTGCGGAACACGTGGCCGTACAGGACCCTGCCCTCCCCGGCCCCCTTGGCGCGCGCGGTGAGCACGTACTGCTTGCCGATCTCGTCCATGAAGCAGTTCTTGGTCAGGATGGTGAGGCTGGCGAACCCGCCCGCGACCAGCGCCACGGTGGGCAGCACCATGTGCCAGGCGTAGTCCGCAGCCCGCTGCGGCCAGGGCCAGGCGGCGCTGCCCTGGCTGGTCAGCCCGCGCAACGGGAACCAGTCCACGAACGAGCCGCCGGCGAACAGCACGATCAGCAGGATGGCGAACAGGAAACCCGGCACCGCATAGCCCACCAGCACCGCCGCCGAGGTTGCGACATCGAACCGGCTGCCGTCCCGCACCGCCTTGGCGATGCCGAGCGGGATGGACACGGCGTAGATCAGCAGGGTGGACCACAGCCCGATCGACACGCTGACCGGCAGGCGTTGCAGGACCAAGTGCAGCACCGTGTCGCCGCGGAAGAAGGAGCGGCCGAAGTCGAACCGCAGGTAGGCGCCGATCATCTCGACGTAGCGGGTGAGCGCGGGCTTGTCGAAGCCGAATTGCTGACGAATTTGCGCCACCGTCTGCGGGTCGAGGCCGCGCCGGCCGCGGTAGCTGCCGCCGCCTGGCGTGTCGGCCGGCTGCATCACGTCCGAGCCGCCGCCGGTGACGCGGCTCAGCGTGTCCGTCTGGCCGCGCAGGTCGGCCAGCATCTGCTCCACCGGGCCGCCCGGCGCCAGCTGGACCACGGCGAAGTTGATGGTGATGATGCCGAACAGGGTGGGCACAACCAGCAGCAGGCGGCGCAGCAGGTAGGCTCCCATCAACGACTACGCGCGGCGTCCGTGGCGGCGGCTAGCGCCGGGTCCACCCACCAGGCGGCGAAGTCCAGCCCGGTGCGGACCGGCTGGCTGGGGTGGCCGAAGCGGTTCCAGTAGGCGACATGCAGCTCCTGCACGTGCCATTGCGGGACCATGTGCCAGCCCCACAGCAACACCCGGTCCAGCGCGTGCGCCGCCGTGACCAGGTCGGCGCGGCCGCTGGCGGCCAGCAGCTTGGCCACCATCGCGTCCACCACCGGGTCGCACACGCCAGCGACGTTGCGCGTGCCGGGCAGGTTGGCGCTGCGGCAGGTCCAGTAGTCCACCTGCTCGTTGCCCAGCGACTCGGATTCGGGGATGCTTGCCACCGCCATGTCGAAGTCCAAGTCGTCCATGCGCTTCTCGTACTGCGCCGGGTCCACGGTGCGCAGCCGCACCTCGATGCCGAGGCGGCCGAGCCACTGCACGTAGGGCAGGCCTATGCGCTCGAACGCCGGCTGGTCCAGCAGGATCTCGAAGCTCATCTGCTGCCCGGCAGCGTTGACCAGCTTGCGGTCGTGCACCGTCCAGCCCGCCTGCTCCAGCAGGGCCAGCGCCCGCCGCAGCCCGTCGCGGTTGTTGCCGGAGCCGTCCGTCACCGGCAGGGCGAAGGGCGTGGTGAACAGCTCGGGCGGCAGCTGCGCGCGGTATGGCTCCAGCAAGGCCAGCTCGGCGCCTTGCGGCACGCCGGAGGAGGCGAACTCGCTGCTGCTGAAGTAGCTGTCGGTGCGGGTGTAGCTGCCGTAGAACAGGTTCTTGTTCATCCACTGGAAGTCGAACACCTCGTCCATCGCCTGGCGGACGCGGATGTCGCCGAACACCGGGCGGCGCGCGTTCATGGCGAAGGCCTGCATCCCGGTGGGCAGCCGCTCGGGCAGCGATTCCAGCTTCACCAAGCCTTTCTGGACGGCGGGGAAATCGTAGCTGGTGGCCCAGTTCTTGGCGACGTTCTCCACCCGGAAATCCACCTGCCCGGCCTTGAACGCCTCGAACGCCACCGTCGGGTCACGGAAATACTCGGTGCGGATGGTGTCGAAGTTGTCGAGGCCGCGCCCGGTCGGCAGGGTGGCGGCCCACCAGTCCGGCACCCGCTGATACTCGATGGTCTTGCCGAACTCGACGCGGCCGACCCGGTAGGGGCCGCTGCCGAGCGGCGCGTCCGTGAGCGGGGCCGCGAAGTCCCGCCCCTTCCACCAATGCTCCGGCAGCACCGGCAGCTGTCCCACGATCAAAGGCAGCTCGCGGTTGCCGTCGGTCTTGAAATGGAACGTCACCGTGCGCGCATCCACCGCCTGCACGTCCGCCACGTCGGCCCAATAGGTGCGGTAGAACGGCTGGCCCTGGTCCCGCAGCGTGTCGAACGACCACGCGACGTCCGAGGCCAGCACCGGCGCGCCGTCGTTGAAGCGCGCTTCGGGCCGCAGCACGAAGGTGACGGAGCGGCGGTCCGCCGCCACCTCGACCGACTGCGCCAGGTGGACGTAGGCGCCGGTGGACAGCGGCTCGTCCGGGTCGTCCACCATCAGCGTGTCCCACACCCGGGCCACGCCGCTGGCGGGCGAGCCGCGGACGATGAACGGGTTGAGGCTGTCGAAGCTGCCCACCGCCGCCAGCGACACGCTGCCGCCCTTGGGCGCGTCCGGGTCGGCATCGGGGAAGTGCGTGTAGTCCGGCGGCAGCTGCAGCGTGCCCAGCAGCGAAAGGCCGTAGGTCGGTTCCGCCGCTGCGGGCAAGGCGAACAGGGGCAGGGCAAACAGCAGCGCTGCGGCCAGCAGGGTCAGGCGCATGAGGACTCTCCTAAGGCGGCCAGGGCGGCGGGCAGCAGCGCCGGGTCGCCCAGCGCCAGCACGGTGCCGTCGCCGCCGGGCCGCAAAGGCTGGCCGGACCAGTCCGTGACGCTGCCGCCAGCGCCGGTCACCACCGGGACCAGCGCGGCCCAGTCCCATGGCTGCATCGTCGCCTCCGCCACCACGTCGATCTGGCCCAGCGCCAGCAGCCCGTAGGCGTAGCAGTCGCCGCCCCAGGACACCCGGCGCACGCCCGCGGCCAGCCGCTCCCAGCGCGCCATCTCGGGCTTGCGGTAGATGGCGGGCGACGTGCAGCTGAGTTCCGCCTGCGCCAAGTCCGCGCAGGGCCGGCAGCCGGCACGGCCGAACGCGCCGCGGAACCGGGTGGGCCGGCCCGCCACGCCCAGCCAGCGCTCCCCGGTGATGGGCTGGTCGATCAGGCCGAGCACCGGAACGCCGTCATCCAGCAACGCGACCAAGGTGCCGAACTGCGGACGCCCGGTGATGAACGCGCGGGTGCCGTCGATCGGGTCCAGCACCCAGCGGAACCGCGCGCCGGTCCGCTTCTCGCCGGCTTCCTCGCCCCCCTCTTCGCCAAGAACGGCGTGGTCCGGGAACTGGGCCGCCAGCACGGCGCGCATGGCGGCTTCGGCCTCGCGGTCGGCGGCGGTCACCGGGCTGTCGTCGCCTTTCAGCTCGGCTGCCGCGCCGGCGCGGAACCACGGGCGGATGGCGGCGCCCGCCGCGTCCGCCGCCGCCTCGGCCGCCGCGATGGCTGCGTAGAAAACTACCGCGACAGCTCCGGCATCGGGTTCGGCATCTTCTGCGCGTCCGACGTTGGGGGCAGCACGGTGACGCCCGGCGGCTGCTGCGAGTTGTTGGTCTGCATCTGGGACTGGTTCTCGTTGGCGGAGGGCTGGCCCACCTGCTGGCCTTGCGCGCCGGCCTGGCCCATCGCGCCCTGCGTGCCGCCCGGCATGGATTTCAGCGTGCCCGGCGACGCGCCCGGCTGCTGCGCCATCAGGGATACAGGCATCAAAGCCAGCAGCATCACGCCCAGCATCCGCACCATGGCCGGCACTCCCCGTCGGTTCGGCGCGGTTTGCGCCAATTCGGGGGCATACCTAAGCTGGGATGCCACTATTGCCAACACGCCGAGCACCCCCTTGAGCCCCATCGTCATCATCCCGGCCCGCATGGCCTCCACCCGCCTGCCGGGCAAGCCGCTCGCCCGCATCGCCGGGCTGCCCATGGTCGTGCACGTGCTGCGCCGCGCCGAAGCGGCTGGGATCGGCCCGGTGGCGATTGCCTGCGCGGACGCGGCCATCGCCGAGGCGGTGCAGGAAGCCGGCGGCATGGCGGTCCTCACCGACCCGGCGCTGCCGTCCGGCTCCGACCGCGTATACGCCGCCCTGGCCGTGCTGGACCCGGACGGGCGGCATGACGTGGTGGTGAACGTGCAGGGCGACATGCCCACGCTGGACCCGGCGGCGCTCAGGGCGGTGCTGACGCCGCTGGCTGACCCGGCCATCGACATCGCCACCCTGGTCACGCC
Organism: uncultured Acetobacteraceae bacterium; assembly: GCA_964246185.1. GTDB lineage: Bacteria > Pseudomonadota > Alphaproteobacteria > Acetobacterales > Acetobacteraceae > LMUY01. Next base: position 8,376 of record CAXTPP010000084.1, read on the forward strand.
CATCACCGATGCAGCCGAGGCGGCCAACCCCTCCTTCGTGAAAGCCGCCTGCGCGTTCAAGGGCGACGGCACGGTGGCGAACGCGCTGTACTTCTCCCGCGCGGCGGTGCCGTCCGGCGACGGCCCGCTCTGGCACCACATCGGCCTGTACGCCTTCCGCCGCGCGGCGCTGGCCCGGTTCGTGGCGCTGCCGCCGAGCCTGCTGGAGCGGCGCGAGGGCCTGGAGCAGCTGCGCGCGCTGGAGGCGGGGATGCGGATCGCCTGCACCCGGGCGCCGCACGGCCCGTTCGGCGTGGACACCCCGGCCGACCTGGAACGCGCCCGGGCGCTGCTGGCATGACGCGGCCGCGCGTGCTGGCATGACGGGTCCCGTCTCGTTCCAGGGGCGCCCCGGCGCATACTCGGACCTGGCTTGCCGCGCCGCCCTGCCCGGCCGCCCGACCCTGCCCTGCGACACGTTCGAGGCCGCGATGGACGCGGTGCGCTCGGGTGCGGCGGCGCTGGCGATGCTGCCGTGCGAGAACAGCCTGGCCGGCCGGGTGCCTGACATCCACTCGCTGTTGCCGGGCAGCTCACTGCACATCGTCGGCGAGCACTTCCAGCGGGTGGAGCACTGCCTGCTGGGGGTGAAGGGCGCTACGCTGGCGGGGGTGCGCCGGGTGCACAGCCACGCGGTGGCGCTGGGCCAGGTGCGCCGCATCGTGCGCGAGCTGGGGGTCGAGGCGGTGGTGGGCGCGGACACCGCCGGGTCCGCGCAGTGGGTGGCCGAACGGGGCGACCCGGCCGATGCCGCCATCGCCTCCGCGCTGGCGGCGGAGCTGTACGGGCTGGCGGTGCTGCGGGCCAACGTGGAGGATTCGCCGCACAACACGACGCGCTTCTATGTGATGGCCGCGCAGCCGCAACGCCCCCCGCCCGAGGCGGCGAACACGCTGACCACCTTCGTCTTCCACGTCCGCAACGTGCCGGCGGCGCTGTACAAGGGCTTGGGCGGGTTCGCGACCAACGGGGTGAACATGACCAAGCTGGAGAGCTACATGCCGGCCGGCGAGTTCACCGCGACCCAGTTCCTGTGCGACGTGGAAGGCCACCCGGAGCACCCGAACGTGGCGCTGGCGCTGGAGGAGCTGGGGTTCTTCTCGCGGGAGCTGCGGGTGCTGGGGGTCTATCCAGGCGCGGCCCGGCGGGTGGAGGGCGGCCGGGAGGCATAGGCCATGGCCCCGCCACGCACGCCTGGGCTGCCCGCATGGCTGAAGCGGCTGCTGCCGTTCGGAGCCTACCCGATCAGCCGCCGGGCGGACATCTACGAGACGGAAGCCATGCTGCTGGAGGAGCTGGCGGCCATCCAGCAGCGCCGCATGGCCACGGATGCCGTCCAGGGCGGAACGGCGGCCGCCCAGGCGGACCAGTTGGGGCTTACGGCGCTGTGCCTGTCGGGCGGCGGCATCCGCAGCGCCGCGTTCTGCCTCGGCGTGGTGCAGTCCCTGGCGGAGCGGCGGCTGCTCAACGCGTTCGACTACCTGTCCACGGTGTCCGGCGGCGGCTACGTCTCCGGCTGGCTGCATACGGCGATCGCCTCGGATGAGGCGCCCGGCATGGAGGCGTTCCAGGCCGAGCTGGCCGGCCCCGGCTTCGAGCCGCTGCGGCGCTTGCGGGCGTACACCAACTACCTCACCCCGCAAACCGGCCCGCTCTCGTTCGACATCTGGGCCGGCATCGCCCTCTATCTGCAGAACACGCTGCTGAACTGGATGGTGTTCACGCCGCTGTTCCTCCTGATGGCGCTGGCGCCGGTCAGCTACCGGACGGCCATCGCCGCGTCCCAGTGCAGCGCGGCGTCGGACGCGGCGTTCCTCGCCGGCGGCGGCCTGGCCCTGCTCGTGGCGGCCTGGCGGGGCTGCGCCATGCTGCCGAGCCATCGCGCGCAGCCGCATCCGGGGTTCGCGACGCCTGCCGCCATCGGGGCGCAGGTGGTGCTGCCAGCGATCCTGTGGTCGGTCCTGGCCGGATTCTCGATCAGCTACGGGCTGCACCGGCACGGCCTGCCTGGCTGCGAGTCCGCAAGCTGGCTGCCGCCGGTGCAGTGGGTGGTCCCCGGGCTGTATGCCGCTTCCCTCAGCGCAGGCTACGGGCTGGCATGGGCGCTGCGCAGGAACGGCACGGCCGCCGCGCTCTACCAGGGCAATGCCTGGCGGTGGCTCGCCGCCACGCTCTGCACGGCGGCGCTGGCATGGCTCGGCCTGCACCTCGCAGCACCCGGCGGCGCGCTGCATCAGGCCGCCGCGGCAAGGCCGTCCCCAAACTCCCAGCCTTTCCTGCCGGACACCGCGACGGGGGTGGCGCTGCTGTTCCCGCTGTGGCTGCTCGGCCTGCACGTGCTGCAGACGACGTTCTACGTGGGCTTCCGCCGCGAGGCGCTGCTAGCGGACCTGGACCGGGAATGGCTGGCCCGGTTCAGCGGGGCGGTGCTGCAGGCCGGGGTCGGCTGGACGCTGCTGGCGCTGTGCTGCCTGGAGCTTCCCCTGCTGTCCGGCCTGCTGACGCAGCCGCGCACGCCGCCCGCGTCGATCAGCGGGCCATCCCTGCTCACGGTCGGCGCCGGCACCACCCTCCTGGGCGGCGCGATCGCGTGGCTGGGCAAGGTCCTGTCCTCGCAGATCGAGGCGCTCGCGGCGCGCGCCCTGTCCTGGAGGACGCTGGCGCTGGGTGTGCTCTGCGTGACGTTCGCCGCCGGCGTCTTCGCGGTGGCCGGCGGGGCGCTGCAGACCGGGCTGGGCCGGTTCCAGCTACGCTTCATGGGGGCGGACGCGTCGCAAGCCCGGCTGCTGGGGCTGCAGACCTTCCTGGCCGCCGGCTTCGTGGCGCTGGTGTTCCTGTTCGGCGGCATCAACGTCAACCGGTTCTCGCTGCACGCGTTCTACCGCAACCGCCTCGCCCGCGCCTTCGTCGGATCGGCCCGTGCGGCGCGCAAGCCCGACCCGTTCACCGGGTTCGATCCGGGGGACAACCCGCCGCTGAAGGATCTGAGCGCCGCCAAGGCCGGGCAGCGCCTGTTCCCGGTGATCAACACGACCCTCAACGTGACCTCGACCAGCAACACCGCCTGGGCCGAGCGCAAGGCCGAGAGCTTCACCGCGACGCCGCTGCGCTGCGGCGGCGCGTCGCTGCGCAAGCCGGAAAGCGGGATGCATGGCAACGTGGGGCCGCTCGGCGCTTTCGTGCCGACTGCCGGCTATGCCGGGATGGAGAACCGCTACGACCGGCAGAACCGCGGCGAGGGCGTGCGCCTGGGCAGCATGATCACCGTGTCGGGCGCTGCGGCCAGCCCGAACTGGGGCTACCACTCCTCGCGGCTGACGGCGTTCGTGATGACGCTGTTCAACGTCCGCCTCGGCCTCTGGCTGCCCAACCCGGCCACCGCGACCGCCAGCCAGATCCAGATCGGCAAGCCAGACAACTCCATCCTGGCCATCCTCAACGAGCTGGTCGGCACCTCCAGCGACACGCGGCAGGCGGTGTACCTGTCGGACGGCGGGCATTTCGAGGACCTCGGCCTCTACGAGATGCTGCGCCGCCGCTGCCGGCGGATCGTGCTAGTGGATGCGGGCCAGGATGCCGGCTGCACCTTCTTCGACCTGGGCAACGCGATCCGCAAGGCGAGGATCGACCTCGGCGCGGAGGTGGCGATGCGCCCGATGAGCATCCTCTCCCGCGCGGCCATCGAGCGGGACCCGACCCGGGCCGCCGGCGCGATCGGGTTCGCCGTGGGGGACGTCACCTACCCGGCTCCCTCCGGTGCGGACGGCGAGCCGGCCAGGGGCGTGCTGATCTACCTCAAGCCGAGCTTCCTGCCGGGCATCCCAGCCGACGTGCGCGCCTACGGCCTGTCCGACCCGGGCTTCCCGCACGACAGCACGCTGCAGCAATGGTTCACGGAAAGCCGCTTCGAGAGCTACCGCAAGCTGGGGCGCTGGCAGATGGACCAGGTGATGGGCGACCTGCCGCCCGGCGCGGTGCCGCTGGACGGGCTGTTCGCGGAGGCTGAGCAGCTGGCGAGCAAGGCTGGGCGCTCCCTCCGTGGCCATTCCAATGGCCTGAAGGAGGCAATTGGAACCTTGGGGCCACTCCGCCCAGACCCGCCAAAGGCCTGAGGCCTTTGGCGGAGCCTCTGGCCTTGCTTGACGCTTACCCTCAGGGGCCGTCGGTGCACGCCAGCGCGATGGATGTCGCCGCCCCCACCAGCGCCAGGTGGCTCAGCGCCTGCGGCACGTTGCCGAGCATCTGGCCGGTCGCCGGGTCCATCTGCTCGTTGAGCAGGCCGAGGTTGACGCCCGTGGCGGCCAGCATCGCGTCCATCTGCGCCACTGCCGCCGGCATGTCGCCGAGCAGGGCGTAGGCGTCCACCAGCCAGAAGCCGCACGCCATGAACGTGCCCTCCTCCGCCTCCATCCCGGAATAGCGGTAGAGGTGCGGGTGGCGGCCCAGCTCGCGCACGATGGCGTCCCGTGTCCGCGCCAGCCGGTCCGGGCGGGTGAAGCCGAAGCGCGTGGCCAGCAGCAGGGCGGCGTCCAGCGTCTCGGCGCCGGGGTGCATGACGTAGGACTGCCTGGCCTCCGACCAGCACTCGGCGTCCACCCAGTCGCGGATGCGGTCGCGCTCGCGTTTCCAGCGCTCGGCCTGGCTGCCGTCGATCTGGCCCTGCGCCGCCAGCTTCACCGCCCGGTCCAGCCCGGTCCAGCAGCCGATCTTGGAGATGGTGTAGTGCTCGGCCTGCTCCAGCTCCCAGATGCTCGAATCCTTCATGCGCCACAGGTCGGCGCAGCGGTTCGCCTCGTCGGCCAGCAGCCGCCGGGTCGCAAGGTCCAGCACGTGGCCCTTGCTCACGAACATGGCTGCCGTCTCCAGCAGGTCGCCGAAGATGCCAAGCTGCAGCTGCCCGGCCGCCTTGTTGCCGCGCAGCACCGGGCGGCTGCCCTGGTAGCCGGGCATGTCCAGCTCCTGCTGGCCCGGCGCAGTGTCGCCGTTCAGCTGGTACATGGTGGACAGGCGGCCGCCATGCCGCCGCGCCGTCATCGTCAGCCAGGAGAACGCGGCCTTCGCCTCCTCGGTGGCGCCGACGTCCAGGAACGCCTTGATCGTGTAGGTCACGTCCCGGGTCCAGGCGTAACGGTAGTCGTAGTTCTTCGGCCCGCCGATCCGCTCCGGCAGCGAGGTCGTGGCCGCGGCGGCGATGGCGCCGGTGCCCGAGAACAGCAGCAGCTTGAGCGCCAGGGCGCTGCGCCGGACCGCCGCGCCATAACCCCCCGGCACGCTCAGGTCATCGGACCATTGCCGCCACGCCTGGTCCGACCGGTCGATCCGCTTGTCGATGTCGGCGAGGGAGGGCAGGATCAGCGGCTCGTCCTTGCCGGACAGCAGCGCCAGGACGCTGCGCGAACCCGGCGTCGTCACCAGCCGCGCCTCCACCCCGCGGTCGCTCTCGGCGGTGCGGACCACGGCGTCGTCGCTGCGGAACGCCATGACCAGGCCGTCCACGTGCAGCACGTCTCCGGACGGGCTCGGCTCCCGCCACGGCGTCGCGGCGGACAGGCGGCGGCCGACCAGCACGGCGATGTGGAACTCGACCTCGCCGTCCAGCCCCTCGACCCGCCGGGCCAGCTCGTTCCAGGGCAGGCGGCCGGAGAGGCCGCTGTTCAGCGAGTCGGTGAGGCGGGCGCTGCCGCCGGCCGTGGTGAACACCTGCTCCAGCACGTTGCTGTCCGGGCGGTATCGGCGCTGCACGCTGTACGGCTGGGTGGGCTCGACGGAGAAGCGGCCCCCGGCGTCGGAGTCCAGCAGGCGGTCGAACAGCGGGTCGCTGTCCATGTTCGGCACGCACCACCAGTCGATGGAGCCGTCCGCCCCGACCAGCGCCACGCTGCGTCCGTCGCCGATGGCCGCATATTGGTCGAGCGGGAGGAAGCCGTCATGGGCTGCCCGCGCCGCGTTCATTGGGGCTGCCCCGGCGTATGGGAACTGCCGCTGCCTAACGGGAGCAAGGCCGGGTCACCGGTCCTGGTAGCCGCCGGGGTGCGCCTCGCGCCAGGCGAACGCGGTCTGCACGATGCCCCGCAGGTCCGCGTGCTGCGGCGACCATCCGGCCTCCTGCTTGATGCGGCCGGAGGCGGCAACCAGGGTCGCAGGGTCGCCGGGGCGGCGCTCGCCGTACTGCACGGGCACGGGGCGGCCGGTCACCGCCTCGACCGCCGCGATCACCTGCCGCACCGAGTGGCCCTGGCCGTTGCCGATGTTGTAGGTCACGCTGCCGCCGTCCAGCCGGGACAAGGCGCAGAGATGGGCCTCGCACAGGTCGGTGACGTGGACGTAGTCCCGGATGCAGGTGCCGTCCGGGGTGGGATAGTCGGCGCCGAACACGGTGAGCGCGCCGCGGCGGCCCAGGGCGGCGTCGATCACGAGCGGGATCAGGTGCGTCTCGGGGGCGTGGTCCTCCCCAATGCGCCCCAGCGGGTCGGCGCCGGCGGCGTTGAAGTAGCGCAGGCAGGCCGAGCGCAGGCCGTGGCACTGCCCGGCCCAGTGCAGCGTCCGCTCGATCATCAGCTTGCTCTCGCCATAGGGCGAGCTGGGGCGCAGCGGCGCGTCCTCGGCGATCGGCGTCACGTCCGGCTCGCCGAACAGGTTGGCGGTGGAGGACAGCACGAAGCGCGGCACGCGATGGCGGATGGCCGCGTCGATCAGGCTGAAGCCGCCGCCCGCGTTCTCCTGCAGGTAGCGCAGCGGCTGCGCCATGCTCTCGCCGACCAGCGACAAGGCGGCGAAATGGATGATGGCGTGCCACTCGCGCCCGGCCAGGGCGGCATCGACCGCCGCGGCGTCCGACACGTTGGCCACGACCAGCTCCACCCCCGGCGGCAGCGCGGCGCGGTGGCCTTGGCGCAGGTCGTCCATCACGGTGACGGTGGCGCCCCGACGAACCAGCAGGTCCACCATGTGGCTGCCGACATACCCGGCGCCGCCGGTGACCAGGAAACGTTCGGGCACGCCATCGAAGTAAACCAGGCCCGGCGGCCATGCAATGGCGCTTGAGGGCGAGCGTCAGGCGAGCAAGGCTGGGAGCTCCCTGCGTGGCCCTTCCAATTGCCTGAAGGAGGCAACCGGAACCTTGGGCCACTCCGCCCAGACCCGCCAAAGGCCGAAGGCCTTTGGAAACCGTTTATATAAATGGATTCCAAAGGCTCTGCCTTTGGCGGAGTCCAGAGGCGGAGCCTCTGGCCTTGCTCGCGTCCGGCTTACC
>CAXTPP010000085.1:0-15554 GCA_964246185.1 uncultured Acetobacteraceae bacterium
CAACACGGTCCAACAACGGCGTCAACGGGCGCACAGGAAGAACAGAGGCGTTCATCTCAAAATCCTCGCGACACGACGTAGCGCGCAAGCGTCCGCAGATGCCGGGCCTGCTCGCCAAAACCGTCCAGATGGGTGGCGGCCTGCTGGCTCAGCGCCCTGGCCTGCTCGGCCGCCCGTTCCGGCCCCAGCAGCGAGACCAGCGTCGCCTTGCCGGCCGCGGCGTCCTTGCCAGCGGTCTTGCCGATGGCGGCAGTGTCTCCGGCGGCGTCCAGAAGATCGTCCGCGATCTGGAACGCAGCGCCCAGGTCCCTGCCGTAAGCCGCGACCTGCGCCCGCGCGGCGGGCCCGGCGCGCCCCAGGATCGCGCCGGCTTCCGCGCCATACTGGATCAGCCGCCCGGTCTTGAGAGCCTGCAGCCGCAGCACGTCCGCCAGCTCCAGGTCACGCCCTTCGGCCAGCATGTCGATCATCTGGCCGCCGGCCATACCGCGCGCGCCGCTGGCGGCGCCCAGCGCTGCAACCAGCTCGCAGCGCGCCAACGGGTCCGGATGGGTCGCCGGGTCTGCCAGCACCTCGAAGGCACGGGTTTGCAGCGCGTCCCCGGCCAGGATGGCGGTCGCTTCGTCAAAGGCGCGATGGGTGCTGGGCTGGCCGCGGCGCAGGTCGTCATCGTCCATCGCCGGCAGATCGTCGTGCACCAGGGAGTAGGCATGCAGCATCTCGACCGACGCCGCCGTCCGCGCGGCCCGGGCCTGCGGCACGCCGAACAGCCCCGTAACTTCCATCACCAGGAACCCGCGCAGCCGCTTGCCGCCGTTCAGGCTGGCATAGCGCATGGCATCGACCAGACGCCCTTCGGGTCCGGCCGACTCCCCGATCAACTCGGCGAGCGCGGCCTCAATGACGGACACGGCGCCCGCCATGGCCCGGGTCAGGCCACCCGCCTCGTCACGCACCAGCACGTCAGCCGACATTCACCGCCACCACGATAACAAGCCCTTCCGGAACGCCTCGACCCGCACCTGCACGCAGCGCCAGCGGGGGTGATGTCAACGGCTCAAGAAACACTGCCATCCTTCCCGATGCAAGACAGAGCCGTTAACGGCCGGCAAGATGCGGCTTTGCTGCAACATCACGGCGAATCGTGACGCTGCGCCGCCACAAGCGTCATTGTCCCAGACCGCCCGCGATGCCAATGTAGTGCTTCAGCGCCGGCCGCGGCTTGCAACCGCGCTCATTTGGTGGCGTGTGTGCCCAGGTCAGGCGTGCCCCAGGTCAAGCTGATGGCGACGCCCTGGCGAAGGAGAGTGGCTGATGTCAGTTCCGTTGCAGCAGGTCATCCGGGTCGGGACCTACGTGGTCAAGCAGCATCTCGCCGGCCGCAAGCGCTACCCGCTGGTCTTGATGCTGGAGCCGCTGTTCCGCTGCAACCTGGCCTGCTCGGGCTGCGGCAAGATCGACTACCCGGCGGAAATCCTCAACCAGCGCCTGTCGGTCGCGGACGCGGTCACGGCGGTGGACGAGTGCGGCGCCCCCGTGGTGGCCATCGCGGGCGGCGAGCCGCTGCTGCACAAGGAGATGCCGGAGATCGTCGAGCAGATCCTGGCGCGCAAGAAGTTCGTCTATCTCTGCACCAACGCCCTGCTGCTGGAGAAGAAGCTCGACCAGTACAAGCCGAACCCGTACTTCTCCTGGGACGTGCACCTGGACGGCGACCAGGAGATGCACGACCGCGCCGTCAGCCAGGACGGGGTCTACGACCGCGCCATCGCCGCCATCAAGGAGGCCAAGCGCCGCGGCTTCCGCCTGTCGATCAACTGCACCCTGTTCGACGGCGCGCAGCCGGAGCGGGTCGCCAAGTTCTTCGACGAGGTGATGGCGATGGGCGTGGACGGCATCATGACCTCGCCGGGCTACGCCTACGAGCGCGCGCCGGACCAGGCGCACTTCCTGTCCCGCCAGAAGACCAAGCAGCTGTTCCGCGACATCCTGGCGCGCGGCAAGGGCAAGGGCTGGCGCTTCACCCAGTCGCCGCTGTTCATGAACTTCCTGGCCGGCAACGAGACCTACCGGTGCACGCCCTGGGGCAAGCCGACCCGCAACGTGTTCGGCTGGCAACGCCCCTGCTACCTGCTGGGCGAGGGCTACACCAAGACGTTCAAGGAGTTGATGGAGACCACCGACTGGGACAAGTACGGCACCGGCAACTACGAGAAGTGCGCCGACTGCATGGTCCACTCCGGCTACGAGTCGACCGCGGTGATGGACGCCGTGAAAAGCCCGATCAAGACCCTGGCCGTGGCGATGCGCGGCCCGCGCGTCACCGGGCCGATGGCGCCCGAGATCAAGCTGGAGGGCCAGCGCCCGGCCGAGTTCACCTTCAGCCGCCATGTGCAGGAGAAACTGGCCGAGCTGCACCAGAAGCCCAAGACCCCCGAGGTCGCCAGCGCGGAGTGAGGCGGCCAGGCATTTACAGGCCGGCCTGCTGATGTAGCCTCCGCTCAGCCGCGCGGAGGACCATCGGTGGAAGGACTGGAGAACGCCGGGGACCGGCTGGTGCTGAAGCGCCTTCAGCGCCGCGGGCTCGTGTGGGCGGCTACCCTGGTTCCGTTCGGGCTTCTGTGGTGGGTCACCTATCGTTGGGTAATGCGCCGCTTCGACGTGGATGAAACCACTGCCTATGTCGGCGTTATGTTCGTGTTCTTAGCTGGTGGCGGCTTGTTGACGGTTGCCGGAGTGCACGCCGCGAAAGTCATGGGCTGGACCCCCGCCGCGAACTCAGCCTTGACGCCGCATATCCGTTGGCTTCAGGCAGAGAGGGCACTTCGCAGCGCTGCCAGACTGCGCATCATATCAATTTTCTTGATCAGCTTTGGCGCGCTGCAAAGAAGCTCGGCGTTTCTGATTCCTAATAGCCACACGCTCACCGATAGCGGTTGGTTCCTCATCACATACCTCGTGTTCGGGTATGAGTTCTACTGGTCTTATTCCGGTCAACCGGCAGATGAGCTGACCCGGGCGCGGCAAGGGCAAGCCGCCCGGGCCGGCTACTTGGCCGTGACGCTCCTCGGCTTCTGCGCGGCAGTATACAGCTTCTACCATCCTGACTTCGCAGCCCCTGCCCTGCCGGTGATCCTGTTGCTCGGCGTGCTGGCCTGCCTGATCCGAATGGCCTGGCTGGAACGGCGGCCCGTGCCGCAAGAGCCGCACGGCCCAGCCCCCGCCAACGCAGTGCGCAAGGTCCGGACCCGGCAAGGGCTGAGCTGTGCGGCGCTGGCCGAGCGGATGGGCGTGCCCACCCGAACCGTCGAAGCCGTCGAGTGCGGCCGGCACGAGCCATCGGCGCAACTGGCCATATGCTTTGCGGGAGCGTTGGAGACCAACGTGGAAGCCTTGTTCTCCCAGTAAGCTACCCTGCGCCCCTCGATCCATAATCAGGTGTCCAGAGGACCCCGTCCTCTGGCGGGGTTCGGGGCAGAGCCCCGATCTTTCCTACGCTTCCAGCAACCGCGCCGCGTGCCGCAAATCCTCCACGAACGCCGCATACTCCCGCTGCTTGCTGTCCTCGTCCGGCAGCCGCAGCAGATACGACGGATGCACCGTCACCAGCGCCTGCGAGTTGCCGTCGAGCGCGATCGGCCGGCCGCGCTCGCGGGAGATGGTGATCGCCTTGCCGAGCACCGCCCGCGCCGCCGTGGCGCCCAGCAGGACCGTGACGGCGGGCTTGACCTCGCGGCGTTCCAGGTCGAGCCAGAACCGGCAGGCGTTGATGTCGCCGGTGTCCGGCTTGGCGTGGATGCGCCGCCGGCCGCGCAGCTCGAACTTGAAGTGCTTGACCGCATTGGTGACGTAGGCGCTGGCGCGGTCGATGCCGGCCTCCGCCAGCGCCTTGTTGAACATCTGCCCCGCCGGCCCGATGAACGGACGGCCCGCCAGGTCCTCCTGGTCGCCAGCCTGCTCGCCCACGAACATCAGGCGGGCGTCGTCCGGGCCTTCGCCGAACACGGTCTGCGTCGCCGGCTCCCACAGCGGGCAGGCGCGGCACCCGGCGGCTTCCTTGCGTGCCGCAGCCAGCGGCGAGTCGGACGGATCGGCCGCAATCGGCTCCGCGGGCGCGCGGCCATGGGCACGAGCAGGCTTCTCGGGTGAGATCACGGGGCGTTCCACCATGTCGGCCACGCGGGCGGCGGCGCTGCGGACCAGCTCCGGGATCGCCGCCGCCTCGGGCAGGTTGCGCCAGTACTTGCGCGGCATCTCGGAAGTCATCGCGCCGATCTTCAGCCGCGCCGGATTGAAGATGCTGCTGAAGTAGGCGCGCCAGTACGCTTCGAGCTTGTCGTCGTCCGGCACGTCCGCGCGGGACGCCCCGGCGGCGAAGCACAGATCCGTGCCGTTCCAGTGCGCGCTGCGGTAGGGCGTCAGGATGGACCAGGTCATGGTGGCGAAACGGCGCTCGAAGAACGGCGCGTTGGCCTCCACGATGTAGTGATCCGGCTCGAACCACGCGACGTAACGGGTGCCTTCCGGCTCCGCCACCTCGCGGAACCGCACGAAGGCACGCATCTTGTGGGTGTCCCGCCGCACCGCCTGCGCCAGCCGCTGGGCGCGCTGCACGTCCGGGTCGGTCACCTGGTCCAGCAGGTGCCGGTCGCCGCCATGGGCACGCCACACCAGCTGGTACAGCAGGGCGAAACGCGCCGGCTCGCGCGCCTGGATCACCGTCTGCGCCAGGGTCACGAGGGCGCGGCTGACGTTGAACGTGCCGGCGGGGATAGCGTCGGGAGGCGGCTCGGCGGCGGCGGAGAACAGGTCGTCCGGCTCGCGCACCGACCACACGGCGTCCTCCGGCGGCACGCCGTCCAGCGCCAGGCGGCGGGCGGCGCTGCGCCACCCGTCCCAGTCCACTTCATGCGCTAAGACGATGGCACGGCTCATGGCGTCTCCCTCTGCCCGAGGAAGGGGGATTTCAGCCGGAAAGTTCCGTGGGCCTTACGCGAACAGGTCCGCCTGCATCGGCTTCGGCGTCAGCCGCGCCCGCAGCCTCTCGCCGTCCAGGGCTGCCCCGGCGGAATGCCCCTCCGCCGTCACGAAGGCGCTGATCTTGGCCAGCGGCAGGCGCAGCCGGGCCAGGTCGTCCAGCCGCAGCCGCCGGTGCCGCCGGGCGCGGATGATGGCATCGACCGATTTCACGCCGATGCCCGGGATGCGCAGCAGCATCTCGCGCGGGGCCGCGTTGACATCCACCGGAAACTGGTCGCGGTGCGCCAGCGCCCAGGACAGCTTCGGGTCCACCGTCAGGTCCAGGTTGCCCGCCGCGTCGGTCTCCAGCTCGGGCGCCTCAAAGCCGTAGAAGCGCATCAACCAGTCGGCCTGGTACAGCCGGTGCTCCCGCACCAGCGGGGCGTGGTCCGGCGGCAGGCTGGCGGAGGCGTCCGGGATCGGACTGAACGCCGAGTAGTAGACCCGGCGCAGCCCGTAGGAGCCGTAGAGGTTCGTGCTCATCGCCAGGATGTCGCGGTCCGAGCTCTGGTCCGCCCCTATGATCACTTGGGTGCTTTGCCCGGCGGGGGCGAAGCGCGGCGCCTTGCGGTCGGCCTTGGCCTCATCGATGCGCAGCCGCATCCGGCCCATGGAGCGGCGGATGCCGGCGCCGTCCTTCTCCGGCGCCAGGGCGGCCAGGCTGCCCTCCGTCGGCAGCTCCACGTTGATGGAGAGGCGGTCGGCGTAGCGGCCTGCCTCGGCGAGCAACGCCGGGTCAGCGTCCGGAATGGTCTTCAGGTGGATGTAGCCGCGGAAGCCGTGCTCCTCGCGCAGGGTGCGCGCCACGCGGACGATCTGCTCCATGGTGTAGTCGGGGCTGCTGATGATCCCGGAGGAGAGGAACAGCCCCTCGATGCAGTTGCGCCGGTAGAAGCCGAGCGTGAGGGTGACGATCTCCTCCACCGTGAACCGCGCCCGCCGCACGCTGGAGGAGCGGCGGTTGATGCAGTAGAGGCAGTCGTACACGCAGGAGTTGGTCAGCAGGATCTTGAGCAGCGAGATGCAGCGCCCGTCCGGCGCGTAGGCGTGGCAGATGCCCATGCCCTCGGTGGAGCCGATGCCGTCCGCCGCCCCCTTGGAGCTGCGCGTGTCCGTGCCGCTGGAGGCGCAGGAGGCGTCGTATTTCGCCGCGTCTGCCAGGATCTCGAGTTTCTGCAGCAGGTCCATGGCGGCCTCGCGGTTGGGCTACTGGTCTAAGCTCTTTGCGGCCAGGTTCAAGGCAGCGCCCGGGCCGGGGACTCAGTAGGCTTCGACGTGGAGGCGGTATTGATGGCTGGGACCCCTCATGTTGATCACGACGAGCAAGTCCCCCTGCGGCGGCAGCTGCCCGGTCCAGCTGCGCGCGTAGTCGCCATCGGCTGCGCCGGGCACGCCAGGCTCCCCGAACGTGAAGTTGGGGCCATTCTGCGTGATGACCCAGCCTGGCGGATAGAGCCGGAGATATCCGTTGTTGTTGATGGTCGATACGGTGATGTGCGTCGTGGACGCCCCAAGCACGCGCAGCTTGAAGCAGGCGATATTGCCAGGCAGGCTATCGTAATTGTGCTCGAACACCGAGCTGACGCGCGTGCCTATTGGAAACACCAGCGGAAGGAACGGCGGGTCCGTGCAAAATGGATAGGCTTGCGCATGACCCGGGATGCCTGCCGCCCAGGCCGCCAGGACGCTCACGGCGATCAACCTGCCAGCATTCATCGGTCCATCCTTTCCCAAACCGGTGCTGACGGACGACCGTCCCTCAGCGGACCCAGGGCAGCGCCCTGGCCTTCAGAACCCAAACATATGGTCCAGCGAAAACCCGCCCCGATCATCCATCAACCCATGATAGCCGAACAACCTGCACGTGCGGTCATCCACCATCACGTATCCGCGCGGTCCCGCCCGCCGCAGCAGCGCCTCGCCGAACGCCTCGTGCGGCCAGACCATCGCCGAACCGGAGCACGCGATGGCCATCGCACGCTCCTCCATCCCTATGCCCTCTCCGTCGTGCAGCACGAGTCGGGTGCTGGAGAACGGATGCCAGGCGGCGGAGGCTGGATAGCTGAGATGGGCGAAGGAGCGCCGCCTGCCATCCCCCAGCTTGAGGAATAGCCGGGTGGACAAACCGGGAGGCGGGCCGCCGTAGGATTGCGGCTCGCCCCTGTAGGTCATCAGCGTGTTGAAGATGTGCGCGCCGAAGCTGGTCTCGGCCGCGTGGCCGCTGCGGCGGTCCTGGTAGCGCGCCAGGCAGTGCATCCAGCCATCCGCGCCGCCGCCCTCGCGGAAGTCATAGGCCAGCTCGGCGTGGCCGCCCTCAGCGCCCAGATCAGCCCCCAGCTCGCCCAGGTCCAGGGCGAGGCCGTGGTCCCGCGGCAGCCGGCCGAGGAACCGCTCGGCCACCAGCCGCCCGTCCGGCGCGAACACGTCGATGCGCAGCGGCAGGTCCGCCTGGCTCTCGGCCATCGGCGTCGGCTGCACCACGGTGGAGAACCGCTCCGCCGGCAGCACCGGGAACGGCAGCAGGTAGCCGCGGCCCAGCAGGTTGGACAGCGCGGGGATGCCCGGGTCCGACCGCAGGTCGGCGCGCTCGACGTTGACGTGGGCGATGCGGGTGCGGCCGTCCTGCACCACCTCGTAGCGCGGGCGGACCATGTGGCGGCCGGAGCGCAGCTCCACCTGGGCGGGCCAGCGCAGGCCCGGCAGCAGCGCCGCCACGTCCAGCGCCACGGTGGCGAACGGCGGCACCTCGCGGTCCAGCGCCACCGGCCGCTCCGCCCCCATGCGGTCCAGCGAGAGGGCGCCGGCCGGGATGGGCGCGGCGTGGCTGTTCTGCACCCACAGCACCACACGCTCGTCCTGCCGCGGCGCAGGCAGCCCGGCGTAGCGGTCGGACGGCCAGGCGTTGGCGTCATGCGTGCAGGACAGGCTGGGATCGCCGCCTGCGCCGTAGGTGTCGAGCGCGTATTTCACCACGTCATGCCCGGCGACGCCGATCGCGTGCACGAAGAGCTGGCCGTGGAAGGCGGGCAGGCCGAAGCGGGCGCGTACCTCGGCGCTGTCGATCGCGACGCCGCCGGGTCCGGCGGGCAAGGGCTGCTCCCACTCCGCCAGCGTGCCGCCCGCCGCATCGAACAGGCGCAGCCAGAGCCGCACCGATTTCGCGCCGTAGTTGGCCCAGTAGTTGGCGGTGACCAGCCGGGTGGAAAGCCCATCCGCGTCCCGGAAGAAGGCGAAGTTGGTGGCGAAGTTCAGCGTGTCCAGGTACTTGCGTGCGTTGGTCAGCATCGCGGCCGGCAGCCGCGCCTCGTCCAGGGAGGCCATCGCCATGCCGGCGGGCAGCAGCGGGCGCAGCCGGTCGCGCAGCTTGGCCGCATCGAAGCTCGCCACTAGCAGCGTGCCTGCTTCCGAGCGCGGCAGGTCGACCAGCGGCAGCGCCCGGCATCCGGCGCGGCGCTGGCCCACCTGCTCGGTGTCATGGACGTACAGCTCGCAGGGCGGCGGCATCTCCGGGTGCAGGGCGAACAGCGCGTCCGCCAAGCCGTCCGGGTCGTACACGGCGAGCGGGCCTTCGAGGCGCACGGCCAGCTTTGTGATCGCCTCGGCGGCCAGCGGGTGGGCGAACGCCTTGTAGAGCACGTTGCCGCCCTGCCGCGCGTCGAAGGTTTGGATGTCCAGCATGTGCCCCGTCAAAGCCCCAAGCGCCGGCGGACGGTATCGGCCGCCTCCTGCGTGTCGTCCAGGGGGGTGGTGTGCCACGCCTCCATGCGGCCGCGAAAGGTGCGGATGCGCCCGTCTGCCCGCAGCCCGGCCAGGAACGCGCCGATCCGCCGCGAGCGGCCCGGCAGCTCGGCGACGAGCACGGGCGCCGCGGTGGCGACGGCCTCGGACACCATGGACACGCTGTCCGCCGTGACGACGATGGCGTCCGCGCTGGCCAGCAAGCCGAAATAAGGGTTCTCGCCAACTCCGTCCCA
Organism: uncultured Acetobacteraceae bacterium; assembly: GCA_964246185.1. Taxonomy (GTDB): domain Bacteria; phylum Pseudomonadota; class Alphaproteobacteria; order Acetobacterales; family Acetobacteraceae; genus LMUY01. The sequence continues at coordinate 8,994 of CAXTPP010000085.1, forward strand.
TACCCAGCCGCCCAGCGGCTGCAAGGCCTGCCGCAATACGGCTTGCACGGCCGGCGCTGTGCGGCGGGAGGGAGTGATGGCCATGCCCACCTGGTCCGTCCGCAGCATGGCGGCGAGCTGGGCGGCCAAGGCGGCGCCCTCCGCCGCTTCCAGCCGGAAGCGACCGTTGCTCCCCCCGACCAGCACCGCCACCAGCGGCCGCGGCAGGTGCGCCAGCCGCGGCATCCACTCCGCCCGCGCCGCCGCCAGCCGCGCCGGGGTTGCGCGGTGCAGCGCGGTGCGGGTCACGACGACATTTGGCCCGGCGAGGGCATCGTGCCGCGCCACCACCACCTGGTCGAACCGGCGCGGGTCCATGCGGGGATGCTGGATTTGCACGGTGAGCCGCCCTCGCCGCCGCCACGCCGCCAACAGGCGCGCCGGCTTGCCGCCGCAGCCGATGGCCAGCGGCTCAGAAGGCGGCGGTCCCGCGCTGCCGGGCCGCCACCACGGCCGGGGCAGCAAGGGCAGCTTGCGCGGCGCCAGCCCGGCGGCCTCCGCGAGGCCAAAGGCTTGCGACCACATGCCGGCGAGGTCCTCGGCCAGGATGACGCTGTCCATGGCTGGCGTGTCCGACGCGGCCGGGCATACGGTCAAGGCAACGATGCGTCCGTCTTGGCATGGCATGCCAAAATGTGTAACTTATACACATGAACAGCCGCGAGATCATCCGTGCGATCGAGAGCGCCGGATGGGTTCATGTGGCCACGAAGGGCGACCATTGGCAGTTTAAGCACCCGACCCGGGCCGGCCGCGTCACAGTGCCGCACCCGAAGCGGGATTTGCCGATCGGCACTTGCCGCAGCATCGAGAAGCAAGCCGGACTCAAGCTGAGGTGACCACCATGCCGAGCTACATCGCACTGATGCGCAAAGAGGCCGACAGCGACTACGGAGTGGATTTTCCGGATTTCCCGGGCTGCGTCACGGCCGGGAGGACACTGGACGAGGCGCGGCGTATGGCAGCGGAGGCCTTGGACTTGCATCTGGAAGGGATGGCCGCGGACCGTGAACCTTTGCCGCAACCGTCTTCCCTGGACAGCATCATGTCCGACCCAGGCCAGCATGAGGCCGTGGCCTTCCTCGTGGATGCCAGGCTCGGACCTGCGAAGGCTGTCCGCATCAACGTAACCTTGCCGGCAGACCTGGTGGCGGAAATTGATCGACGGACCAGCAATCGCTCGAAATTTTTGGCCGACGCAGCACAATCCAAGTTGCTTGATGCTGGATGAGGGCTTGGCCCGTCCCAGCGGAGGCGTCTTTGCCGGACCTTGCTGCGCGGCAAAAGGCTCAGTCTGCCTCAGCCGCACGGTGAAGCCAGGATGACCCGCATTCCCTCGCTACGGCGGGCCGTGCTGCGAAGCGGGCGGGATGGCAACCGTTCGGACACCGCCCTGGCGGCAGATGATCCGGTGCGGCGCAAGGTGTTGATGGGGCTTGCTGGCCTGCTTGGCACCCGCCCGGCCCTGCAAGGACTCTGGCCGCGATCAACGCCTGGCAGCGTCGTGGCCGCGGCAGCGGGGGACGGTGCAGTGGCGTTGCTGGGCGAGTTCAACATCTCTCCCGATGGCCGGACCGTGGTGTTCGAGTACCATGTCGGGCGGGAGCAGCTAGGGGGCTTGGGCCTCTACGAGTGGCGGACCGGCAAGCTCACCCGCATCCCCGGCCCGCCCGGCATGCAGCTGTCAAGTTCTAGCTTCTCACATGACGGCCGGCGTATTGCCGCCGTGCTGTCGCATAAAACGATCGACCTCACCGTGGCCGTGATCGACCTGGCGACGATGGCCTGCACGTCGCTGACGGAGCCGCTGAGCGGCCCATCCTACGTGGTGTATCCCGTGTTCCAGCCTGGCACCGACCGCATCCTGTTCTGCGAGAAGCACTATCCCAATCCAGCCGGGCTCAAGCTGGTGAGCAGGACTGACCGCAAGCAAGAAACAGTGCTGGCCGAAGGTGATGGCTTTTTTCTTTTGTATCGCCCCTCTTTTGTCAAGCCGGACGAGGTCTTCTTCTCAGCGTTCAATGCCTACACAAAAGAGCTGCACGCCGAGAAACTCCAGACCGGCTTGTCAGGCGAATGCACCTTCCGCCTGCGCTTCGGCGGCGTGCCGGAGTACGTGTTCCGCAACTTGGCCGCAGATGCCAAGCACCCGACGCTCGTCTACAACAGCCTATCCACCTCCCAGGACGGCAGGACGGTGATCATGCTCGGCGTCAACCTCAAGACGCCCAGCAAGCCCTCGGGCGAGACTAACTACGAGGTGTTCCGCATCGAGCCGGACGGCCAGCCGGTGCAGCTCACCAACGTGTTCGGCTACCTCAACTACTGCCGCGTGTCGTACGACGGGTCCACCGTGGCCTTCGGCTCCAGGCCCGCCCGCGGTGGCGGCCTGCCAGAGCTGAACATCCTGGACCTGAGGACCAACCAGGTGGTCCGCACCGACCTGGCACGGCAACTGCGGGATGATGCCCGTTTCATCGATTGAAGGGGTTCAGGACTTTCCCCGTACGGCGCCGGCTCAGGAGCGCCTTGCGTCGCCGTTGAAAGCCCGCCAACCCATTTTCCTTGACTTCGCTGCACCGCACCACTAAACACTCACTCGCGCACCTCGATGCCCGGCTTTGCCGTTTCCGAACGCCAGCCTTCATCTCATCCAGTGTCTCGCGCCGGTCCGTGGTCCTGCTGATCGCGATTGACGCCCAGAGCACATCCGCGACGGCGCGTCCGCACACGAAAGTCATCCATGTCATCCTTCCAAGACCTCGGCCTGGCCGCGCCGCTGCTCGCCGCGCTGACCGCCAAGGGCTACGTCGATCCCACGCCCATCCAGGAACAGGCCATCCCGCACGTCCTGACCGGCCATGACGTCCAGGGCATCGCCCAGACCGGCACCGGCAAGACCGCCGCCTTCGCCCTGCCCATCATCCACAACATGCTGGCCAACCGGAAGCACCCGGGCAAGCGGGGCGTGCGCTGCCTCGTCATGGCGCCCACCCGCGAGCTGGCCAGCCAGATCGCCGAGAGCTTCCGCGAGTACGCCGCCGGGTCGCCGATCCGGGTGGCGTTGATGTTCGGCGGCGTGCCGAAGCCCCGCCAGGCGCGCGCGGTGGACAACGGCGTCGATGTGCTGGTGTGCACGCCGGGCCGGCTGCTGGACCACCTGAACGACCGCGCGGTGAACCTCGGCAACGTCGAGGTGCTGGTGCTGGACGAGGCGGACCACATGCTCGACCTCGGCTTCATCGTGCCGATCAAGAAGATCGTGTCCTACATTCCCAAGGTGCGGCAGACGCTGTTCTTCTCGGCCACCATGCCGAAGGAGATCGAGAGCCTGGCCGGCGCCCTGCTGCGCGACCCGGTGCACGTCGCCGTCAACCCCGTCGCCAAGACGGCGGACCGGGTGGAGCAGACCGTGATATTCGTCGAGGCGCCGCGCAAGCGGGCGTTGCTGTCCGCCATCCTCAAGCGCAAGGGCATGAACCGCACGCTGGTGTTCACCCGCACCAAGCACGGCGCGGACAAGGTCGTGCAGCACCTGGAGGCGTCCGGCCAGCGCGCCGCCGCCATCCACGGCAACAAGAGCCAGGGGCAGCGCGAGCGGGCCTTGGCCGCTTTCAAGGACGGCAGCGTCTCCGTGCTGATCGCCACCGACATCGCCGCCCGCGGCATCGACGTGGACGGCGTGACGCACGTCATCAACTTCGACCTGCCGAACGTGCCGGAAAGCTACGTCCACCGCATCGGCCGCACGGCGCGCGCAGGCGCGGCGGGCGCTGCGATCAGCTTCTGCGACCCGACCGAGCGGCCTCACCTGCGCGGTATCGAGAAGCTGATACGGACCCGCCTGCCCGTGGCGGAGCCGGAGGCCTTGGCCGCCTGACCACGGCATAGGCAGCCTTTGCGGGGGTGGCCGGCTTGCGCTTAAGTAAGCAAGGTTGGGGCGCTGCCCCAAGCCCCGGCAAAGGGCCGTCGCCCTCTGCACTCTGGAGGGACAGCCATGCGGCGGATCATCGACCTCTCGATTGCCATCAGCAACGACGTGCCGGCTGATCCGGCCTTCCAGCGGCCCCGCATCCAGTACAGCACGCACCATCAGACGGCCGAGACCGTGGCGTCGCTGTTTCCTGGCCTGGCCGCCGACGACTTGCCGGATGGCCAGGGCTGGGCGGTGGAGCAACTGACGCTGTCGAGCCACAACGGCACCCACGTGGACGCCCCGTGGCACTACCACGCGACGATGGACGGTGGCCGCCGGGCCATCGCCATCGACGAGGTTCCGCTCGACTGGTGCTTGCAGCCCGGGGTGAAGCTGGACTTCCGGCGCCTGCCGGACGGCTACGTCGTCCAGCCGCCCGACATCGACGCCGAGCTGGAACGCATCGGCCACACGCTCCAGCCGCTCGAGATCGTCCTGGTCAACACGGCCGCGGGGGCGTGCTTCGGGCAGGAGGACTACATCCACCGCGGCTGCGGCGTCGGGCGGGCGGGCACGCTGCACCTGACCCGGCAGGGCGTGCGCGTGGTCGGCACCGACGCCTGGAGCTGGGACGCGCCGTTCTCCCACACGGCCAGGCGCTATGCGGAAACCCGCGACGCCGGGTTGATCTGGGAAGGTCACAAGGCGGGGCGGGACGCCTGCTACTGCCAGATCGAGAAGCTGCACGGGCTGGAGCAGCTGCCCGCGACGGGGTTCCTGATCTCCTGCCTGCCAGTGAAGATCCAGGGCGGGTCCGGCGGCTGGACCCGCGCCGTCGCCATCCTGGAAGACTGACCACGATGCAACCCGACGCCGCGGCGCGCCGTTTTACCGGACACGCCTGACCGAGGGAGCCAAAATGGCCAAGATACTGGTGCTGTATTATTCCACGTACGGCCACATCGAGAAGATGGCCGACGCCATGGCCGACGGCGCGCGTGGGGCCGGCGCGACCGTGGACATCCGCCGGGTGCCGGAGACCGTGCCGGAAGAGGTGGCGCAGAAATCCCACTACAAGCTCGACCAGGCCGCCCCGATCGCTGCCGTGGCCGAGCTGGAAGGCTATGACGCCATCATCGTCGGCGCCCCCACGCGCTACGGCCGGATGAGCTCGCAGATGTCGGCGTTCTGGGACCAGACCGGCGGCCTATGGGCGAGCGGCGCGTTGATCGGCAAGGTCGGGGCGGCGTTCACCTCCACCGGCAGCCAGCACGGCGGCCAGGAGACGACGCTGACGACGACCATCACCAACCTGATGCATATGGGAATGGTGATCGTGGGCCTGCCCTACTCGTTCAAGGGCCAGAACCGGCTGGACGAGGTGACCGGCGGCACGCCCCATGGCGCTTCCACCATCGCCGGCGGTGACGGCTCCCGCCAGCCGAGCGACAACGAGCTCGACGGCGCACGCTTCCAGGGCCGCCACGTCGCGGAGATCACCGCCAAGCTGCACGGCTAATTCTTTGTCTCTCCCGCTGCGCCAAACACTCCTGCCAGCTCCACTGCCAGCTTCGCCGCACTCTGCTGCCAACCCGCATCCTTGAGCGCCGGGTTCGGCGGGTCGGTCATGAGGCTGCCGATCGCCTCTGCCAGCGCCGCCGGGTCCGCCGCGCACAGCCGTGCGCCCGGCGCTCCCGCCAGTTGCTCCGCCAGCCCGCCGACCCGTGTGGCGACCACCCAGCGCCCGGCCGCCAGCGCCGCGGCCGCCACCCCGCTCTGGCTGGCCTCGCGGTGGGACAGCACCAGCGCGTCCGCCCAGCCGAGCAGCGCGCCCACTTCGCCCTCCGGCACCCAGCGATTCTCCACCGTCACGCCGGGCAGCCGCCGCAGCGCGTCCAGTTCCGCGCTTTCCGGCCCGTTGCCCACCACGCGCGTTTCCACCACCGGCCCCAGCTGCGCCAGCGCCGCCGCCAGCAAATCCAGTCCCTTGTAGGGCAGCAGCCGACCGAAGCTCAGCAGCCGCAGCCTGCCGCCATGCGCCACCGGCGGGGCGGGCGGAGCGCCGTAGGCCAGCGGGGACAGCCGCGACCGCAGCACGATCCGGGCCTCCAGCTGCTCCGCCACGTGCCCGCTCAGCGCGACCAGCGCGCTGGCCCGGCGCAACAGGCGGCGCTGCAGCACCTGCTGCATCGGCAGGATGTCGCCGGGGTGCAGCGCCGCGTCGTGCACCGCCACCGCGTAGGGCACCCCCGCGCGCCGAAGTGCGGACGCCATCAGCAGGTCAAGTGGCGCGGGCATGGCGCACACCGCGCCGTCCAGCTGCAACGGCCGCAACCGCCGGGCCAGGCGCGGCGCGTCCAGCGGCATGCTTGCCATCCGCCGCGCCCAGCCTGCCGCGCCGGCGTAGGTGTCCACCGGCAGGGCGCACTCCGCGGCGGCCTCGGGCATGATCTCCGCCCCGCGCGACAGCGACAGGGCGACCTCGACGCCGGGCGCTTCCCGCAACGCCCGGGCGAGCTCCAGCGCGTAGCGCGGCCCGGCGCCGCGGCGGCCCCCCCCCGCCCCCCCCCCCCCCCCCCCCCCCCCCCCCCCCCCCCCCCCCCCCC
>CAXTPP010000086.1:0-15534 GCA_964246185.1 uncultured Acetobacteraceae bacterium
CCCCCAACGCCGGCTGGCCGGAGGCGGCGATGGCGGGCACGCTCGGCCTGCGCCTGGCGGGGCCGCGGGTGTACGGGGCGGTGGCCGTGGACGACGCATGGATGGGCGACGGACGGGCCGAGGCGGCAGCGGTGGACATCGGCCGCGCCTTGCGGCTGTATCGCCGGGCCTGCATCGTTGGGACCGGGCTGCTGCTGGCGGCCGCGGCTGGGGTGGTCGGCATAGGGTGAACGCAGCCCGGCCGAAGCTTCATGCGGGCAAGAACGCAGGAGACGGGATGGACGCCACGCCAGCGACGGACGCCACCGGTGATGCCAGCCTCACCGCGTTCTACGCCGGCATGGGCACGGCGGAGCGGCGGACCTTCTGGGCGTGCGCAGCGGGTTGGGCGCTCGACGGCATGGACTTCATGATCTACCCGCTGGTCATCGGGACCATCATGCGCCAGTGGTCGGTCGGCGCCGGGCCGGCCGGGCTGGCCGCCACCGCAACCCTGCTGGCTTCGGCGGTGGGCGGCTGGGGCGCCGGCCTGCTCGCCGACCGGATCGGCCGCGTGCGCACGATGCAGGTCACCATCCTCTGGTTCTCGGCGTTCAGCCTGCTCTGCGCCTTCGCCCAGAGCTTCGGCCAATTGATCGTGCTGCGCGCCCTGCTCGGCTTCGGGTTCGGCGGCGAGTGGGCGGCCGGCGCGGTGCTGATGGGCGAGACCATCCGCGCGCAGTACCGCGGCCGGGCCGTGGGCTGCGTGCAGTCTGCCTGGGCGTTGGGCTGGGCGCTCGCTGTTCTGGCGCAGGCGGCCATCTTTTCCGTGCTGCCGCCGGAACAGGCCTGGCGGGCGATGTTCGCCGTCGGCTGCCTGCCCGCCTTGCTGGTGATCTATCTCCGCCGCACCGTGCGGGAGCCCGAGATCGCCGCTGCCGCCCGCCTCGCGCTGGCCCACCGCGGCGAGACGCCCGGCATCGGCCGCATCTTCGCGCCCGCGCTGCTGCGCACCACCATCCTGGCCGCGCTGCTCAGCATGGGCGCGCAGGGCGGCTACTACGCCATCACCACCTGGCTGCCGCAATTCTTGCGCACCGCGCGCGGGCTGACGGTGCTGAACTCGACCGCCTACCTGGCGGTGCTGATCAGCGGCAGCTTCGCCGGCTATCTCACGGGCGCGTGGCTCGCCGACCGGATCGGGCGGCGTCCGCTGTTCATGATCTTCTCCGCCGGCGCGCTGGCGCTCGTGCTGGCCTACACCCAGCTCGACATCGGCAACGGCGCGATGCTGGTGCTCGGCTTCCCGCTCGGGTTCTTCGCCAGCGGCTACTTCTCCGGCATGGGGCCGTTCCTGACCGAGATCTACCCGACCGCGGTGCGCGGCTCCGGCCAGGGCTTCTGCTACAATTTCGGCCGCGGCATGGGCGCGCTGTTCCCGGCGCTGGTGGGCTACCTGTCGCAGTCCATGCCGTTGGCCGACGCCATGGGGCTGTTCGCCGCCGCCGCTTACGGCCTGTTCTTCGCCGCCGCCCTGCTGCTGCCGGAGACGCGCGGCCGGGTGCTGGTGGCCGATGCCTGAGCTGGTGCGCGATGCCTGACATTCCAAACTGCCCCGGCCCTGATCCGCGGCCGCACGGCCCGGCCCGGTTTACGCCGCCGCCGGGTGCGGTGGACTGCCACGCTCACGTGATTGGCCTGCCGCCCGAATACCCGTTCGAGCCGGCACGCAGCTACAACCCGCCTGCAGCGCCCGCGGGCGCCTACCTGGAGATGCTGGACGCGGCCGGGATGGCGCGCGGCGTGCTGGTGCAGGTGAGCGTGCACGGCGCCGACAACCGCCTCCTGGTGCGAACTCTCAAGGCGAACCCGGCGCGGCTGCGGGGCGTCGCCGTCGTGCCAATCGGCCTGCCGGACCGGGAATATGCGGGCCTGCGGGCCGCCGGGGTGGTCGGCCTGCGGCTGAACGTGCTGTTCGGCGGCGGCATCGGGCTCACCCGGCTCGAGGAGTATGGCGCACTGTGCCGCGAGCTGGGCTGGCACCTGGAACTCCTGCTCGACGTGCGATCGCTCCCGGACATTATGCCGCGGCTGGCCCGCCTGCACGTGCCGTTCGTCGTGGACCACATGGGCCACGTTCCGGTCGCGGCGGGGCTGCACGATCCAGGGTTGCAGGGCTTGATCTCCCTCGTGCGGGACGGCGCGTGCTGGGTCAAGCTGTCGGGCGCCTATCGCGTTTCGGCGTCCGGGCCACCCTACCGGGACACCGTGCCGCTCGCGCAGGCCTTGCTCGCGGCCGGCCCGGAGCGTTGCGTGTGGGGCTCCGACTGGCCGCACGTGGCAACATACGGCCCGATGCCGAACGTGGGCGACCTGCTCGACCTGCTGGCCGAGTGGGTGCCTGACCCGGCGCAGCGCCAGGCGGTGCTGGTGGACAATCCGGTCCGACTCTATGGCTTCACGTGATGCGGCGAGACGCCTAGCGACGGGGCTTCTTCTCGAAAATCTCCGGTTCTGGCGCCATTTTCAGCACGATTTGGAGCAGGGCAGTGCGCGAGGATACGTCCAGCCGCCGGTAGGCCCGCAGCAAGCCCTCCTCGTCGCCGGCCAGCAGGCCCAGGCTGCCCTGGTCCTCCGCGAGGTACTCGTCCGGGACCGGGGCGTCCGGCTCCAGACCCACCAGGTAGGAGACGGACGTTGCCAGCATGTCCGCCAGCTTGACCAGGCGTTGGCCCCGGGGCGGCGGCAGGCTGCCAGCCAGCAGCTTGGGCAGGAAGTCGGCAGAAAGGCCCGCCGCCCGGGCCGCTTCGTCGAGGGACAGGTCCAGGCGGTCCAGCCTGCCCTGAACGCGGTCGGCAAACGTCATAGGGTTCAACCGGCCGCTGCCCTGCCAAAACAGCTTGCCGCACGACCGCGAAGGCAGTTGGCTGTCAGGGCCACTCCGCAATCCTCCTGTGCCGGCTACCTGGATCGGCTCCGCGCAGGCCTAACCGCACCATAACGAAGCTCGTCCATAGCCGATCCGAGGGTGGCATGGTCATCACGAGGTTCGCAAGAGGACAGCGCGGGCTAGGCGATGCCAGATATGCAAGCAGGCTTGATCAGCCGGCCCATGCCTTCGTGGCGGTGTGGTTCGCACGCGGCCAGCTTGCATCTGAGTATATTCCGAGGGTGTCGAAGCGAGCTGATCCGAAGATATGGTCAGATATGGACACAAAAATGCCTGACAGCGCCAAGCCGGCCCTAGAAGGTCCGCTTCGTTCTAGGTGGCCGACTATGACCCGCCTGGTGCGCTGGAATACGGCAGGGTCGGATCACATGCTGGCAAGAAGAATGAACGATCATGTTGGCAACGGGAGTTGGCTCGAACAGCCTGGCATTCCCAATCAAGCCAATTCACAAAAATTGCCTGCTTTCACAAAATAAGATCGACGCAGAAGCATGGGCCGACCAGGCGTTGTCCTTGGGGTATGATAGCGTCCAAGTAGACTCCGGTGCTGGGGGATGCATGCCGGAGGAGAGCGACTTCATCATGGTATACCGTGTAGGGCATTCTTGGGCCTGCTGGGGCGTAGCGCGGCTGGATAAGGGCGTCCAACTTTGGAGGTGCCGGGACGGCGTGCAGATCGGCTTGTTTTCCACCGTGCTTGCGGCGCTCGAGGCTATTGAGCCAGCCAGCAGAGCCTTCTCATTGTCTCGCGGCACAAGCTTGCAGTGACTTGGCTGCCTTATGGGGCCGCCGCGACGCCGCGCCTGCTACGTTCCCGGCAGACACCTGGCAAAGTCCCGGTCCGTCACTGCTTCTGCCGGCATCGCCACGCCCGCTGTCGCGTCCACGAAGCGGCGCGACACGGGGCTGACGTTCACCGGCCCGGCGAACCATAGCCCGCAATGCGACCGCACCGGCCCGCCGGACTTCGTCACGACATTGTCCCGCATCGCCACTGGCCCGGTCGCGTCGCCCACGTTGATGCCCACTTGCGCCCGCGCCACCGTGTTGCCGGCGATCAGCCCGCCAGACGTGGGTGAGGCGTACCAGGCGCGCCCGCCCACCCCGATGCCGAAGCCGCAGCGCCGGGCAGCGCCGCAATCCACCGTATTGCCGGTGATCGCCGTGCCGGCGTAGTCCCCGCTGCTGTTCGGCCAGCCGTGCGCCAGCAGGCCGGCGAACGAGCCGGCGCCAGGAGCGTCTGAGACCTCGATGCGGTTGTCCGCCACCGTACAGCGCAGGCAGCCGCCCAGCACCAGCTGCACGTCCGTATTGTCGCGGAACAGGTTGCCGCGGATCACGTCGCCCACCCCGTCGGTCACCGTCAGCCCATCGGCCCACATCGCAGCGCGGTCGTGTGTGCCGTTGGACACCACGGCGTTGCCGACGAAGCGCAGCCCGGCCGCGCCGGCGTCGGCCACCACGGCGCTGTAGCAGGCGGCGTCCCGCACCACGCTGCCGGAGATCGTGACATCAGCCGCCGTGATCGCCAGGCCGCCCATGGTGGGCCGGCCAGCGCCACGGCACGCTGGACCGTCATCGCGCGCCGGGTCCGCCTTGCCGCCCTCGATGACCAGGTGGTCCAGCACGCTGCCGGCAGCTGCCACGGTGATGGCGCGCTGGGTCGGGGAGCCCCGGCCAGCCATCCGCAGCGCGAGCACCGCGCACCCCGCGCCATCCAACCCACACGGCGCATCATGCCCCGCTGTCGTCAACGTGACCCGGCGATGGATCAACAGCGGCTCAGTCAGCACGATCCGCCCTGGCGGCAGCGCCAGCGTGGCGCCCGGGCGCAGCCCGTCCAGGCAGGCCTGCAAGCCGCCTTGCAAACCGCTTGGGCATCCCGCCGAGGCGGCAAGCTGGTCCCGCACGGTGCAGGCGGCGAGTACCAGCAGCAGCGCCAGCCCTTGCAGCCAGAGCTGGCGGACTGCCATCGCTACTTGGCGGCCGCGATTGCCTTCTCGATCACTGCCTCAGCCGCCGCCTTGTCCGCCCAGCCGGTGACCTTCACCCACTTGCCGGGTTCAAGGTCCTTGTAGCGGGTGAAGAAGTGCTCGATGGCCTGGCGGGTGATCTCCGGGAGATCCTCGACGGCCTGCACCGTCTTGAACTGCGGATGGATCTTGTCGTGCGGGACGCAGATGATCTTCTCGTCCTGGCCGCTCTCGTCCTCCATCTGCAACATGCCGATCGGGCGGCAACGAATCACCGCGCCAGGCACCACGGGAGCGGCGGGGGTGAGCACGAGCGCGTCCGCTGGGTCGCCGTCCTCGGCAAGGGTGCCGGGGATGAAGCCGTAGGCGGCGGGATAGGCCATGGGGGTGAACAGGAAGCGGTCCACGACCATGGCGCCGCTGTCCTTGTCCACCTCGTACTTGACCTGGGACCCCTGCGGTATTTCGATCACGACGTTGATGTCGTGCGGCGGCGCCTTGCCGGTGGCGAGCTTGCTGACGTCCATGGATGCGGCCTCGGGGTCGGTTGCGAATGCGCCGGACCCTAGTGGCGGGCCTGATCCTTGCCAAGCTGATGCGGGCTGGGGCATTGAGGATGGGCATGCGCCCGTAGCTCAGTTGGTTAGAGCGGGCCGCTCATAACGGCTTGGTCGTGGGTTCAAGTCCTACCGGGCGCATGCGTTCAGCCTTCGCGAATCATCAGCCAAGCATGAGAACGCTGTCAGTCGTTGTCAGCCAGCATGCCAGCGATGGTTTGATGTAGCTGAGGCGCATAGAACGTCGCCACCTGCCAGACGATCTCGTCATCTACGCTGCCATATTCATGCGCTAAGATGTTCCGGAACCCGATCGCTTGCGTGAGGTCGTCAGCACTCATTGACAGCTCCGGTTCAAGCCGGCGAAACACCGCCAACGCCTCTCCAGCAATCTCCAACTGGCGCTCGACCCCGCTGCGCAGAAGCTTGCTTTCCAAGTAATTGTCCTAGGTCTTTCCAGCAAGAAAGCCCTGAATGGTGTCCAAGGCTTGCAAAGCGTCGCTCAGCCTTACCCTGCCGCGCGCCGAGATCAAGGCCGGGAAACAACTGACGCCGGGTCTGCTCGATCGAGCGCTTCAGGTATGGGTTCCTGACCGACGGCACGGTGAGCAAATCGACCCGGCGCTGGAACAACAACTGCAAAGCCGCATGCAAGCTGAAATAGGCGTCGGCCCTGCCCGAACCGGGAAGCGGCGGAAACTCGACCAGCATGTCGATGTCGCTGCGGCTTGGATCGAAATGCTCAGTGTTGGCTGAGCCGAACACGTCCAGGGTCTGGACATGGAAACGGCGGCACAGCTCGTCCAATTCGTTCCGCACGTCGTCGGGCATGATCGCAGGATGCGAGCCTGACGGCGCGGACATGATGGCTTCTGGCGCCTGGTCCATGGCCGAAGCCATGCCATGCGGAACCGCACGTGTGAAGCGCCGTCGGTTGCCCTCCCCGTTCCGCCAGCCTAAATCACCGCTCCGCCTGCCGTGCGAGGGAGCCTGCCATGGCCGCCTACCAATACGCCTACGTCATGAAAGACCTCACCAAGGCCTACCCTGGCGGCCGCGAGGTGTTCAAGGGCATCACTCTCTCCTTTCTCCCCGGCGTGAAGATCGGCGTGCTCGGGGTCAACGGCGCCGGCAAATCGACCTTGCTCAAGATCATGGCAGGGCGCGAGACCGAATACGGCGGCGAGGCCTGGGCCGCCGAAGGCGTGCGCGTCGGATACCTGGAGCAGGAGCCACACCTCGACCCGGACAAGACGGTGGCGGAGAACGTCATGCTCGCGTTCGGCTCGCTCAAGGCCGCCATCGACCGGTTCAACGCCATCAGCGAGCTGTTCGGCGAGCCGATGGACGACGACAGGATGAACGAGCTGCTGGCCGAGCAGGCCGAGCTGCAGGAGAAGATCGACGCGGAAGACGGCTGGGAGCTGGACCGCCGCATCGAGATCGCGCTCGACGCCCTGCGCTGCCCGCCGCCGGACAGCAGCATCGACAAGCTCTCGGGCGGGGAGCGCCGCCGGGTCGCGCTGTGCCGGCTGCTGCTCGAGAAGCCGGAGCTGCTGCTGCTGGACGAGCCCACCAACCACCTGGACGCGGAAAGCGTCGGCTGGCTGGAGAAGACGCTGCGGGAATACGCCGGCACCGTGATGATCGTGACGCACGACCGCTACTTCCTGGACAACGTCACCAACTGGATCCTGGAGATCGAGCGCGGCCGCGGCTATCCGTTCGAGGGCAACTACTCGTCCTGGCTGGACCAGAAGCGCAAGCGGCTGAAGCAGGAGGAGAAGGAGGAGAGTTCGAGGCAGCGTTCGCTGGCCGCCGAGCAGGAATGGATCCAGTCCTCGCCGCGCGCCCGCCAGACCAAGAGCCGTGCCCGCATCGAGAAATACGAGCAGATGCTGGCGAAATCCGCGGAACTCGCGGGCGGCACCGCCGAGATCGTCATCCCGCCCGGCCCGCGCCTCGGCGGCACGGTGATCACGGCGGACAAGGTGCGAAAGGTGTTCGGCAACCGGCTGCTGATCGACGGCCTCTCGTTCAAGCTGCCGCCCGGCGGCATCGTCGGCGTGATCGGGCCGAACGGCGCCGGCAAGACCACGCTGTTCCGCATGATCACCGACCAGGAGGAGCCGGACGGCGGCGAGCTGGTGGTGGGCGAGACTGTCAAGCTCGGCTACGTGGACCAGTCGCGCGACAGCCTGGACGGCAGCAAGACCGTATGGGAGGAGATCAGCGGCGGCACCGACGTGATCCACCTCGGCAAGCGCGCCGTGCAGTCGCGCGCCTACGTGGGCGCGTTCAACTTCAAGGGCAGCGACCAGCAGAAGCGCGTCGGCATCCTCTCCGGCGGCGAGCGCAACCGGGTCCACCTGGCCAAGATGCTGAAGTCCGAGAGCAACGTCATCCTGCTGGACGAGCCGACCAACGACCTCGACGTGGACACGCTGCGGGCGCTGGAGGAAGCGCTGGCGGAGTTCGCCGGGTGCGCCGTCATCATCAGCCACGACCGCTGGTTCCTGGACCGCCTGGCGACGCACATCCTGGCCTTCGAGGGCGACAGCCACGTCGAATGGTTCGAGGGCAACTTCCAGGCCTACGAGGAAGACAAGCGCCGCCGCCTAGGTGAGAACAGCACCGACCCGCACCGCATCAAGTACCGGCCGCTCGCCAGATAGGTGCATCCAATCCGCACGGGGCGGCTGCTGCTGTCGCCCTTTGCGCCTTACGACCTGGCCGAGCTGGTGCGCTTCAAGGCCGACCCGCTCACCTGGGCCACCATGCTGGGCGGCATCCGCACCCCGACGCAGACAGCGGAGGATCTGGCCAGCGAGCTGGCGTTCTGGACGCTCCACGATGTCGGCATGTGGACGGCGCGGGACACGCGTGGCGCGCTGCTCGGCGTCACCGGGCTGCACGAACGGCCTGACGCCCGCGGCATCGCCCTGCGCTTCGCCTTCGCCCCGGCCACCCGCGGCCAAGGCTACGCCCGTGAAGCTGCCGAGGCCGTGCTGCGGGATGCACATGAGCGAGGCGGGCTGACCCGGGTCGTGGCGGCCGCGCAGGCCGTCAACATCGCCTCCCGCACTGTGCTGGGCGCGATCGGGATGCGGCAAGCCGGCCATTTCCGCCGGGCGGGGCAGAAGATACTGCTGTTCGAGAGCGTCCGCTCACTCCGTTCCCCGTCGCCGTAGCGGGCGTTCCAGCAGCAGCCCATGCCCGCTGAACCCGGTAGCGCGGCAGAAGGCCTCGGCCGCCTCCCCCTCCGGCGCGAGCAGCAGCAGGCTGCATCCCGCTATCCGTGCCGCCTGGGACGCTGCTTTTAGCAGCAGTCGTCCGATGCCGTGCCGCCGTTCCCCCGGATCGACCACCAGCGCAGTGGCGTGGGCGACCGGCTGGGCGTGCAACAGGCCTGGCGCCCAGTGCAGCGCCACCAAGCCGGCAAGCCCCGCATACCCGGTGGCGACCAGGGCAGCCGTGCTTGCGTTGCCGCGCATCGTTTCCAGCCGCTCCGCCATCGTCCTGGCATCTGTTCCGAGCAGGCGGGCCAGTTCCGGCGCGTCGGCCGGCTGGGCGGCGCGCACCTCCACGCCGTAGCGCAGCCCGGCAGCCACCTACTCGCCCGGCGCCAGCGTGCAGGCCTCCTCCGCCAGCGGCTTCCATGCCTCGGTGGCGGGCGTGGTGGCCACTAGCTTCTGCAAATCCCACTTGCCGTGGCTCTCGGCCGCCGTCTTCACCTGGTAGAGGTAGGCTGGCAGCAGGCAGAGCCCGTCCTGCCGGATGCGGCCCGGGCCGAACGCCTCGTCGTCGGTCGGCACGGCCTTCATCTGCGCGCACGCCGCCGCCCCGTCGCGGGCGCGCTCCGGCCCAAGTGCTGCCACCGCCTTGAGGTAGTGCAGCGCCCCGGCGTAGCAGCCGGCCTGGATCATGTCCGGCGGCGCCTGGTTGGGCATCGCGGCCTGCACCGCCTTGGTGAAGCGGCGCGTGCCCTCGTTGGCATCCCAGTAGAACGACGTGCTGGCGTACAGCCCCGCGCCGATCTCCGTCCCGATCGACTGGATATCCGAGATTTCCAGCAGCAGCGCCGCCACCTTCATCGTCTGCAACAGCCCGAACTCGTGCGCCTGCTTGACGCAATTGACGGTGTCAGTGCCCGCGTTAGCCAGGCCGAGCACGTTGGCACCGCTTGCCTGCGCCGCGAGCAGGAAAGACGAGAAGTCTGTGGTCGCCGGGAACGGGTAGCGCTGCTCCCCCGTGACGGTCGCGCCGGCCTCCTTGGCGAAGCGGATCGCGTCGCGCGCCAACTGCTGGCCGAACACGTAGTCGGCCGTGACGAGCGCCCACTTGCCGCCGCCGATCTTGGTCAGCTGCGAGGCGGTGGAGCGTGCCAGCATGTAGGTGTCGTAGGACCAGTGGATGGTGACCGGCGTGCACTGGCTGCCCGTGAGGTCCCCGGTGCCAGCGCCGGTGTTGATATAAAGCTTGTTCTTGTCCTTCGCGACCGAGTTGACCGCCAAGGCCACGGAGGAGGTCGGCACGTCCACGATGACATCGACGCCGTCCTGGTCGAACCACTGCCGGGCGATGGCCGCGCCCACGTCCGGCTTGTTCTGATGGTCCGCGGCCAGCACCTGGATCTCGAACGCCGTGGACTGGAACTGCCGCACCGCCTGCTGCACGCAGGCGACCGAACCCGGCCCCGCCGTGTCTCGGTAGGGACCGGACATGTCGGTCAGCACGCCGATCTTGATCAGCGGACGAGCCTGCGCCCGTCCCAGGGTAGGAGCGGCGAGCGGCACGGCGGCCCCGGCGGCGAGCAGGGTGCGGCGGGTCAGCATCGGCGATGTCCTTCCAGCATTCGGCCCGGCCGTCGCGGCACGTGTTCAGGCGGCCAGGGCTGTCTCGTGCGATGCCAGCCGGTTGCGGATCGCTTCGACCTCGTAGCCGTCGGTGAGCCGCGGCGCGCAATACTCGGCCGCCGCCGGGTGCAGCGGGACATGCCCGGCGGCATCGTGGAACAGGCCACGGCTGCCATCGTCCACGAACGTCTCGCTGGGCGCTCCCTCGGCCAGGATCAGGTCGTGCCGGGCCAGCTCGATGTGGATGTAGTCCACGCGCTGGGCGGCCCGCTCGCGCACGATCGTCCCGCCGTTGACCAGGCTGGCTGCGGGCACCAGCACGCCGTCCAGGAACATGGCGTGGCAGGGCGACACCAGGAGGTCACGGCGCGGCAGGCCAGCGCCGAGCGCCCCGGCGCGGATGCGGATCGGCAGCAGGTGCGGCTGGCCCGCCAGGAAACGCCCGGCATAGCTTCGGCGTCCCACCCAGACGATCGGCTCCGGGTGGCCCGCCGCCGTCACCACATGGTCGCCCGGTTGCAGCCGCTCCGCCGCGACCTCGCCGGCCGGGGTCAAGATGTAGGTTCCGGCGGCGTAACACGCGACGTTGACCAGCGTGCCGCCATTGGCGTCGCTGG
This sequence comes from uncultured Acetobacteraceae bacterium, assembly GCA_964246185.1. GTDB lineage: Bacteria > Pseudomonadota > Alphaproteobacteria > Acetobacterales > Acetobacteraceae > LMUY01. Next base: position 10,933 of record CAXTPP010000086.1, read on the forward strand.
CGAGGCTGACGATGGGAGCGGGCGCCGACCCAGCTTCGTCCACCTGGTTGAAGGTGAACATGGGCCGGCCCGCGGCCGAGTCGATTTGGACGCTGTACTGCGTGTAGCCGGCGGTGACGGCGGTTTGGGTGACCAGGGTGGTTTCGCCCGACTGGTAGACGACCTCGGTCAGGTCGATCGCCGTGGCAGCCGTCGGGTCAATGGTGTCGGTCAGGCTGGTTGCGCTGGTGCCGAGCGACAGGGTGCCGCCGGCCAGGCCGAAGACGTCGGTGCCGGACGTGGCGCCGACGGTCAGCGTTCCGCCCTCGACGGTGAAGTTGGTCGAACCCTTCGCGATGGCGACGGACGCGGCGCCGCTGAACACGGCGAAGCTGTTGGTCCCCGTCCCTTGCAGAATGGCCAGCGCAAGATAGCCGGGCGACGTTCCGCCGACCTGCACGTCCGCAAAGTTGGACAGCGTCGTGGTGCCCTGCAGCGTGGCGCTGCCGCCGTTCTGCACGCCCAGGATGCCGCCGTCGAACGAGGCGCTGCCCGTGACGGTCAGGCTGCCGCTGACGGCCAGCTCCTCCGGCATCGAAGCGTTCTGGGCCACGTAGGCGAGCGACGCGACGGTGTAGGCCGGGTCTGCCGAGCTGATCTGGACGGTCGAGGCGTTGGAAGCTGACCCGGTGATCGAGACCGCGTCGCTCACCCCCGGGACGCCGCCCGTCCAGTTGCCGGCAACGTCCCAGGCCTGGTTGCCGGAGGTCGTGCGAAAGCTGTTGGCGACCATCTATCTATGTCCTGTTGATTACGGTGCCAAACCTAGCTGGGCCGGGGATGGCCGGTCAATCGCGCCGGCAATCGTGCCAGCCCTCGGCAACGCGCCCAACCCTCGGCAACTCGCTCGGCTGACAATGCCGGCGGACTCCCCTACATGAAGGGAATGACCGACACCCCGCTCGATCGCATCCGCAACTTCTCCATCATCGCCCACATCGACCACGGCAAGTCCACGCTGGCCGACCGGCTGATCCAGGCCTGTGGCGGGCTGACCGACCGGGAGATGACGGCGCAGGTGCTCGACAACATGGACCTGGAGAAGGAGCGCGGCATCACCATCAAGGCGCAGACCGTGCGGCTGGCCTACAAGGCGCACGACGGGCTGACCTACGAGCTGAACCTGATGGACACGCCGGGCCACGTGGACTTCGCCTACGAGGTCAGCCGCTCGCTCGCTGCCTGCGAGGGCAGCCTGCTGGTGGTGGATGCCTCCCAGGGCGTCGAGGCGCAGACGCTGGCCAACGTCTACCAGGCGATGGACGCCAACCACGAGATCGTCCCCGTGCTGAACAAGGTCGACCTGCCGGCCGCCGAGCCGGAGCGGGTGCGCCAGCAGATCGAGGACGTGATCGGCATCCCGGCGGACGACGCGGTGCTGATCAGCGCCAAGACCGGCCTCAACATCGAGGGTGTGCTGGAAGCGTTGGTGACCCGGCTGCCGCCCCCTACCGGGGACGCCACCAAGCCGCTGACCGCCCTGCTGGTGGACAGCTGGTATGACCAGTATCTCGGCGTGGTGATCCTGGTGCGGGTGCGGGACGGCCGCATGAAGCGCGGCATGAAGGTCCGCATGATGTCCAACGGTGCCGCCCACCTGGTCGAGCAGGTCGGCGTGTTCACCCCCAAGATGATCGCCACCGACGATCTCGGGCCGGGCGAGATGGGCTACATCACCGCCGCCATCAAGACCGTCGCCGACTGCAACGTGGGCGACACCATCACCGACGACCGCAACCCGGCGACGCAGGCGCTGCCCGGCTTCAAGCCCAGCATTCCCGTGGTGTGGTGCGGGCTGTTCCCGGTCGATGCCGACGATTTCGAGAAGCTGCGCGACAGCCTGGGCAAGCTGCGGCTGAACGACGCGAGCTTCCACTACGAGGCGGAAACGTCGGCCGCACTCGGCTTCGGCTACCGCTGCGGCTTCCTCGGCCTGCTGCACCTAGAGATCATCCAGGAGCGGCTGTCACGCGAGTTCGACCTGGACCTGATCGCGACCGCGCCCTCCGTGGTTTACGAGATCCACCGCAACAACGGTGCCGTGGACCTGTTGCACAACCCGGCGGACATGCCGGACCCAACCTTCATCGACCACATCAGCGAGCCGTGGATCAAGGCCACCATCATGGTGCCGGACGACTATCTTGGCTCCGTGCTGACCCTGTGCAACGAGCGCCGCGGCCAGCAGCAGGATCTCACCTATGTCGGCAACCGCGCCATGGCGGTGTACCGCCTGCCGCTGAACGAGGTGGTGTTCGACTTCTATGACCGGCTGAAGTCAATCAGCCGCGGCTACGCCAGCTTCGACTACGCGATGGCCGACTACCAGGAGAGCGACCTCGTTCGCATCACCATCCTGGTCAACCAGGACCCGGTGGACGCGCTGAGCTTCATCGCCCACCGTAGCGCCGCCGAGCACCGGGGACGCGCGATCTGCGCCAAGCTGAAGGAGCTGATCCCGCGCCAGTTGTTCAAGATCGCGGTGCAGGCAGCAATTGGCGGCCGGGTGATCGCGCGCGAGACGATCGGCGCGCTGAGCAAGGACGTGACCGCCAAGTGCTACGGCGGCGACATCAGCCGCAAGCGCAAGCTGCTTGAGAAGCAAAAGGAGGGCAAGAAGCGGATGCGCCAGTTCGGCAAGGTGGAAATTCCGCAGAGCGCGTTTCTGGCAGCATTGAAAATGGACGCCTAGAAGCGGCCTGGCCTGGCAGGTTGGCAAGCAGCTCCGACCTTGGCAGAACAAATGCCCGGTGACGTGGCTTGGGGCAAAGACCCAACACGAGATGACCATCGCCCTGCCATGGGCCAATAGACCAAGCCCTGACCCAACACTGCTCCCGTGGATACGACAAACATTAAAATTTGGGATGCGTCCAATTAAACGCCAAAAACCCTACGGCGCCTTATTGCGTCACCAAGATGGGAGGTGTTATCGCACTTAGCGTCAACACAACGGAAACCAACGGTCATGTCGAGCAACAAGCCGTCCCGGCGCGCTGCATTTATCGCTCCTGTGCTCGTCATGGCGCTGGCGCACATGGCCCAGGCCACCGTGATCTATGACACGACCGGCGGGGCGGAGAATGGCGGTGACCCGGTCGTAAACGCTGGCCCTATCCTGGCCGATAGGTTTGTTGCGCCGTTCGCGGGCACACTTACGTCTATCACGCTCAACTTGACATCGGCCCAGCCGCCAGCGTCGCAGTTCACGGTGGATCTGTTCGCGGACAATGGGTCCACCGGACCAGGCGCCGCCACCCTTGTCGCGACGGTGCCGGACACCGCATTGACGGCTGGTTTTTCGCTACTGACCTTCACGCCGGCCACGCCGATCGCTCTCGCTACGGGAACCTCCTATTATGCCGGCATCCAAGACCCGACGCTCACGAGTGCAGCCCAATTGGGCAACACGGTCGATCCAGCCGTCCTCGCCCGTCCTGACGTGGTTGCCGGGGCGAGCTACTACAACAATGGCGGAGTGCAGGCGAACTTTGGCGGTCCGTACGAGCTGATCGTCAATGAAACCGCTGTGCCAGAGCCGTTGTCGATCGCTGTTATGATAGTGGGCCTGGCGACCCTTGGCCTGATCAAACGCTACAACGCTTGAGGGTTATAGTAAAAAATGTTTATAGGCTGATCAGTATCGCTAAACTGATTTAAGCCGACCTGTGCCGGCTGTTCTTTAGAGTAACAGTCAAGCAAGCCAGGTCAGAGGCTCTGCCAAAGGTCTCCGGCCTTTGGCAGGTCTGAGCGAGTGGCCTCAAGGTTTCGATTGCCTGAGGAAGGCAATCGAAATGGACACGAACGCAGAGCCTTGCCTTGCCACAGGTCAGCGTGTGGGGCAATTGGCATTACAAGTCTAATACCGGCCTGCTTAGAAGCTGCCTTGGTTTATGTATGGATAGCTGGTGAGTGATGCCAGTCGGTCTATGGTAAGCTTGTTCCAGGCGGTGCAGAGTGCATCGACGATGGCATCGTAGCTGTTGAGCAGCCTATGGCTGAGATATGGCTCCCGCAGGTAGAGCTAGACCTGTTCGACCGGGTTGAGTTCGGGGCTGTGGGATGGCAGCAGCGCCATGGAGACGTTTGGCGGCATGTGCAGGTCGTCGGTGATGTGCCATCCAGCTTGGTCCATGAGCATGGCGGCGTGCTCGCCCGGCAGCAGGGTCGCGCTGAACTGGTCGAGGAACAGCTGCATGGCAGTGGTGTTCAGTTACGGCAGCACCAGGGCAAACGCAGCCCCGGTCTTTGGCTGCACGGCGGCAAACAGGTGTGTCCCGGCGTAGCGCTGGGTCGCACATGCCGGGCGGACGCTGGCCGCAAGCGAACCAGCGATGGCAGGTGCGGCCCCTCTGTCCGAACCTTGCTTCGTCTTGCAACCAAAGCGTCAAGCGGTAACCTGGACGGGCTTGCGCGATGTGGTCCAGGTGGTTTTGCAGCCGTCTTTTGACCAGCCATCGCGTGCCGCCGGGTCAGCCTTGGGGTGCGACGGGCAGTTTGACCATCCCCCGTTACGGTGGACACCTTGCGTAAGCTCCTGCGGGAGCGGAGGTGCCGATGGCT
>CAXTPP010000087.1:0-15468 GCA_964246185.1 uncultured Acetobacteraceae bacterium
CGCCAGCGCCAGGGCCGCCACCGCCATGCCGGCACGCGCCCGGTCCGGGCAGAGCGAGCGCGCCATCCCCCACACCGCCTGCGCCACCACCGCCACGGCGACCAGCATCAGCCCGTGCAGCAGCGCTGCCCCGGTGGCGGAGGCGGACAGCCGGCCGGCCCCGGTGGCGAACGCAGCCATGGCGAGGGCGGAGGGCAGGGTGAACCCGACCCACGCCGCCAGCGCCCCCACCAGCCGCCGCGCAGCAGCCCGAGCGCGAAGCCGGTTTGGCTGGAAGCCGGGCCGGGCAGGAACTGGCACAGCCCGACCAGCTCCGCGTAGGCCGCCTCGTCCAGCCAGCGGCGGCGCTCGACGAACTCGGCGCGGAAATAGCCGAGATGCGCCACCGGCCCGCCGAACGAGGTCAGGCCGAGCCGCAGGAATGCCAGCAGCGCCTCGCGCGGCGTGCCGGCCCCTGTGCTAAACCCTGCCTGCATGCGAGCCTCCTACCACATAGCCCTGGCCGCATGCGCGCTCACCGTCCTCCTTGCCGCCGCGCTGGCCTGGCAGCCGCCCCCGGTCCGGCGCGCCGAAGCCTGGCTGCGCTACCGGCTGACCGGCTACGTGCCGCCGCCGATCGTGGCAGGGCGGCACGGACGCCTGTTCCTGGGCAACCACACGGGAGGTGCGCCCGGCTCGCTCATCGCCCATGTCTGCGGCGACGGCGTGGACGCGGCGGCGATCGAACGCGCCGCGGCACTGGTCCGGCCGGTGCTGGCGGCGGGCCGTGCGGCCGGGGCGCCGTTCCGCTTCCTGATCGTGCCGACCGCGCCCCGGCTCTACCCGGAGGACCTGCCCGCCGGCATCGCCTGCCCCGACCCTGCGGCCGACCGGCTCGCCGCCACCCTGGATGACCCGGCGGTGATCTATCCGCTGGCCGCCATGCAGGCGATGAAGCCGCATTTCGACGTGCTGCCCCGCTGGCACTTCCACTGGGCCGGCGAAGGCCCGCTGCGGGTGGCGGAACTCGTCGCGGCCAGCATGGGGCTGCGCCCGTCGATGACGCTGTCGCTGCACCCGGACAGCATCGCCTCCGACCTCAGCCTGTTCTATCCGGGGCTGGGCCTGAGCGACCACGTCAGCTCGGCCGACCTGCGCGGCGCCGGCATCGCCCAGTGCTCCGGCCGCTTCTGCCGCCCGGCGCTGCCCGACGCGCTCGACGCCATCACCCGCGCCGGCACCCATCCTGGCCGCCTGCTGCTGATCGCCGACAGCTTCGGGGAGGACCTGGCGGCGAACTTCAGCGAGTTCGCCGGCCAGGTCTGGTTCGTGCGCATGAACACGGCGCTGGCAGCGCCGGAAGCCCCGCTGGCCGCGGCGCTCGCCGGCTTCCACCCGGATGCCGTGGTCGTCGCCTACCACGATGCCGGCGCGTTGGCGTTGGATGGCGCCTCGCAAGCCAGCCTTGCGCTCGCGGCAAGGCTGCTGGCCGATGCCGCCTTGCCACCGCCCGCCCAGGGCCCGTAGGCTTGGCCGATGCTGCGCGGTATCCTCCTTCTCCGACTTCAAAACCCCTGAGCGCCGCGCCGGCGTCGCCCAGGGGTTACGAAGCACCTGCCAACCGCCTGCCGACGAGGACCGCGCCATGACGATCTCCCACCCGCATTTCGGCGACATGGCCGAAGACCGCGTCATCCTGTTCGACACCACCCTGCGGGACGGCGAGCAGTCGCCGGGCTTCTCGATGAACCTGCACGAGAAGCTGCGCATGGCGGAGGCGCTGGCCGAGCTGGGCGTGGACGTGATCGAGGCTGGGTTCCCGATCGCCTCCCCCGGCGATTTCGAGGGCGTCAAGCTGATCGCCGAGGAGGTGCGCGGCCCGGTGATCGCCGGCTTGGCCCGCACCGGCCGCGCCGACATCCTGCGCGCGGCCGAGGCGGTGCGCGGCGCCGAGCGGCCCCGCATCCACACCTTCCTGTCCACCAGCCCGCTGCACATGAAGTACAAGCTGCGCATGGAGCCGGACGCGGTGCTCCAATTGGCGACCGACAGCGTGGCGCTTGCCCGGCAATACACGGACGACGTGGAGTGGTCCGCCGAGGACGGCAGCCGCACCGAGCCCGAGTTCCTGTGCCGCTGCGTGGAAGCCGCGATCAAGGCCGGCGCCACCACCATCAACATCCCGGACACCGTGGGCTACGCCCTGCCGGAGGACATGACGCGCATCTTCGGCATGCTGCGGGAGCGGGTGCCGGGCGCGGACGAGGTGATCCTGTCCACCCACAACCACAACGATCTCGGCCTCGCGGTGGCCAACACCATCGCCGCCCTGCGCGCAGGCGCCCGGCAGGTGGAGTGCACCGTCAACGGCATCGGCGAGCGGGCGGGCAACGCGGCGCTGGAGGAGATCGTGATGGCGCTGCGCACCCGGCACGACGCGGTGCCCTACGTTACAGGCGTGAAGACGCCCAACATCCTGCGCGTGTCCAAGATGCTGGCGACGATCACCGGCTTCGACGTGCAGCCGAACAAGGCCATCGTCGGCCGCAACGCCTTCGCGCACGAGAGCGGCATCCACCAGGACGGCGTGCTGAAGAACGCCGCCACCTACGAGATCATGACGCCGGAAAGCGTCGGCTGGACCAAGTCGAGCCTGGTGATGGGCAAGCACTCCGGACGCGCCGCGTTCCGCGACAAGCTGCGCGCGCTGGGCTACGGCGAAGTGGGGGAGAACCGGCTGAACGAGGCGTTCCGCCGCTTCAAGGACCTCGCCGACCGCAAGAAGGTGGTCTACGACGACGACCTGGTGGCGCTGGTGGACGACGAGGTGGTGCGCGACCATGCCCGGCTGCGCTTCGTCTCGCTGGCGGTGCAGGCCGGCTCGCACGGCCCGGCGCAGGCCGAGCTGGAGCTGGAGGTGGACGGCGCGGTGCAGTCCGCCTCCGCCACCGGGCTGGGTCCCGTGGATGCCACGTTCAACGCGCTGCGGGCGATCTTCCCGCACGACGGCGCGCTGGTGCTGTTCTCCGTCGGCGCGGTGACGGAGGGCACGGACGCGCAGGCCCGCACCACCGTCCGCCTGGAGGAGGGCGGCAAGATGGTGGACGGGCAGGGGGCGGACACGGACACGATCGTCTCGGCGGCGCGCGCCTACGTGCACGCGCTGAACAAGCTGGTGGTCAAGCGGGTGCGCACGGAGCCGGAGCAGCTGGCCGGCTGACCGCCTCAGCGCCGCTGCATGAGCCTGCCAGGTGGCGTGGGCGCTGCGGCCCGCCGGTCCAGGGCCATCGACAGCATCGTCAACGCCAGCCCGGCCAAGCTCAACCCAGCCCCGAGCCACGGCAGCGAGCGGTAGGCGAGGCCCGCGCCCAACGCGGCGCTGCCGAGCCAGGCGCCGCCGGCGTTGCCCAGGTTGAACGCGCCCTGGTTCAGCGTGGCCACCAGGTTCGGCGCTTCCGGCGCGGTGTCGATCACCCGCATCTGCAGCGGGGCGGCGATCGCGAAGGTCAGCACGCCCCAGATGACCAGGGTGACGGCGGCCGGCACGGCCAGCGGCAGCGTCAGCGTGAAGGCGGCCAGGACGACGATCAGCCCGGCCTGCACGCCGGCGATGCTGGGCATCAGCCGCCAGTCGCCCAACCGCCCGCCGAGCAGGTTGCCGGCCGTGATCCCCACCCCGAACAGCAGCAGCAGCCAGGTCACGTCGGCGGGCGGGACGCGGGTGACGCCTTCGAGCATCGGGGCGATGTAGGTGAGCACGCTGAACAGGCTCGCCGAGAGCAGCACGCTCATCAGCATGGCCAGAACCACCTGCGGCTTGCCCAGCACGCGGAACTCCGCGAGCAGCCCGCCCGGCCGCGGCTTCGGCATCCGCGGCAGCACCCAGGCGATGGCGGCGGTGGCGGCCAGCGCCAGGGCCGCCACGCACCAGAACGCGGCGCGCCAGCCCGCCCGCTGGCCGAGCGCGGTGCCGGCCGGGACGCCGAGCACGTTGGCCAGTGTGAGGCCGCTGAACATGACGGCGATCGCCTGGCCGCGCTTGGCCGGAGGGACCAGCTCGGCCGCCACGATCGAGCCGATGCCGAAGAACGCGCCGTGGCAAAGCGCGGTGAGGATGCGGGCAGCCATCAGCAGGGCGTAGCTGGGTGCTGCGGCGCAAAGCAGGTTGCCGACCGCGTAGGCGCCGATCAGGCCCAGCAGCGCGGCCTTGCGCGGCGCGCGGGCGGTGGCCACGGCCAGGATCGGAGCGCCTATGACCACGCCGAGCGCGTATCCGGTGACCAGCAGGCCGGCGCTCGGGATGCTGACGTGCAGGTCGCGGGCCAGGTCGGGCAGCAGGCCGACGATGATGAACTCGCTCGTGCCGATGGCGAAGGCGGCGAGGGCCAGGGTGAACAGCGGCAGCGGCATCAGGCGGCTCCGTCGTCAAAGCGCGCGCGGTGGCGGCGACCAGCCCGGCGGCGCCAGCTCGAACCCGGCGAAGTCGAACGCGGGCGCCACGATGCAGCTCACCAGGCTCCACGCCCCCAGGCTGCGCGCGTCCTGCCAGGCATGCGCCGGCACGATGCCTTGCAGCGCCTCGCCGCCCGCCAGGTCCGGGCCGAGCCTGAGTTCCTGCGCCCCCTCCGAGGCCGGGGCGATGCCGAGCGCCAGGGCCGCGCCGCCCTGCCACAGCCAAAGCTCGGCGGCATCGACGCGGTGCCAGCGGGACCGCTCCCCCGCCGCGAGCAGGAACAGGATGCTGCTCGCGGCCCCGCGGCCCGACGTGGGCCGGTCGCGCCACGCCTCGCGGTAGTGGCCGCCTTCGGGGTGCGGCGCGAGGTTCAGGGCGGCGCGCACCGCGCTCTCGGCCAGGGCAGGGTCACGCAGGTCGATCGTCATGTGCCTCGGTTTCGTCAGGGGTGCCGCCGGTCGCCCATCAGCTTGGCCAGCGCCGGCTCGATCGCTTCGGACAGCCGCGCCTGGGCCTGCGCCGTCGGGTGTAGCAGCGGGTCGGGCGGGGTGAGGTAGCCGTCCAGGAACGCCGCCCGGTCCAGCTTGCCGTCGCGCAGGAAAACCCCGGTTACGTCCAGGTAGGCCACCGCCGGGTCGGCGCCGGCGCCGTAGCGCTCGGCCAGCCCGTGGTTGATGGCGGCGGTGGCCTGGTCCACCCACTCCGACCGGTCGGACGGCAGCACGGACAGCAGCACTATCTTCGTGCCGGGCAGCCGACGGTGGAGGGCAGCCACCACCGCGCCGATGCCGCCCAGCGTCTGCTCGGCGGACCAGTGCGCCCGGCCGTTGTTGTTGGCGCCGATCAGCACCACCGCGGCCCGGGGCTGGATGCCGTCCACCTCGCCGTGCTCGATGCGCCACAGCAGGCTGGCCGTGGTGTCGCCTTTGAAGCCGAGGTTGACGGCGTTGCGGTCGCCGTAGAAGCGCTGCCACTGCGGCGCGAAGTCCCGCCACTCCGGCGGCCCGCGCTGCTCCCAGTCCTGCATGATGGAGTCGCCGAGGAACACCAGGTCCACGTGGCCCTGCCGCACGCGGGCCAGCGCGTCCTCGTGCCGGGCGTGCCACCAGGGCAGGGTGTCGCGCGACAGCGGCGTGGCCGCCGGGTTCGCAGGCCCTGCCGCGCCGGCGAGCAAAGCGGCTAGAAGCGTGACCCGCCTCATGCGAAGGCGAGGTAGGCCGAGGCTCCCAGGCCGGCGATCAGGCAGTAGTAGGCGAACGGGTTGAGCGCCCATTTGTCGTTGTGGCGGAAGTAACGCATCAGGAACGCGGTGCTTGCCAGCGCCACCAGCCCGGCCACCACGGCGGCGATCAGCGACACCTGCAGCGTGCCGGGCGGGATGTTCGCCCGCAGCAGCTTCGGCACCTCCAGCACGGTCGCGCCGAGGATGATGGGCGTCGCGATCAGGAACGAGAAGTGCGCCGAACCCTCATGGTCGATGCCGCGCAGCAGCCCGCCGACGATGGTGGCGCCGGAGCGGGAGATGCCGGGGATCAGCGCCGCGCACTGCCACACGCCCACGGTGAGCGCGTCCCGGTAGGTCAGGCTGGACAGCGACCGGTGGCTGCTGCGGCTGCGCAGCCGCTCGCCGAACAGCAGCAGCAGCCCGTTCACGGCAAGGAAGAGCGCCGCGACCAGCGGGTTGGCGAACAGGCTGCGCAGGAAGTGCTCCAGCAGGAACCCGGCGACCACCGCCGGGATGGTGGCGATCACGATGAGCAGGAAGACCCGGCGGCTCTCCTGGTTCTGCTGCGCGCCCGACACGCCCAGCACGCCCCGGCCCAGCGCCAGCCAGTCCCGCCAGAAATAGCCGAGCAGCGCCACCGCGGTTCCCACGTGCAGCATCACCAGGAAGGGCAGGAAGGCGGCGGAGGCCTGGTCGAAGTTCCAGTGCAGCAGGGCGGGCAGCACCACGGCGTGGCCCAGGCTGCTGACCGGGAACAGCTCGGTGGCCCCCTGCAGGATGGCGATCAGCACCGCTTGAACCGTATCCATGCCGAACTTGCGCCTATCCCGTGACGCGCCCGTTCCTGCCGGAGCGGGCGCGCTATGGCAAGCTGGCCGCTGGCTGTGGCGTCAGGCGGCTTTCGCCGGGGGCGGGCAGGATTTCAGGATGCCGTCGTCGGACATCTGCCGCACCGCCCTGGAGGCCAGCTTGGCGCCTGTGCTTGTCCTGTCCACCCACAGGCGTGCCGGGGAGCCCACTCCGATCGTGGCGCTCCAGATGTCACGGTGCTGGCTCAGGTCGTTCATCGTCAGCACGTAGGTTTCGCCGCGGTCATCGCCGTTGATGAGGAAGCGGTTGCTATGCCGGACAGACAACGTCGCATCCGGGGCGAACGCCGTGATCGCGGCTTGCGCCTTGGCCTGATCGTCCGACTCCGAGCTGTCGACTTGGTAGATGAGCGGGGTGACGCTGCAGGCTTGCAGGTCGGCCTGCAAGCCCGCCTTGAACGTGCTGGAGAACTGCGGCGAGAACGTGTTTCCAAAATCATCGTCTTTTGGCAGGAATACCGCCACGCGGGTAACCTGCCCCGTGTAGCCGGCAGCCGCCACGTGCTTGTCCACGTTGATCTCAACGCACCCTGAAACGACGAACGCCACCATTACGACGAACGCCGTCGTGCAAAGTGCATACCAACCCCGGCGCACCTAGCTTTCCCCTGATCTGGCTGGAAGCCCTGTATTAGGGTGCACGGAACAAGGCAAGGCAGAAGGCAGGCGTGCAGCCGAGGCCGCTGCGCCCGTGACGCAACGGCCGGCCTGCTTACGCCGCCTTGCGCTCCGCCGGCTTGTAGTCGGTGTAGCCCTCGGCCCCGCCGCCGTACCAGTGCGTCTTGTCGTCCGACGGCGCGAGCGGGATGCCGTCGCGCAGCCGCTCCATCAGGTCCGGGTTGGTGATGAACGGGCGGCCGAACGCGATCAGGTCGGCCTTCATCTCGCGCCGCTCCTCCTCCGCCAGCTTCAGGTCGTAGCCGTTGTTGGCCATGTACAGGCCGCGGAACAGCTTGCGCATCTGCACGTAGTCGAACGGCGAGCTGTCGCGCGGCCCCTGCGTCGCGCCCTCGATGATGTGCATGTAGCAAAGGCCGTGCTTGTCCAGGCCCTTGACCAGCGTGTCATAGACCTCCTGCGCGTCCTCGAACCCGGCCATGTCGTTGGCCGGGCTGACCGGCGAGAGCCGGATGCCGACGCGCCGGCCGCCCCACACGCCCACCACGGCGTCCGCCACCTCCAGCGTCAGCCGCACCCGGTTCTCCACGCTGCCGCCATAGCGGTCGGCGCGCTGGTTGGTGCGGGTGCGCAGGAACTGCTCCAGCAGGTAGCCGTTCGCGGCGTGGATCTCGACCCCGTCGAACCCGGCGCGCTTGGCGCAGCCGGCGGCGTGGCGGTAGTCGGCGATCAGGCCGGGCAGCTCGTCCGTCCGCAGCGCGCGCGGCGCGACCAGCGGCTGGAACCCGGTTTCGGTGAACGCCTGGCCCGCCGCCTTCACCGTGGAAGCGGACACCGGCAGGCCGCCGCCGGGCTGCAGCGAAGGATGGCTGATGCGGCCGACGTGCCAAAGCTGGCAGAACATGCGCCCGCCCTTGGCATGGACCGCGTCGGTGACGATGCGCCAGCCCGCCACCTGCTCGTCCGTATAGATGCCGGGGGTGTAGGCGTAGCCCTTGCCCTGCTGGGTGATGTTGGTCGCCTCGCTGACGATCAGCCCGGCGCTGGCCCTTTGCGCGTAGTACTCGGCGTTCAGCTCGCCCTGCACGTCGCCCTTGCCCGCCCGGCTGCGGGTGAGCGGCGCCATGACGACGCGGTTGGCCAGCTGGAGGTCGCCCAGGGTCACCGGCTGGAACAGGTCTGTCTCGGTCATCGCATTCCTCAATCGTTTGACGGGTAGGAGGCCATCACGCGGCGTTGCAGCCGCCACAGCCGATACATGGCGCGCAGGCCGCTTGGGCGGTGGCCCTTGGCCCGGTTGATTCGGCCGATCTCCCATGCCGCACGGTAATGGCTGAACTGGGCGGCGTAGGCCTGCCGCAGCGTGCAGCGCGCGTCCCAGATGTGCGTCGCCTCCGACCCGGCGCCGTTCACCTCGATGATGGTGAAGCCCTGGCCCAGCCGCAGCGCCGCCTCCGAGCCGTAGCGCACGTCGATGCGGCCGAAGTGGAAGCCGGGAATGGCGCGGGCGATGGCGTCGACCTGCCGGGTCAGCGCCGGGGTGATCGACCCGGCGCCGTCGTGGAATATCGCGCCCTTGCAGTGGTTGCCGGTGAACACGAGCGGCACCGCCTCGCCCGCCGCGGGCACCTCCGCCAGCCGGGCGGCGAGCCGCGGCAGGTACAGGTGGGGCACCAGCCCCGCCCGCGGGTCCGCCCGCACCAGAGCCTCCAGGGTGGACCTGCCATCTCCGGTGACCGAGGGCTGCACCTTTAAGGTGAGGGAGGTGACGCGGCCCGCCTCGCCGGGGTAGCGGATGTAGAACACGCCGGCCTCGCCCGGGCCTGCCGCGTAACGCTGCAGCAGCAGGCGCGTGCCGTGCGGGAACGCCGCCGCCGCCGCCTGCAACGCCGCCGCGTCGTGCACCAGGCGGACGCCGGCGCCGTTGCAGCCGATGTCCGGCTTCAGCACCGCCGGCCAGCCGAGGCCGCTGCGTTCGGCTATGTGCGCTGTGTCATCCACGCCGGCGTGGAAGCTGGCGTAGGGCGCAATCCAGGCCTGCGCTTCCGGTCCGGCCAGGTCCAGAATGGCGAGCTTGCTCTCGCCGCACAGGCCGCCGGTCTCGATGCTGGGGTTGGCGGCGGTCGGCAGGCTCATGTCCCCGTAGCGCAGCCCCAGCCAGAGCCATTGTGCCACGACGGGGGCATAGAACAGCCAGCCGGGCCAGAACTCGAACGGCGAGACCAGGCGGTCGCGTTTCGCCCCTGCATGGGTTGCCGGCAGCGCGGCGTCCGTCATGGGTGCGCCGCCTGCATCCGGACGGCCAGGCGGCCCGCGACCAGGACCGTCAGCGCGAATCCGGCCATGCCGGCCCAGCGCCACACGCCGAGGTGCTCGGACAGGAAACGGCCCAGGTGCAGCGAGATGGTGAACAGCAGCGTGGTCCAGATGGACGTGGCCACCACCACCGCCAGCGCGAACCGCTTGAGGTCCGTCCGGAAGTAGCCGCACGCGGTGTAGGTCGGCAGCCGCGCCCCGGGCAGGAAGCGGCTGACGAAGACGACGCTGAACACGTGGCCGCGCAGCCAGTCCCGGCTGTGGGCGAACCGGCTGGGCGGCGCCCAGCGCTGCGCCCAGGGCGTTGACACCGCCAGGCGGCCCATGCCGTAGAGCCAGAAATCCCCCAGCACGATGCCGATGTAGAGCGCCCCCAGCGCTACCGCGAGGGACACCTTGCCGGCCTGCACGTCCATGGCGGCGAGGATGGTGGCCGCATCCTCCAGCACGAACGTCCCGAGCAGGATCAGCGCGCCCTGGACCGCCGGGTCATGGCCGTAAAGCAGCAGCCATCCAGGGAGCGGGTTGGTCAGGGTGGTGCTCCTGCGGCGGGCCTGCCGGTTGGTATGCAGAACGCTGGCGGCCGCAGGCAGGTTCGACTCAGCCGCTTGCCAGGGCTAGATGTTGGTGGCGGTATCGCCTGCGAACACCACGTCTGCAAGGGAGGGACACCACGATGGAATTCGAGTTCTCGGACAAGGTGCAGGACCTGCGGGCACGGCTGCAGGCCTTCATGGACGAATATGTCTATCCCAACGAGGCGACCTACGCCGCCCAGCTGGCCAGCGCGCCCGACCGCTGGCAGCCGCTGCCGATCAGCGAGCAGCTCAAGCAGAAGGCCAAGGACGAGGGGCTGTGGAACCTGTTCCTGGCCCACAGCAAGCACGGCTACGGCCTGACCAACCTGGAATACGCGCCGCTGGCCGAGATCATGGGCCGGGTGCAATGGTCGAGCGAGGTGTTCAACTGCTCGGCGCCCGACACCGGCAACATGGAGACGCTGGACCTCTACGGCACGGAGGACCAGAAGCGCGACTGGCTCGCCCCGCTGCTGGAAGGCAAGATCCGCTCGGCGTTCTGCATGACGGAGCCGGCAGTCGCATCCTCGGACGCCACCAACATCGAGACCCGGATCGAGCGCCAAGGTGACGAGTACGTCATCAACGGGCGCAAGTGGTGGTCCTCCGGCGCCGGCGACCCGCGCTGCGCCATCTTCATCGTCATGGGCAAGTCCGACCCGGCGAACATGGACAAGCACCGCCAGCAATCCATGATCCTGGTGCCGCGCGACACCCCCGGCGTCACCATCCACCGCATGCTGCCGGTGTTCGGCTACGACGACGCGCCGCACGGCCATGCCGAGATCAGCTTCGAGGACGTGCGGGTGCCCGCCTCCAACATCCTGCTGGGCGAGGGCCGCGGCTTCGAGATCGCCCAAGGCCGCCTCGGGCCGGGACGCATCCACCACTGCATGCGCACCATCGGCCTGTCCGAACGCGCGCTGGAGCTGATGTGCAAGCGGTCGCTGGAGCGCCAGCCGTTCGGCAAGCCGCTGGCGGAGCAGGGCGTGACCATGGAGCGGATCGCCAACAGCCGCATCATGATCGACCAGTGCCGCCTGCTGGTGCTGCACGCCGCCTGGAAGATGGACACGGTGGGCAATAAGGCGGCCCGGCGCGAGATCGCCGAGATCAAGGTCTCCATCCCCAACATGTCCTGTCAGGTGATCGACTGGGCGATGCAGGCGCACGGCGGCGGCGGCGTGTCCAACGATTTCGGCCTGGCCAAGATGTACTCCGTGGCGCGCACCATGCGCATCGTGGACGGGCCGGACGAGGTGCACCGCTACCAGCTGGGGCGGCTGGAGCTGGCCAAGTACAAGCCGGTCCGGCCGAACATGGCGGCGGAATGATGAGCAGCCTATTCGACCTGACCGGCAAGGTCGCGTTGATAACCGGCAGCTCGAAAGGCATCGGCCGCGCCATAGCCGAGCGGATGGCGGAACACGGCGCGAAGGTGGTCGTGTCGTCCCGCAAGGCGGAGCCGTGCGAGGCGGTGGCGGCCGGCATCCGCGGGCGCGGCGGGGAGGCGATCGTGCTGCCCGCCAACATCGGCCACAAGGACCAGCTGCAGAAGCTGGTGGACGACACGGTGGCCCAGTGGGGCGGGATCGACATCCTGGTCTGCAACGCGGCGGTGAACCCGTATTTCGGCCCATCCATCAACTGCCCGGACGACGCGTTCGACCGCATCATGGGGTCGAACGTGAAGTCCAATTTCTGGCTGTGCAACATGGTTCTGCCGCAGATGGCCGAGCGCGGCGGCGGCACCATCATCGTCATCAGCTCGATCGCCGGGCTGCGCGGCACGCCCACGCTGGGCGCCTACGGCATCAGCAAGGCGGCGGACACGGCCATCGTGCGCAACCTGGCGGTGGAGTGGGGGATGAAGAACATCCGCGCCAACTGCATAGCGCCCGGCCTGGTGCGGACCGACTTCGCCAAGGCGCTCTGGGAAGACCCGGCGGTGCTCAAGAAGCGGGTCAAGGACAGCCCGCTGCCCCGCATCGGCGAGCCGGACGAGATCGCCGGCGCGGCGGTGTTCCTGGCCAGTCCCGCCGGCAGCTTCACCACCGGGCAAACCTTCGTGATCGACGGCGGCGTTACCATCGGCGGAGCCGCCCTGGAATGAGCGGCTCCCTTCTGGAACCCTCTCCCTCGGGGAGAGGGCAGGGTGAGGGGGCCATGCCGCCCGGCGCCGCCGTGCTCGTTCCCCCCCTCGCCAACCACCGCCTCGACGAAGCCCGGCTGGCCGAGTACCTCGCGGCCAACCTCCCCGGTTTCGCCGGCCCGCTCACGGTGCGCCAGTTCCAGGGCGGCCAGTCCAACCCGACCTACCACCTGCACACCCCGGCCGCGGAATACGTGCTGCGCAAGAAGCCGCCGGGCACGCTGCTGCCGTCCGCCCACGCGGTGGACCGGGAGTATGCCGTGCAATCCGCCCTCGCCGGGTCCGCGGCGCCGGTGGCCCCCATGCGGCTGCTGTGCCGGGACGACGCCGTGATCGGCACGATGTTCTACGTGATGGACCACGTGCCCGGCCGCGTGTTCGCCGACCGCGCCCTGGCCGGCGTGCCCCCGGCCGACCGCGCCGCGATGTACGACGACATGAACCGCGTGCTGGCCGCGCTGCACGGCGTGGACTGGCAGGCGGCGGGCCTGTCCGGCTTCGGCCGCCCGCAAGCCTACGTGGCGCGGCAGATCGACCGTTGGAGCAGGCAGTACGTCGCCTCCGACACCGGCGACGTGCCGGAGATGGACCGGCTGATGGCCTGGCTGCCCGCCCACACGCCCGCCACCGACGAGACCGCCATCGCGCACGGCGATTTCCGCCTGGGCAACCTGATCTTCCACCCGACCGAGCCGCGGGTGGCGGCGGTGCTGGACTGGGAGCTTGCCACCCTTGGCCATCCGCTGGCGGACCTGGCGTATAACTGCATCCCATGGCGGCTGCCGGCCGAGATGGAAGGGCTGATGGGCGCAAGCATCCCCGGCATCCCCAGCGAGGCGGAGTACGTCGCCGCCTACTGCCGCCGCACCGGGCGCGAGGGCGTGCCGGAGCTGGACTTCTTCGTGGTGTTCTCGCTGTTCCGCTGGGCGGCGATCGCGGCGGGGGTGTACCGCCGGGCGCTGGACGGCAACGCCGCCGATGCCCGGGCGCTGACCGTCGGCACCAAGTTCAAGACCCTGGCGGAAGTGGCCTGGGCGTTGGCTGAACGGGCAGCCTAGCCCGGCCGCCAAACCTGGTAGCCGCCTGCCGCCGGAGCGACCTGGTAGCCCCGCGCCGCCGGCTCGATCCTGAAGCCGGGCCTGAAACCAGGCTCGACCACCGGAACGGCAGGCTTTAACTCCACCGCGACAGGCATGGAGGCTGCCTGCGGCACGTTCGGATCGACCTGCATGCTTGCCAGGTCGCTGCGGGTCAGCCACCAGATCTGGCTGGGCTGGGCGGTGACCATCTTGCCGAGTATCGCATCCGGCACGTCGTATTCCGCCAGGCGCCGGGCCATCCTCACCGTCATCGCCTGCGCGTCCGGGTTGTCGCCGCCGCGGTAGGACACGCTGTGCACGCCGATCAGCGCCCCGGCGCCGGCGAACCGGCGCGATCCGGCGGCGAACACGATGAAGCACGCCGAAGCGCATTTCGCACCCTCGCCCACCACCGTCTGCAACCGTGCCTCGTGAACCGCAGCCGCCAGCCGCATGCCTTCTTCGAGATCGCCGCCCGGGCTGTCGAGCGTCAGCCCGGCCAGCTTCGTGCCGGCAGGCAAGGCGTGCAGGGCGGCGCGCAGCCGCTCCTCGTCGCCCATCTCGACCTTGCCGGAGGCGGACAGCAGGCCACCGCCGCCCGCGGGGGCAGCCGCATGGTAGGCGAACTGCATGGCGGACGCGCCGTGCGTAAGCATCAGAAGCAGCAGGCAAAGAACGCGGCGCATGGACGCCATGACACCCTGGCCGGCTTAAGATCAGGCTAAGGCGAGCGCCGCCAAACCCGCCGGTCGCCGTGTGAGGCGATGCAGCGGCCAGCGCTCCTGAAACGGTCCAGCGGCGCCCCCTTGCAACCTTGCGCCACGCGATCCATCACGCCAGGCATGTTCGGCAGCACGTGGACCCTCATCAAGGCCAGCATCAACGGCTACATCGCGGACGACGCGCTCAGCCGGGGCGCGGCGATCGCCTACTATACCGTGTTCTCGCTGGCGCCGGTGCTGGTCATCATCGTCGCCATCGCCGGCTACGTGTTCGGCGACGAGGCGGCGGAGGGGGCGCTCGCCTACCAGATCGAGGGCCTGATGGGGCATGACGCGGCGGTGGCCATCCAGGGCATGGTCCGCAGCGCCGGGCAGAGCCGTTCGGGCGGGCTGGCCACCATCATCGGGCTGGTCACGCTGCTGGTCACCGCCACCGGCGTGTTCTCCGAGATGCAGAGCGCGCTCAACGTCATCTGGCGCGCCCAGCCGCGCGCGCACCACGGTCGGCCGGCTGGTGCGCGCGCGGGCGGCCGGCCTGGGCATGGTGGCGGCCATGGGCTTCCTGATGACGGTGAGCCTGCTGGCCAGCGCCGCCATCACGGCCGTGCAGACCTATGTCGGCGGCTTCGTGCCGGAGATCGCGCTGCTGATCCGGCTGCTCAACTTCGCCCTCTCGTTCGTGCTGATCTCGGTGCTGTTCGCCGCGATCTACAAGATATTGCCGGACCGGCGCCTGTCCTGGCGGGACGTGGGCATCGGCGCCCTGGTGACCGGGCTGCTGTTCGACGTCGGCAAGACGCTGATCGGCCGCTACATCGGCAGCACGGCCACCAGCAGCAGCTTCGGCGCCGCCGGGGCGCTCGCGATCCTGCTGCTGTGGGTGTACTACTCGGCGCAGATCTTCCTGCTCGGGGCCGAGTTCACCCACGCCTACGCGCAACGCCACGGCAGCCTGCGCCCTCGTGACCTGGCGCCAACTGATCTGCCGGAAAGCAAGGCTGAGCCCTGCCCAGACCCGCCAAAGGCCTGAGGCCTTTGGCAACCATCTTATAAATCAATGGATTCCGAAGGCTCTGCCTTTGGCGGAGTCCAGAGGCAGAGCCTCTGGCCTTGCGCCGCGCCTACGCCATCTCCCGCACCAGCTTGCGCCGCATCGCCTCCGCGAACCCGGCGTAGTCCGCGCAGGCCACCGCGAACGCGTCCGGCCCGCCGATCACCTCGTCCATGTAGCTCTGCAGCAGGTCCGCCTCCTCGTGCAGCACGCACAGCCCATTGACCGTCACCCCTGCCGCCGCCAGCCGGTCGCGCACCGGCTCCGGACGCGCCCCGGCGTTGCTGCGCCCGTCGCCCGCCACATCGACCACCTGGCGCGCGGCCGGGCAGGGCAGGGCAGCCAGCAAGGCCGCCGACGCCGCCAGGGCCTCGCCGATCGCCGTTTCCCCGGCCGGGCTGATCGGCGGCGCGCGGCGGGCCAGCC
>CAXTPP010000088.1:0-15354 GCA_964246185.1 uncultured Acetobacteraceae bacterium
GCCGCGGCAGCCGCCGGGCGGGGCTGCTCTGCTCGTCCGGCGCGCGGCGGCTGCGGGCGGAAGGCCTCGGCGGCGCGCTGCCGCACGACGACCCGGCCGCCGTCGCGCGCTGGTTCCTCGACCGCTTCCCGGACGTGCGCGCGTCCGACGCGCTCGAGGTGGCCGCCACCGAATTCTTCGCCCAAGGCCTGGAGCTGGACGCCGCAGGCCTGTGCTGGGACGGCGACCTGATCCGCGGCGGCGGCGCCTGGCAGGCCCGCGCCTTCCGCGGCACCGCCTGGACCCGGCCGCGTGGAGCTGAGAAACTGCAGAACAAGCTGAACGCCTATCGCGTGCTGCTGACCCGGGCGCGCTATGAGACAGTCATCTGGGTTCCGCCGGGCGACGCGCGGGACCTTTCCCGGGAGCCGGCTGTGATGGATCAAGTGGCGGATTACCTGTTGACCTGCGGCGCGCACCGGATGGGCGGATGAGGCGCTGGTGGCTGCTGGCGCTCCTGGCCGTCCTGCCAGGCGCGGCATGGGCGGGCGCGGCCTGGGCGGGTGACCTCAAGGTTGCGACCTGGAACCTGGAATGGCTCACCACCCGCAGCCTGGGCGACCCGGCGTTGCCCGCGGACGTGGTTCCCAAGACCGCCGCCGACCTCCTGGTGCTGAAGCGGTACGCCGCCCAGCTCGAGGCAGACGTGGTGGCGATGGAGGAGGTGGACGGCCCGGCGCCAGCGTCCGTCCTGTTCCCGCCCGACCGTTACACGCTGTATTTCACCAATGACGACGTGGTGCAGCGGGTCGGCATCGCCGTGCGCCGCGGCATCCCGGTGCGTCGCAACCCGGACCTCACCGCGCTCGACCTCTACCCGGACGCCCGCTACCACCTCCGCAGCGGGCTGGACCTCACGCTCGACCTGCCGTCCGGCCCGCTCCGCCTGCTCGCCGTCCACCTCAAGACCGGCTGCCAGCGCGACCACCTGGAAGCCAGCAGCCGCCCGCAATGCGCCACCCTGCGCGGCCAACTGGCGGTGCTGCAGGGCTGGGTCGCGCAGCGCCGCCGCGAGGGCGTGCCGTTCGTCATGCTGGGCGACTTCAACCGCTGGATGGGACCGGACGACGACGTGCTGGCCGCCCTGCGCGCCGGAACCCCGCTGGCGCTGGCGGACGAAGGCCACGACAGCCCGTGCTGGGGCGGCGGGCGCTTCATCGACCACATCCTGGCCGGCGGCGCGGCGCGTGCCTGGCTCGACCCGGCCTCCCTTCGCGTGCTGGTGTACCGCGAAGGCCCGGACCGCAAAGAGCACCTGTCTGATCACTGCCCCGTCTCCGCCCGCTTCCATCTGCCGGGCTGATCGGGTTAAACCCTGCGGACAGAACACGGGAACGACCGCCATGCCAGAGTACATCGCCCATGCCAGCACCATCGCCGGCCGCAACGGCCACGTGGAGAGCGATGACGGCGTCGTGAAGCACGACCTGACGCTGCCCAAGGAGCTGGGCGGCGCGGGCAAGGCGGGCGCCACCAACCCGGAGCAGCTGTTCGCCGCCGGGTACTCCGCCTGCTTCGGCAGCGCGATCGGCGCGGTCGCGGGCGCGGAGAAGGTCAAGACCGGCGAGATCACCGTCAACGCGGACGTGACGCTGCACGCCGACCCGGGGCCGAACTTCTACCTCTCCGTCAGGCTCGCTGCCAAGATCGACGGCGTGGACCGCGAGACGGCCGAGAAGCTGGTGCACAAGGCGCACGAGATTTGCCCCTACAGCAAGGCGACCCGCAACAACGTCCAGGTCGAGCTGACCGTCCTTTGAGCACGGCGCTCGTCACGGGCGCCACTGCCGGGTTCGGCGAGGCGATCACCCGGCGGCTGGTGAGCGACGGCCCCCGGGTGATCGCCACCGGCCGCCGCCAGGACCGGCTGGACACGCTGGCGGGTGAGTTGGGCGATGCCGTGCTGCCGCTCAAGCTCGACGTGACGGATAACGCAGCCGTCGCTGGCCTGCCCGGCAGCCTGCCGGAGGGATGGCGCGAGGTGGACGTGCTGGTCAACAACGCCGGCCTGGCGCTCGGCCTGGCCCCGGCGTGGCAGGCCAGCCTGTCCGACTGGCAGACCATGATCGCGACCAACGTGACCGGCCTGGTCGAGATCACCCGCGCCCTGCTGCCCGGCATGGTGGAGCGCAACCGAGGCTACGTCATCAGCCTTGGCAGCATTGCCGGGGACTACCCGTATCCGGGCGGCCACGTGTATGGCGGCACCAAGGCGTTCGTGGCGCAGTTCATGCTGAACCTGAAGGCGGATCTGGTCGGGACCAACGTGCGGGTGACGAACGTGGAGCCCGGCCTGTGCGGCGGCACCGAGTTTAGCACCGTGCGGTTCGGCGGGGACGCGGCGAAGGCGGCGGGGGTTTACCAGGGCACGGTGCCGCTGACGGCGGAGGACATCGCGGAGACGGTGGGCTGGCTGGTGGGGCTGCCGGGGCACGTGAACATCAACCGGATCGAGATGATGCCGACCTGCCAGGCGCCGGGGCCGTTGGTGGTCAAGCGAATTCAGGCTTAAGGCGCTGCCCTAGAGTTTTATATGGCCCAACAAACCAAGAGGTGAGACGGGACAAGCAAGGTGCTCCAATGAACATCTCTCGTCTGACTATTGCCTTCGCCCTAAGCATAACCGTCTTACAAGGTTTTAGCACCGCAGCATTGGCAGATTATGCGCCAGCAATCCCACCACCATAGTCGCCTGGACGTTAGGCCTACTATGGACTCTAATCGCCATAATGGTTACTTTGGTGTTTTACACGCTTCGTTGCCGGCTACAATTTTAGTATGGACCTGCTGAAGTAATCGTTATCGTATTTACAATATATTTCAGTATTTCCAACAGAATAATCTTTTTTTACTTTGTGCAGTGTCAGCGCACTATGGGGAGCAGGATGTCGCTTACAGTCGTGGTTAGCCACTCTGGCAGGAGTTTACATTTTCGTGCGCGGGATGGACAACATGGGCAGACAATTGCCAAATCGGCCTTATCGCCTGCGCATTTGGTGTAAGCGCATATTTGGTACGGATAACTGTGAGACATGGCCCTGGGCGGATGCGATGATCTAGTAGCTATATCGGTTTGAACCTGACTGGGACCGCTGAATGGAGTTCCCGAGGTTATGTGTGATCTAAAGGTCGTCACAACTTTCAGCGTAGTAGGTGTCAAGAGAACGACCGTCCTCTTGCGGGGCACGACGCAGCGCCCCGTTCTGCCTACCCCAACCCCGCGCCCTCTCCCGCAACGAATACTTCTGCATCTTCCCCACGGATGCCTTCGGCAGCGGCCCGAACACCACCGCCCGCGACGCCTTGAAGTGCACCATCTGCCCACGGCGAAACGCGATCAGCGCCGCCTCATCCACTTCCTTCCCCGGCTTGAGCGTCACGCAGGTGCACGGTGCCTCGCCCCATTTCGCATCCAGATAGGCCAGAACCCGGTCGCGCAGCTCTTGCTGGCAAGCCTGCCCGTGTCGCCACGCCATGGCGCCCTGCGACCCTCGCCGGAGTCCCTAGGGCAGGGCCGTTCGGGAAAAGGTTGCGCAACTCCAGCCAGCACGCTTCCGGTCCAAAGCCACGTCAGAACAGCCCCGCCCCTGACAGCCCGCCATAGACCCCGAACGCGGTCGTCACCGTCAGCACCACGATCACCACCCACTGGTACGCGCCCTGCAGCCGCAGCCCCGGCGGCAGCGCGCGCATGGCCAGAGCCACCAGGAAGAACAGCACCAGCGGCAGCAGCAGCGCGTTCATCACCTGCACGTCAACGTTCAATGCCACCAGGTCCGGCGACACCGCGATCAGCGCCGCCCCGCTCACGATGCACAGGGCATACACGCCGTAGAACCAGTAGGCCCGGCGCGGCGGCAGCTCCAGCGAGCGCTGGTAACCCGCCACCTCGCCGATGCCCCAGGCCAGCGCAAGCGAGGCCACGATGGCTGCCACCATGGCGGCCCCCAGCACGCCGAGGCTGAACACCAGCTTGCCGGTGGCGGCGCCCAGCAGCGGCGTCAGCGCCGAGGCCATGTCGCCCACCGTGTTCAGCGGGGTGTCCTTGTTCGCCGAGCCGATCACGGCGGCGCAGGCGATCAACGCTGCCGCCATCACCAGCTGGGTCACCACGGCGCCCACCGCCGTGTCGGCCCGGGCGGCGCGCAGGTGCTCCGGGCGCAGGCCTTTGTCCGCGATGGCGGATTGCTGGTAGAACACCATCCACGGCATGATCACCGCGCCGATGTTGGCCGCCACAAGGAACAGGTAGTCCTTGTTGGCGAACGGGATTTGCACCGCCTCCGTCAGCACGGCCGAGATCGGCGGGTGCGCGTACCAGGCCACCGCGAAGAACGCGAACTCGAACAGCCCGATCGTGATCGCCACCCGCTCCACCCGGCGGTAGGACCCCGTCAGCACCACCGCGACCAACGCGGCGGCGGCCAGCGGCAGGCTGACGAAGCGGGACACGCCGTAGAGGTCCCCCACCGCCGCCACGCCCGAGAACTCGGACAGCAGCGCGCCAGCCGTCGCCACCGCCAGCCCGGCCGCCGAGACCCAGCCCCAGAACCGGCCGAATGTCTCGCAGATCAGCTCGCCATGGCCCCGCCCGCTGAAGATGCCGAGCCGCACCGTCAACTCCTGCGTGACGTACAGGATCGGCATCAGCAGCACCTGGACCAGCAGCAGCCGGTAGCCCCATTGCGCTCCGCTCTGGCCCGCCGTCACCAGGCTGCCGACGTCCGTGTCGGCCAGCATGACGACCAGGCCCGGCCCGAACACCGCAAGCCAGCGGCGGATGCCGCCGTTGCGTGCGACGCCGCTCTGCAGGGTTCTGGCCATGGATGATCCGCGGATGGGTGAGGCTGCGACTTACTCGCAACTGCCTGAGCCGTCAAACCGCCTGCCCTGTTGTCAGTTGCCGCCGCCTGCACCAGAACCGTCCCGCCATGCCGACCGTGACCCTGCACAACAGCCTGACCCGGCGGCGCGAGACCCTCGTGCCGATCGACCCGGCGCATGTCCGGATGTATGCCTGCGGCCCCACCGTGTACGACCGGGCCCATATCGGCAACGCGCGCCCGGAAGTGGTCAACGACGTGCTGGTGCGCCTGCTGCGCCACCTATACCCGCGTGTGACCTACGTGCGGAACATCACGGACGTGGACGACAAGATCAACGCCCGCGCCGCCGCCGCCGGGCAGCCGATCGGCGTCATCACCGAACAGACCCTGGCCGATTTCCATACCGACATGGCGCGGCTGGGCGTGGTCCCGCCGGACGTGGAGCCGCGCGCCACCGCGCACGTCCCCGAGATGATCGCCCTGATCAAGCGGCTGGTCGCCTCCGGCCACGCCTACCCGGCGGAGGGCCATGTGCTGTTCGCCGTGGCGAGCTACGCGGAATACGGCCGCCTGTCCGGCCGCAGCCCGGACGAGCTGCTGGCCGGCGCGCGGGTGGAGGTTGCCCCGTTCAAGCGCGCCCCCGGCGACTTCGTGCTGTGGAAGCCGTCCACGCCCGACCTGCCCGGCTGGGACAGCCCCTGGGGCCGCGGCCGGCCAGGCTGGCACATCGAGTGCAGCGCCATGGCGTGGCGCTACCTCGGCCCGAGCTTCGACATCCACGCCGGCGGGTCCGACCTGCTGTTCCCCCACCACGAGAACGAGCGCGCCCAATCCTGCTGCGCCTTTCCCAGCGAGGGTTTTGCCCGCATCTGGATTCACAATGGCATGGTGGGGGTGGAGGGACAGAAGATGTCCAAGTCGCTCGGCAATTTTGCCACGGTGCAGGATGTGCTGGGCCACGCCCCGGCAGAGGCGGTGCGGCTGCTGCTGCTGCGCACGCATTACCGCGCGCCGCTCGACTTCACGAGCCACGCTTTAGGCGAGAGCCGTCGTGAACTGGACAGGTTCTACCGCGCCCTTGATAGCGGCGTGCCAGCGAACGCGCCGCCGGCCGACGTGGTGGATGCGCTGTGCGACGACCTCAATACGCCGCTCGCTTTGTCGCACCTGCACCGGCTCGCGGATGCGGCCTTGGCCGGCGACACCGAAGCGGCGAGCAACCTACGCGCGGGCGGGACGATGTTGGGCTTGCTGGGCGCAGACCCGGCTGACTGGTTCCGCGCCGGCGTGGACCCGGCGACGGTCGAGGCGGCTATTGCGGACCGGCTGGTGGCCCGCAAGGCGCGCGACTTCGCCAGGGCCGATGCGATCCGCGCAAGCCTCGCCGGACAGGGCATCGTGCTGGAGGATGGCCTGTCCGGAACGACTTGGCGCAGCTCTGGAAAGGAGTCCAAATGACCCGCATGATCCTGGCCGCCGCTTTGCTGTTTGGCGGCAGCGCCCTCGCTCAAACGCCCATGACGCCCGAACCGGGTGCGGACACGCCGGCCGCCGCTGCCAACAGGCAGGCGATGCAGCGCATGGCGACGGACATGGACGTGCCCGCGACCGGCAACGAGGACCACGACTTCGTCACGGGCATGCTGCCCCACCATCGGGGCGCCATCGACATGGCCCGCGTGGAGCTGCAGTACGGCCATGACCCGGCGCTGCGGAAACTTGCCCAGGACATCATCGCCTCCCAGGCCAAGGAGGAGGTGTTCATGAAGCAGTGGCTGGCCCGGCATCCGGCGTCCAAGCCGTGACCCGCCCCGCTTGACCGGTCCCGCATGACTGGGCGGGACGGCGGCGCGGCGCTGGAGCCGATCGTCGGCAGCCCCGTCGTCGTGCTCGTCCGGCCGCAGCTGGCGGACAACATCGGCGCCGTCGCGCGGGCCATGGCCAATGGCGGCCTGTTCCACCTCCGCCTCGTCGCACCCCGGGACGGCTGGCCGCAGGAGCGGGCCTGGCGCACCGCGTCGGGCGCCGACCGCATCCTGGACGAGCTTACCCTGCACGACACGGTGGCGTCGGCGGTGGCGGACTTGCAGCGCGTGTTCGCCACCTGCCCGCGTCCCCGGCACATCACCAAGCCAGTGCTGACCGCCCGCGCCGCCGCCTCGGCGCTGCACGAGGCAGCCGGGCGAGGCCTGCGCTGCGGCCTGCTGTTCGGGCCGGAGCGCGCCGGGCTCGACAACGACGACATGGCGGCAGCCGACACGCTGGTGCGCTATCCGCTGAACCCGGCCTTCATGTCGCTCAACCTGTCCCAGGCGGTGATGGTCATGGCCTACGAATGGTGGACCGCCACGGACGAAACCCCGCCGGCCATGCTGATGACCCACGAAACCCAGGTGGCCGGCAAGGGCGCGCTGGACGGGCTGATGGACCACCTGATCGGCGAGCTGGACGCGTGCGGCTTCCTGCGCAACGCGCCCAAGCGCCCTGGCATGGTTCGCAACCTGCGCCACCTGTTCCAGCGCGGCGAGATCACCGAGCAGGAAATCCGCACCCTGCACGGCGTGGTGGCGGAACTGTCGCTCGGCCGCATGCGGCGCGGCCGATCGGAAGACCCTACTCCAGCGCCAGCTTGCGGTTGCGGATCACCGGAGTCCGCGCCCGGCCAGCCCGATCCGCCGGGCTGAGCGCCAGCCACTCCTGCAACAGGGCGATCACCGCCCGCGTCGGCCGCGCCAGGTCGAGCGCCAGAGCCTCCGCCAAGCCGTACCAGCGCAGGCCTTCCAGCTCCCCCGACCCGGCCAGGGCGCCTGACACGGCCGCCGCGTCCACCACGAAGAAGCGTGCGTTGAACCGTATCGGGCTGTCCGGCGGGGTGATGGCGCGGCCAAGATAGTCGAACCCGGACAGGTCCGGCGGCGTCCCCAAGGACAGCGCCGTCTCCTCCTCCAGCTCCCGTGCCGCGGCCACGGCGATCGCGTGCGCCAGCCGGGGGTTGGCGGCTCGCTCCAGCAAGGCCCGCACGTGGCCCGGCACTGGAGCGGACACGGGCGCCGTCTGGTCGGCCCGGTCCACCGCGCCGCCTGGGAACACCAGCCGGTTCGGCATGAAGCGGTGGCCGGCGCCGCGCAGCCCCATCAGCATCGCCGGGCCGCTGCCCTCCTGGCGCAGCACGATGAGGCTTGCCGCGTGGCGCGCACGGATGGCCATGCGGGCGGGAGCCATGGCGTCAGGCACCTTCTAGCCTTTGGGACGGCCGAAGCCGAGCAAGGCCGCAGCGGGGCGGATGGTCCAGCCCTGCACCACCAGGGATGCGACCACCGTGCCGAACGCCAGCCCGAACAGCCGCTCGCCGCTGCGCGCGCCCTGCAGCACGGGGATGATGGTCAGGTAGATCGGCACCGCCCCGCGCAGCCCCACCCAGGACGCGAAGGCGGTCTGCCGCAGCCCGAAGCCGAACGGCAGCAGGCAGGCGAAGGCCGCCACCGGGCGCGCCAGCAGGATCAGCACGGCCGCGATGGTGGCGATGGCGGGCAGCGCCGGAAGCAGGGCGTGCGGCGTCACCAGCAGCCCGAGCATGAGGAACAGCGCGATCTGCGCCAGCCAGGCAGCGGCCTCGAAGAACTGCTCCATCCGCTCGCGCGTGCGGTAGTCGTTGATGCCGGCGATCACCCCCATGACGTACACCGCCAGGAAGCCGCTCGCTCCCACCGATTGCGCCGCGCCGAACAGCGTCAGCACTGCGGCCAGCGCCAGCACGGGAAAGATCGGCGCGTCGGCCGACAGGCGGCGCAGCGCGAGCAGGAGGGTTGCCCCGCCCGCCAGGCCGAACAGGGTCCCGCCGCCGGCCTCGGCCGCGAACTCGAGCAGCGCGTGCCCGGCCGTCGGCCGCTGGTGCGACACCAGGATGGCCACGAACACCACCGTCAGGAACACAGACATGGGATCGTTGAGGCCGGACTCGATCTCCAGGAGCGCCGTCAGCCGCTTCGGCGCCGCCACCTGCGCCTGCCGCAGCAGCAGCGACACGGCGGCGGCGTCCGTGGGGGCGAGCACGGCGGCGATCACCAGCGCCTCGTCCCACGGCGCGCCGAACGCCATGACGCCGACTCCGGCCACGATGCCGGCGGTGATCGCCACGCCCGCGGTCGCCATGGCCAGCGCGGGCCAGAACGCCTGACGCAGCATGGCCCGCTCCGTCTTGAAGCCGCCCTCGAACAGGATGGCGGCCAGGGCGACGCTGCCGATCAGGTAGGAGGCGCGGTAGTCGGAGAACTGGATGCCGCCGGGTCCGTCCTCTCCCGCCAACATGCCCACGGCGAGGAAGACCAGCAGCAGCGGCGTGTTGACCCGCGCGGAGGCCAGGCCCGCGAAGATGCTGACCAGGCCCAGCACGCCGCCGAGCAGGATGAGGTCGTGGGCATAGTCCATGCTTGCTGCATAGCCCACCTGCCCCGGCGATTGAACCCGGCAGGCCGCTGCCCCATTGTCCGCGTCCAGACTGGAGTTTCCGATGGCCGAGATCCGCACCCTCAACCCGCACGACCCGATGCCCGAAGGGGGACGCTCCGTCATCGTCATGCGCCGGTTCGACGAGGACGACCCGCACCGGACCGTGGTGGAGGTCACGCTGACCCATGGGCGCGGCCGGCCTGAGCGCACCCGGCCGGCGCGGGCCGACGGTTCGCCGATGGACCTGGACGAAGCGGCAGACGCGGCGCGGCAGGTGGCGGACCAGGAGGGCATCGCCACCGTGCAGGTGATCGACCGCACGGCCGGGCCGCGGGAGCGCGACATCCAGCAGCATGGCGGCGACCACAGCGTCCACATGGACCGGCTGGACGACGACGACATGGAAGAGGGCGAGCGCGGCCCGGACATGCGCGACCGGACCTGAGCCGGCCCAACCTGAACCGGCCGATCCGGACGGCCCGTGTCGCCTCCGCAACCCTATGCCTGGCGGGCGCCGTGCTGTGGTGCCTGCCGTTGCTGGCGTCCGGGTTGCTGGCCCTGCTGCGATACGGCTTCGGCAGCCTGTTCGTCGTCGGCGAGAGCCTCGCCTCCGCGCTGCTCCGCTCCGGCGGCGCTGACATCGCCGGCACCGTCCAACGCCTGAACGCGGACCCGGCCCTGAGCGCCCTGGAGGCAGGCGGCGGCTTGCTGCTGGCGGCGTCCGCGGCAGGGCTGGCCACGCACAACCCCGGCGTCGCCTCGCTGCTCGCGCTGGGGTCCGCCAGCGAGGCGCTGTGGTATGGGTTGCCGCTCGCGGCGGCCGTGCTGGTCCCGGCGGCAATCTGCGCGATCGCCACGTTCCGGGGTTGACGGACGCGGCGCGACCCCTCATTTCACGCATACCGGACCCACTGGGTCCCGATTATAAGCATGAAGCCGGCTGGCATGTTCAGGTTGTCCAAGCTTACCGATTACGCGGTGGTCGTCCTGGTCCGGCTCGCAGCGGCGCCAGGGGTGCAGACCTCGCCCGGCGTGTCCGCGGCGACGGGCATCCCGGAGCCGACGGTGGCCAAGGTGCTCAAGGCGCTGGCCAGCTCCGGCCTGGTAGCATCCCAGCGCGGCGCGCGCGGCGGCTACCAGCTGACGCGCTCGCTCGCCGCCATCGCGGTGGCCGACGTGATCGTGGCCATCGACGGCCCGATCGCGATGACGGCCTGCGTGGAGGGCGCTCCAGCGCCTTGCGAGGCGTCCTGCACCTGCGCGGTGCGCGGCCGGTGGGACGCCGTGAACGATGCCGTGCGTGAGGCGCTGAACGCCATCACGCTGGCCGACATGGCTGCTGCCACGCCGCGGCCCCACGCCGTGGCTTCCCTTTCCCTTTCCGCCGAGTAGGACTCCCCCATGGCTGCTGTCGCCGAAACACTCGATGCCGTCCAGTCGCTGACCCAGTCAGGCTACAAGTGGGGGTTCGAGACCGACATCGAGATGGATGTCGCCCCCAAGGGCCTGAGCGAAGACACCATCCGCATGATCTCCGCCCGCAAGGAGGAGCCGGAGTGGCTGCTCGCCTGGCGGCTCAAGGCCTACGCGACCTGGCTGACCATGGAGTCGCCGGACTGGGCGCGCGTCGGCTACCCGCCGATCGACTACCAGGACATCCACTACTACGCCGCCCCTAAGAAGAAGGACGGGCCGCGCTCGCTCGACGAGGTGGACCCGGAGCTGCTGAAGACCTACGCCAAGCTCGGCATCCCGCTCAAGGAGCAGGCCATCCTGGCAGGCGTCGTCGGCGCGGATGGCGAGGGTGCGGAGGAAGGCGCTACACAGGGCCGCAACATCGCGGTGGACGCGGTGTTCGACAGCGTCTCGGTGGCGACCACCTTCCGCAAGAGCCTGTACGAGGCCGGGGTGATCTTCTGCCCGATCTCCGAGGCGGTGCACGACCATCCGGAACTCGTGCGCAAGTATCTCGGCAGCGTGATCCCGGCAGGCGACAACTACTTCGCTGCGCTGAACAGCGCCGTGTTCACCGATGGCTCGTTCGTCTACATCCCCAAGGGCGTGCGCTGCCCGATGGAGCTGTCCACCTACTTCCGCATCAATGCCAAGAACACCGGCCAGTTCGAGCGCACGCTGATCATCGCCGAGGAAGGCGCCAGCGTCTCCTACTTGGAAGGCTGCACGGCGCCGCAGCGCGATGAGAACCAGCTGCATGCGGCGTGCGTCGAGCTGGTGGCGATGGACGACGCCACCATCAAGTACAGCACGGTGCAGAACTGGTATCCGGGCGACGCGGACGGCAAGGGCGGCATCTACAACTTCGTCACCAAGCGGGCGGCCTGCCGCGGCGCGCGCAGCAAGGTTAGCTGGACGCAGGTGGAGACCGGGTCGGCGATCACCTGG
Source organism: uncultured Acetobacteraceae bacterium (assembly GCA_964246185.1). Lineage (GTDB taxonomy): Bacteria > Pseudomonadota > Alphaproteobacteria > Acetobacterales > Acetobacteraceae > LMUY01. The sequence continues at coordinate 11,718 of CAXTPP010000088.1, forward strand.
AAGTATCCGTCCTGCATCTTGCAGGGTGAGGACAGCGTGGGCGAGTTCTACTCGGTGGCGGTGACCAACAACCGCCAGCAGGCGGACACCGGCACCAAGATGATCCATATCGGCAAGGGCAGCCGCTCGACCATCGTGAGCAAGGGCATCAGCGCCGGGCGGTCGGACAACACCTATCGCGGGCTGGTGCGCATCCTGCCCAAGGCGGCGAACGCGCGGAACTTCACCCAGTGCGACAGCCTGCTGATCGGCGACCAGTGCGGCGCGCACACCGTGCCCTACATCGAGAGCCGCAACGCGACCAGCCAGGTGGAGCACGAGGCGACCACCAGCAAGATCAACGACGAGCAGCTGTTCTACTGCCGGCAGCGCGGCCTGAGCCAGGAGGATGCGGTCGGCATGATCGTCAATGGCTTCTGCAAGGACGTGCTGAAGGAGCTGCCGATGGAGTTTGCCGTCGAGGCGCAGAAGCTGCTGGCCATCTCGCTCGAGGGGTCCGTCGGCTGATGCTGGAGATCAAGGGGCTCACGGCGACATTAGAGGACGGCAAGGCGATCCTGAACGGGATCGACCTGGAAGTGCCGACCGGCGAGGTGCACGCCATCATGGGGCCGAACGGCTCCGGCAAGAGCACGCTGAGCTACGTGCTGTCCGGCCGCGACGGCTACGAGGTCACTGGCGGCACGGCGACGTTCGATGGCGCCGACCTGCTGGAGATGGAGCCGGAGCAGCGCGCGGCGGCCGGGCTGTTCCTGGCGTTCCAATACCCGGTGGAGCTGCCCGGCGTCGGCAACGCGAACTTCCTGCGCACCGCCTACAACGCCCAGGCCCGCAGCCGTGGCGAGCCGGAGCTGGACGCCATCCAGTTCCTCCGCATCGCGCGCGATGCGATGAAGCGGCTCGCGATGCCGGATGACATGCTCAAGCGCAACGTGAACGTGGGCTTCAGCGGCGGCGAGAAGAAGCGCAACGAGGTGCTGCAAATGGCGGTGCTGCGTCCCAAGCTCGCCATTCTGGACGAGACGGACAGCGGACTGGACATCGACGCGCTGCGGATCGTGGCGGACGGGGTGAACGCAATGCGGGCGCCGGGCTTCTCCGCCCTGGTGATCACGCATTACCAGCGCCTGCTGGAATACATCGTGCCCGACCGGGTGCACGTGCTGTCCGCTGGGCGCATCATCCGTTCTGGCGGGCCGGAACTGGCGAAGGAACTGGAAGCCAACGGCTACGCCCAGGTGGTCGCCGAGGCTGCATGAGCACCTCCCTGCAACGCGGCGCAGACAGCTTCCTCGCCCGCTACGAAGGCTTGCGCGCCCGCCTCCCAGGCGACGCCGCCGCGCGGGACGAAGCGGCCGCCGCGTTCCGGCGCACCGGCCTGCCCGGCCCCAAGGTCGAAGGCTGGCGCTACACCAGCTTGCGCGCGATGGCGGAGAGCGAGTTCCGCGAGCCGCTCACGTCCGTGGGTGGCGGCGAGCTGCCCGTCTTTCCAGAGCTTGGCTTCCCGGATTTCGGCGCTCCGCGGCTGGTTTACGTCGACGGCCGCCTGCGGGAGGATCTGTCCCTGCTGCCCACGGCGGTGACCTTCACGCCCTTCGCGCAGGAGGCCCATTTCGGGCTGCTCTGCCGCCCCGAGAAGGAGCCGGCGGTGGCGCTGAACACCATGCTGGCGGAAGACGGCGCGGTCCTTTCCGTCGCCGCAGGCGTGGACGCCGGCACTCTGGTGCTGGTAAGCATGGCCGCGGAGTCTGAGGGCCGCTCCCTCGCCTTCCATCCCCGCCACGTGATCCGTCTGGCGGCGGACGCCAAGCTCACCGTCATCGAGCTGTTCCGCGGCCAGGGCCGCTATCTGCACAACCCGGTGACCGAGATCGAGATCGCCGCCGGCGCGACCCTCACCCATGTACGCCTGCAGGAGGAAGCCGCTGAATCCTTCCATCTCGCGACCATCTACGCCGACGTGCAATCCGCCGGGTTCTATGACGCCTTCACCCTCACGCTGGGCGGGCGGCTGTCCCGTGCCGAGTTCCATGCCCGGCTGCTCGGACCCGGCGCAGTCGTGCACCTGAACGCGGCGCAACTGCTGGGCGGCAGCCAGGTCGGCGACGTGACGACGGTGGTGACCCACGAAGCGCCGGGCTGCTCCAGCCGCCAAGCGGTCAAGAACGTGCTGACGAACCATTCCCGCGGCGTGTTCCAGGGCCGCATCGAGGTCGATCGCATTGCGCAGAAGACCGACGGATACCAGATGAGCCAGGCGTTGCTGCTGTCTCCCGACGCGGAGATCGACTGCAAGCCTGAGCTGCAAATCTACGCCGACGACGTGAAGTGCAGCCATGGCGCGACCATCGGCGAACTGGACCAGGACCAGCTGTTCTATCTCCGCGCCCGGGGCATTCCTGAGCAGGAGGCCCGTTCCATGCTGGTCCGCGCCTTCCTGGACGACGCGATGGCGGCGGTGACGCACGAGGCTGCGCGCGGGTTGCTGGAGCAGGCGGTCGAGGGCTGGTGGCAGCGGCAGGCGGCGTGACGGAAGAAAGAACGCTTTCATGAACATGATGAACCGCACCCCACTCGACGTGGAACGCATCCGCGCCGAGTTCCCCATCCTGTCGCAGACGGTGCACGGTAAGCCGCTGGTGTTCCTGGACAGCGCCGCCTCCGCCATGAAGCCGGACGCCGTGATCGATGCGATGTCCGACACCATGCGCACGCAGTACGCCAACGTCCACCGCGGCCTGCACTGGATGAGCGAGCGCACCACGGACGCGTATGAGGGCACCCGGGACGCCGTGGCCCGCCTGTTGAACGCCCCGTCCCGCGACGAGGTGGTGTTCACCAAGAACAGCACCGAGGCGATCAACCTGCTGGCGCACAGCTACGGCAGCCTGCTGCGGCCGGGCCAGGCGGTGCTGATCTCGGAGATGGAGCACCACGCCAACATCGTGCCCTGGCAGATGCTGCGAGACCGTGCCGGGATCGAGCTGCGGGTCGCCCGCGTCACCGACTCAGGCGAGCTGGATTGGGCCGATTACGAGGCCAAGCTGGCGGATGGCCAGGTCGCCCTGGTGACGATGGTGCATATGTCCAACGTGCTGGGCACCTATCTCCCGGCTGCCCGCATCGCTGCGGCGGCGCATGCGGCGGGCGCCAAGGTGATGTTCGACGGCAGCCAGGCCGTGGTGCACCGCCGGGTGGACGTGCAGGCGCTGGACGCTGACTTCTACGTGTTCACCGGCCACAAGCTGTACGGCCCGACGGGGATCGGCGTGCTGTGGGGCCGGATGGAGCTGCTGGAGGCGATGCCGCCCTTCCTGGGCGGCGGCGACATGATCGCCAGCGTCAGCTTCGAGCGCAGCGCCTGGGCGCGGGTGCCGCACAAGTTCGAAGCCGGCACGCCGCCGATCGTCGAAGCTATTGGGCTGAAGCGCGCGATCGAGTGGGTGGAGGCGATCGGCTTCGACGCGATCGCCGCGCATGAGGCCGAGCTGACCGACCATGCCCTCGCCCGCATGGCGGACGTGAAGGGCGTGCGTGTGCTGGGCCAGGCGCAGGACCGCGGCGGTGTGGTCTCGTTCACGCTGGACGGCGCGCACGCGCATGACGTGGCGACCCTGCTGGATCGCAACGGCATCGC
>CAXTPP010000089.1:0-15213 GCA_964246185.1 uncultured Acetobacteraceae bacterium
CCCTGGAGCTGCGTGAATGGGCGCACAGGTTCTGATCACAAAGAGTTGGTATTAGACCTGCACACGCTGCTGCCGGTTCCTGCCGCCCTCCTGCAAATCGGTCCTGATCATCCGCAGACCCTGGCGTGGCTGCGGCAGAACTGGGGCACGACGGACAAGCCACGCCACGTTGTCGAGCGGCCGTCGCCGTCCACTGGTCGCCGGCTTCCAGCCGGGCACTCGGTCGTCTCGTATGGTTTCTTCACCCAGGGGGACAGTCCCGTCGCCGCGGTCCGGCAGTTGGAGGCGCGCTGGCCCGGGTTACGGCTGGCGCTCAAGCCGCGACCGGCAGACTGACCGGCTCGTGGACGGGCATGCCGCCGTTCCTGCCGAGGAGCTGACGCGGGAGGGCGCGGAATATACGCCCCGGCTGGAGCTGGAGGGATACAGCGGCCCGCTTGACCGTCTGCTGGCCCTGGCGCGAGACCACGTCATCGACCTATCCCGCGTGTCGCTTGCGGCGTTTGCCGACCAGCTCGTGGCGGCGCTGGAGCGAGACGTTCCACTTGGCCAGAAAGCCGATTGGGTGGTCATGGCGGCCTGGCTGCTGCAGCTGCGGTTTCGGCTGCTTCTACCGGCGGAGGCTTCGGCGCAGAAAGCGGCCCACGCCGAAGCGGGCCGGCTCCGCACCTGCTTGCTGCAGTTGCAGCAGGTTCAGGCGCTCGCCGCCTGGCTGGATGCCCGGCCGCAGCTTGGCCGTGATGTATTCGCACGGGGCCAGCCCGAGATCATGGGTGCCGCACTCTCGGTCGAGCACGAGATCGACGTCATCGAGTTCCTGTGGGCGGCCATGGCGCTGTTCGACGACGACCTGCCGGATCCCGACACCGCCGAGCGCTACCGGCCGCAATGGCTCGACCTCCATTCCGTCCCGGATGCCCGCCTGCGGATCTTGCGCCTGCTGGGGGAGAGTCCCGACGGGCGACCGCTCGCGCAACTGCTGCCGGAGCGGGCGGCAGACATGGACAGCAAGCCGGAGACGGTGTTGGAACAGCGCTCGGCGTGGACCAGCACCTTCGTGGCCGGGCTGGAACTGGCCAAACAGGGCAACGTCATGCTCGATCAGACCGAGGCGTTCAGTTCGATATACGTCAGCAGTGCCGGCAGCTTGCCAGAGAACGACTTGGTGGAGAAACTGGCGGAAGCCGGACGTGTCACTTTCCAAAGTCGGCTTCAGCGATATCCGTTGAAATGTAACAGTCCGGCCTGTCACACTCGGCTGCAATCTTGATCAGAGTGGGCTGCAGCAGCCCGCATTTGGTCAGAGTCGATTGCAGCGCGGGGCTAGGAGCATGCTGGCGTGGCCGACCTGTCGCTCATTCCCGAGGCGGCTTGGAGTGAGGCGCGGCGCCGGGCTGAGGTGATCCGCCCTCTGGCCGACCGCGACGATCGTCCGCGCTACATGGTCCAAGCTGCGGCGGCGACGCTCGGACTCTCGGAGCGCCAGACCTACACCCTGTTGCGGCGCTGCCGGGAGGCTGGCGGCGAACTGACGGCGCTGGTGCCGGGTCGGTCGAGCGGCGGCCGGGACAGGCCGCGAACGGCGCCGGCGAGCGAGGCGGCGCTGCGCCGGGTCGTCCAGGAGGTCTATCTGACACCGCAGAAGCCGACTGCGGCGGAGGTGGCGCGCAAGGTGGCTGGACGCTGCCGGGCCGAGAAATTGCGGCCGCCCTTCTCCAGCACCGTGCGGCGCCGGCTCCGGTCGCTGCCGCTTGCTGACCGCGGCAAGCGCGGCGAGGAGCACCCCGAGGCCAAGCCGGTGCATGGCCATGCGCCGTCCATCCGGTTCCCGCTGGACCTGGTGCAGGTCGACCACACGCCCATCGACCTGATCCTGGTGGACCCTGTCGACCGCGAACCGATCGGCCGGCCCTGGCTCACGGTCGCCATTGACGTGCAGAGCCGCTGCATCGCGGGCTTCCACGTCACTCTGGATGCACCGTCCGCCGTATCGGTCGGGCTGTGCCTAACGCACGTCGCCATGGACAAGGCGCCCTGGCTCGCCCTGCGGGAGGTGGAGGCGGACTGGCCGGTGCAGGGCAAGCCGCGCCGCATCGGCGTGGACAACGGGGCCGAGTTCCATTCCGAGGCGTTCGAGCGTGGCTGCGAGCAGCATGGCATCGGCATCGACTGGCGCCCGCCGGGCCGGCCGCAATTTGGTGGCGTGGTCGAGCGGGTGATTGGCACCCTGATGGGCCTGGTGCATGGCCTTCCAGGCACGACGTTCTCCAACGTCGGCCAGCGCGGCAGCTACGACAGCGACAAGGCGGCGTGCCTGACCTTGGAGGAGTTGGAGCGCTGGCTCGCCGTCGCCGTGGCGAAATACTACCACCTGCGCCCGCATGAAGGCCTGGATGGCCAGGCGCCGCTGCGGCGCTGGCGGGAGGACGTGGTCGCCGTCGCCGCCGAAGGCACTTCCATTCCGGTGCCGCGCGATTTGCGCGCCTACCTCGTGGATTTCCTGCCCGTGCTGCGCCGCAGCCTGCAACGCGACGGCCTCACCATCGACCATGTGACCTATTTCAGCTCCGCCTTACGGGCCTGGGTCACGGCCCGTAACCGGCCCGGCCCACTGCTGGTTCGGCGCGATCCGCGCGACCTCAGCCGGGTGTTCGTGCTGGACCCGCTGGATGGCGGCTACCTGGAAGTGTCGACCCGCGACCTGTCGCGCCCGGCCATCTCGCTGTGGGAGCACCGGCTCGCGCGGCGGCGCCTGCATGCCAAGCACCGGGGCGAGATCGACGAAGCGGCCCTGTTCGGCGCCATCAAGGAAATACGTGCTGCCGAGCGGGACGCCGCGCGCCTGACCCGTTCGGCCCGCCGCGACCGCACGCGCCGGGCCAGAGCGCCAAACCTACCGGCTGCGCCGCTATCGGCAGAACCGGCGAACCCGGCTCCTGTGACCGAAGACGCGGCCGTGACTTACGATAGGGAGACCGAGCTGCCGCGTCCCTTTGACGACATTGAGCAGTGGTAGCGGCCGCCATGGATCTCGCCCATCTCCGCCCGGAGGTCCGCGAACTGGCGCGCCTGCCGGCGACCGAGCGCCTGGCCCGTGTGCCGGCCAACCGCTGGATCGGCTACGGCCGCGCGAGCCAAGCTGTGGCGCTGCTCGCGTCCGAGCCCGGCCGCGTACGGCCTCGCAACCTTCTCGTGGTCGGCCCCATCAACAACAGCAAGACGGTGATCGCTGAGCACTTCCTGCGCACCCACCCACAGCACCCGTCCGAAAATGGCGACCACGAGGTCATCCCTGTGCTGCTGGTGCAGATGCCGCCATCGCCCACAGTCGGGCGGCTGTATGCGGCGGTGCTGGCGGCCCTCGGGATGCCCGGCGCGATGTACGGCCGCTCGCCCGATCGCGAAGCCATGGCGATGCGGCTGCTGCGCCAGGTTGGCTGCCGTATGCTGCTGCTGGACGAGTTGCACAATCTGCTGGCCGCATCGGGCGCGCGGCAACGCGAGCTGCTGAACCTGCTGCGCTATCTCGGCAACGAACTCCGCATCCCGATTGCCTGCTTCGGCACGCGCGAGGCGTATCTCGCCATCCGCAGCGACGACCAGCTCGAAAACCGCTTCGAGCCTTTCTTGCTGCCGGCTTGGGAGGACGGCCCCGAGTTCGGCCGCCTGCTTGCCAGCTTCGAGGCGGTGCTGCCGTTGTGCGAGCCATCCGGCCTGGGTGCACCTGCCTTGCGCGCGCACATGCTGCGTCGCTCGGAGGGCACGATCGGCAAGGTGGCGGCCCTGCTTGCCGCCGCCATGGAGGCGGCGTTGCTGGCAGGCGAAGAGCGGATCGACCGCACGACACTGGACACAGCCGCCTATCAGCCGCCCACGGTACGTCGTCGCCTGTTCGAGCGCGAGCTGCGGTGAGTTGGGATCATCGACCTCGTTCCGGGCCGGCGCTGGCCGTTGCACCCGAAGTCGCGCGAATGGGAGGTGCTGCAAACCTGGGTGCGCCGGATCGCCGGATCGTATGGCATCGGCTACGACACGTTCCTTCGCCGCGCCCTGGGCCGCACCGGTCCGGGCGCGCGGGACCTGAAGACCATCACCGACGCGCAGTTGGCGATGCTGGCTGTTGGCACGGGCGTTCCCGTCGAGCAACTGCGCGGCATGAACACCGCGGCGATCATGGGACGGCTGACGGCCAAGATCGCGAACTGGATGCTGACTGAGGAAGGACGGGACGGCCTGGCGCAGATCAGGACGACGATCAGGCTGATGACGGATCGGCTGGCGGAGCATCCCACAATCAATGGCCAGTAAGGTTTGCGGAGCATAGACGGCGTGACCGGTTATGTGACAGCATTGTGCCGGGCTGGCCGGTTTGGCCGGGCTGTTCGCGCCAAACGTCCGGACACTGTTGGCGAAGTCTGGAGCGCTTGGGCCAGCGGGGCGTTGGGTCGGTTTCCGAGTTGGAGGCCGTTCATGTCGCTGGCGTCAAAGCCTCTCCCGTCTGTGCCCGACGACACCGTGCGCATCGCGCGTTCCGCGTTCCGGCGCGGCAACCCGTATCTGCTCCTGAGGGACAAGCTTGGCGCTGTGTTCGCAGATGCCGACTTTGCCGACCTCTATCCGAAGCTGGGTCAACCCGCCTATGTGCCCTGGCGCCTTGCCCTCGTGACTCTCATGCAGTTCCGCGAGGGCTTAAGCGACCGTCAGGCAGCCGAGGCCGTCCGGAGCCGGATCGACTGGAAATACCTGCTCGCCCTCGACCTGGCCGACGCCGGCTTCGACTTCTCTGTGCTGTGCGAGTTCCGCGCCCGGCTGCTCCAGCATGAGGCCACCGAGCGCCTGCTGACCCGCCTGCTGGTGGCTGCCCGCGAGGACGGGCTGTTGAAGGCCCGTGGCCGGAGCCGTACGGACAGCACGCACGTGCTCGCTGCCGTGCGGGACCTAAACCGGCTGGAGCCGGCGGGCGAGACGCTGCGGGCGGCGCTGAACGCCATTGCTGCTATAGCGCCTGACTGGCTGCGCGCTATCGCGCCCATGGACTGGCACAGGCGCTACGACCGCCGGGTCGAAGACATGCGCCTGCCTGACACTGGTCCCAAGCGCGAGGCTTACGCCGTCCAGATCGGAATGGATGGCTTCGTGCTGCTTGACGCTCTGGACTGTGCAGACACACCGCCAGACGCGGTGACGTTGCCGCAGGTGGCCGTGCTGCGACGCGTGTGGGCACGGCGCTTCGAGCGGGACGGGTCAGGGGACGGCGCCAGGGGACGGCGCCAGGGGAGACGAGCAAGGCAGCCGCAGTGTGCAAATGCAGCCGGTGCAGGGGCGCGGCCCCGGCGATCGGATGGAGTCACCCTACGACAGTGATGCCCGGTTCCGGTCCAAGAGCGGCACAAGTTGGACGGGCTTCATAGTCCACCTCACCGAGACCTGCGACGAGGACATGCCGCATCTGGTCGTGCATGCCGACACCACGCCCGCCAACGTGCACGAGGCGCAGCGAACGGCATCTATTCACGATGCACTCGCCGCAAAGAACTTGGCTCCGTCCGAGCACCTGGTGGACTCTGCCTACGTCAGCGCCGACCACCTCGTCACCGCCCGCACGCGCCACGGCATCGACCTGATCGGCCCTGGGCGCCGAAACCTCAGCTGGCAAAGCCGCAGCGGGGGTGACGCGTTCACCTTGGACGATTTCACGATCGATTGGGACCGCGAGGTCGCCCGCTGTCCTGAGGACAAGGAGAGTGCCGGTTGGACAAGCAGCGCCAAGCATCGAGGACCGGGCAACGTCATTCACGTGCGGTTCCATCCCGCCGACTGCCGGGCCTGTCCCTCACGTGCCCGCTGCACCCGGTCGCGCTCGAAATATCAGGGCCGGGTCCTGGCGGTGATGCCGCGACCTGAGCACGAGGCTCTTGCCGCTACCAGGGCGCGCGAGGGCACGGCGGAGGGCAAGCGCCCGTATGCGCAGCGCAACGGCATCGAGGGCACCCTCTCGCAAGCCGTGCGCGCCTTTGGCCTGCGCCAGGCGCGCTACTGCGGCTTGCCCAAGGCAGGCCTGCAGCACGTAGCCATCGCCGCAGCCCTCAACCTCGACCGCCTCGCAGCGTGGTTCGCCGGACAACCGCTCGCACCAACCCGCACATCGCGCTTCGCCGCACTCGCCGCTTGAACAGTCACTTCGCCAACAGTGTCCCAAGGTTTCTGACGATTTCCGGCGCGCGCTGCCCAGGATTACACACCAAGGCACCTTTTCTTTCCACACCCACTCTTGATTGCCCTGTCTCGAAACACTGAACGTTTGGTGGCCCTCGAGAACAAAGATGCAGGATGCAAGTCGATCGCGCCCCGCCGCGTTTACCATAGCGTTGGGGCTAAACCTGCCCAGATGCATGACTTCCCGCCCCGCACCGATGTGAAGCTGACCCTCAGTTCGGCCATTGGCGAGCACAATGCCGGATGATCGCGAACGGCTGCATCTAAGTCACGTCTCCGAACGCGCGCCGCTTGAGGTCCTGCAGCCGATCGGTCCCCCCGGGCGTCTTCGGGTCCAGCACCAGGGCTTGGCCCCACGCCTGATAAGCGCCCTTCCAGTCGCCGCGCTGCTCGGCGATGTGCGACAGGTCCTCCAGGGCCATGAACTGCCGTGGCTCGCGCTTGATGACCTCGGCGATGTCCCGCTCCGCTCCGGCCGTGTCGCCCAGGCGGGAGCGGGCCATGGCGCGGCCGTGCCAACCCTCCTGCAAGTCCGGCTGCAAATCCAGCGCGGCGTCAAAATCGTCGAGCGCCTCGGACGGATTGGCCTCCACCTCGCCCATGCCGTGCGTGAGCAGCAGCTTGGTCGCCGGCGTCGCCTGCGCCAGCCATTGGCCCTGGATGGCCCCCTCGATGGTCGCCGCAGCCGTCTCGTCGGGCGCCACCGCCAGCATGCCGAACAGCCGGTCCAGCATCTGCTCCCGCGTCGGCTGCGCCGGGGCCTGGGCTGCGGCTGGCACCGCGAGCATCAGCAGCAGCCGGGTCATGCGGCCCAAAGTCAGGCAACGCAGCGTCACGCCGCCTGGGCCACCGTCTCCGGCAACCCGGCCGGGCGCGGGCCGCCGGCCATCCAGTCCAGCAGCTCGACCGTGTGGATGGTGGGCAGGCCGCCGCCCGCCAGCTGGGTGAGGCAGCCGATGTTGCCGGCGGCGATCAGGTCCGGCTGGGTGCGGCGGATGTTGTCCAGCTTGCGCTCCCGCAGCCGCCCAGCGATCTCGGGCTGCAGCAGGTTGTAGGTGCCAGCCGAGCCGCAGCACAGATGCCCCTCCGCCGGTTCCGCCACGGTGAACCCGGCGTTGCGCAACAGGCCCTTCGGCTGCGCGACGACCTGCTGCCCGTGCTGCAGCGAGCAGGCGGCGTGATACGCCACCACCAGCCCCGGCGGCTCGCGGGAGGGCATGTACCCGGCGTCGAACAGGAACTCGGCCACATCCTTCGCCAAGGCGGAGACACGCTCGGCCGCCGCCCGCTCCGGCTCGTTGCGGAACATGTAGCCGTAGTCCTTCAGCGTGGTGCCGCAACCCGAGGTGTTGACCAGGATGGCGTCCAGCCCGTCCCCGTCCGCTTCGGCGGTCCAGGCGGCGATGTTGGCGCGGGCGGAGGCCATCGCCGGGTCATGCTGGCCCATGTGGTGGGTCAGCGCGCCGCAGCAGCCGGCGGCGGGCGGCACCACCACGTCATAGCCCATACGGGTGATCAGCCGGATGGTGGCCTCGTTGATGGAAGGCGCCAGCACCTGCTGCGCGCAGCCAGCCAGCAGCGCCACCCGGCCGCAGCGCTCGCCCTCGGCCCGGTGCACGCCGTTCACCCCGCGGCGGGGCGGCAGCTTGGACGGCGCGAGGTCCAGCATGGCGCGCACCCGTCCGCCCAGCACGCCCCCGGGGATCAGGCCGCGGAACGGCTTGGCCAGGCGCGCGCCCACCATGGCCAGCCGCATCCGACCCGGGTGGGGCAGCACGCGGACCAGCACGTCCCGCAGCAGCCGCTCGTGCCAGGGGCGGCGGTAGGTTTCCGCGATGTAGCGGCGGCCGTGATCGACCAGGTGCATGTAGTTCACGCCCGACGGGCAAGTCGTCATGCAGGCGAGGCAGCTCAGGCAGCGGTCTACATGCTGCACCACCTCCTTGGTGGCGGGGCGGCCGGATTCGAGCATGTCCTTCATCAGGTAGATGCGGCCGCGTGGGCTATCCAGCTCGTCGCCCAAGAGCACGAAGGTCGGGCAGGTCGCGGTGCACATGCCGCAATGCACGCAGGTCCGCAGCACCTGGTTGGCGGAGGCCGTTTCCGGGTCACGCAGCTGTTCGGCGGTGAAACTGGTCTGCACGTCAGACTCCTGCGAACATGCGCCCGGGATTGAGGATGGAAGCCGGGTCCATCACGGATTTGACCCGGCGGCTGATGGCGGCAAGGGCGGGCGGCTCCGGCGGCACCACCGCGACCGCCGCGCGCATGCCTTCGGGGCCGCGCATCAGCGTCCAGGTGCCGCCCGACACCGATGCAGCCGACACGACTGTTTCGTGCGCCGCCGGGTCACCGGCGAGCCAGACCAGGCCGCCGCCCCAATCGAGGAAGCCGCGCAACCCGGTGGCAGCCAGCACGCGCGGCCCGGCGGAGGGGCGGACGGACACGCGCCAGACGGCGTCGCCCGGTTCAGCGGGCAGCGGCACGGCGTCCCGCACGGCGCGCCAGGCGTCGCGGCTCTTGGCGCCGTCCAACAGTTCGGCATGGCCGTGGGGCTGCAGGTCGAGCGCCAGCCGGCCTGTGCGGTAGGCGACCGAGGCCGTGAAATCCTCGATCCGCGCCAGCGCGACGGACGCTCCGAACCCGGCCAGGGCAGGAACCCGCGCTGCCGCCTCGGCTGGCAGCCACGCCGCGGCGGACACGCCATAGGGCGAGCCGAGTGCTGCGGACAACGCCGCCACCCCCGCCGCCGCATCCAGCCCGGGCAACACCAGCGTGCCCGTGGCTTCCGGCGCCGGCAGCACCTTCAGCGTCACCTCCGTGATGACCCCGAGCGTGCCGTAGCTGCCGGCGAGCAGCTTGCACAAGTCGAGACCGGTGACGTTCTTCAACACCCGGCCGCCGGAATGGAACGCATCGCCAGCGCCGTCCACCGCGCGGATGCCGAGCAAATGGTCCCGCATGGCGCCGGACGCGATGCGGCGGGGTCCGGAGAGGTTGGTTGCGACCACGCCGCCGATCGTCTGGCCGCCTGTGCTGCCGAGCAGGGCGGACAGGTCGGGCGGCTCGGCAATCAGATGCTGGCCGTGCTCTGCCAGGGCAGCCTCAATGTCCGCGACGGGCGTGCCGGCACGGGCGGAGACCACCAGCTCCTTCGGCGCATACAGGGTGATGCCGGTCAGGTTGCGGAGGGACAACGACCTCGCGGCCTGGACGGGGCGCAGCATCGTCCGCTTGGTGCCGGCGCCCTCGATCAAGATTGGTTCACGGGCCGCATGGGCGGCGGCGACAGCCTGGGCGACCCCGGCCTCGTTGGCAGGCGCTTCGGACGGACGGAGGGCCATGGTGATGCTCAAGGCGTGCGGCTCCCCTCACCCCGGCCCTCTCCCGTAGTGGGGAGAGAGAGAAGAGAGGCGAGAGGGTAAGAGGAGCCGCACATGCTCAAGCGGCGAGCCGGGGCGTCTCCGCCTTCAGCGGGAACACCTTGGCCGGATTCAGCAGCCACTCCGGGTCGAACGCCGACTTCAGCTCACGCTGCCGCTCCAGCTCCGGCTCGGAGAACTGCACCCCCATCAGGTCGCGCTTCTCGATGCCCACGCCGTGCTCGCCGGTCAGGCAGCCGCCCACTTCCACGCACAGCCGCAGCACATCGGCGCCGAACGCCTCCGCCGCGTGGAAACTCTTGTCGTCGTTGGCGTCGAACATGATGAGCGGGTGCAGGTTGCCATCGCCGGCGTGGAAGATGTTGGCGACCTTGAGCCCGTACTGGTCGCTCATCTCGCCGATGCGGCGCAGCACGTGCGGCAACTGGCTGGTGGGGATGGTGCCGTCCATGCAGAGGTAGTCCGGGCTGATCCGGCCCACCGCGCCGAACGCGCCCTTGCGGCCCTTCCAGATCGCCAGGCTCTCCTCGGCGGATTGCGACACCTTCATGCTGATCGGCGCGAACGGCTCGCACAGCGCCTTGATGCGGCCCAGCAGGTCGTCCTGCTCGGCCACGCTGCCCTCCACCTCGATGATCAGCATGGCTTCGGCGTCCAGCGGGTAGCCGGCATGGGCGAATGCCTCGCAGGCGTGGATCGCGGGCTTGTCCATGAACTCCAGCGCCACGGGGATGATGCCGGAGCCGATGATGGCGTCCACGCACTGCCCTGCCACTTCGTTCGAACTGAACGCCGCCAGCATCGCCCGCGCGCCCTCCGGCGCGCGCAGGATGCGCACCACCACCTCGGTCACCACGGCAAGCTGGCCCTCGCTGCCGGTCAGCAGGCCGAGCCAGTCGTAGCCGGCCGCGTCCACATGCGCGCCGCCGATCTGCAGCACCTCGCCCGCCATCGTCACCGCGGTCAGCCCAAGCAGGTTGTTGGCCGTGACGCCGTATTTCAGGCAGTGCGCGCCGCCTGAGTTCATGTTGACGTTGCCGCCGATCATGCACGCGAGCTGCGAGGACGGGTCCGGCGCATAGAAGAAGCCCTGGCCCGAAACCGCCTGGGTGATGCCGATGTTGGTAACGCCGGCCTGCACGGTGGCGCAGCGGTCGGCGTAGTCGATGTCCAGGATCTGGTTCATCCGCATCATGCCGACCACCACCGCGTCGGCCAGCGGCATGGCCCCGCCGGACAGGCTGGTGCCGGCGCCGCGCGGCACCACCCTCACGCCCATGCCGTGGCACAGCGCCAGCACGGCCGCGACCTGCTCGGTGGTTTCCGGCAGCGCCACGGCGAGCGGCACCTGGCGGTAGGCGGAGAGCCCGTCGGTCTCGTAGGGCCGCAGCAACAGGGCCTCGGCGATTACGCCGCTGGCGGGCAGGATGGTGCGCAGGCCGGCCACGATCTCGTCACGCCTGGCGAGCACGTCCGGTTTCGGTTGGGGCAGATCTAACATGGCACCCTCCAGCGTTTCTTGTCCGCTGAACATGAGGGTTGTTCCCCGGCCCGGCAAGCGCAACGGCTGCAGCCCAACTTCTTTCGAAGAAGGCGCTCAGCCTCGGGCGCTCAGCCTTGGCGGGCCTTCATCCGCGGGTTCTTCTTGTTGATCACGTAGACCCGGCCACGGCGGCGCACCACGCGGCAGTTCTTGTCGCGGAGCTTGGCCGACTTCAGGCTGTTGCGGATCTTCATGGCTCGGAACTCGGTGGGACGGGAGGCCTGCGGATACCGGCCATGCCCAGCCCTGTCAACTCGTGGGGCCTGTCAACTCGCGGGCGATTGACGCCGCCAGCCGTCAAGCGGATGACGGCCCGTATTTCCAAGGATAAGCGATGAAGCGCAACAGCGCGACCTGGATGGCGTTCCTGGCCATGGCGTTCGCCGTGGTCGGGCTGATCGGCGTGTTCGCCAGCTATGCCGCCCCGCTGCCGCTGCAACGCGCCATGGCGCGGGACGCGACGCTGGACGAGGCGCTGGCCACGGACGGCGGCAAGGCCGCGCTGGAACCGCTGCGGGACCGGCTGGATGACAGCGCCGCGGTGGTGATCGACGGCAGCGCCCCGCTGGCGGACCGGGTGGCGGCTGCCCGGGCCGCTATGCACGCGGACCTCACGCGGGAGGCGGACGCGGTCGGCTCGCGACTGCGCCTTGAGCTGCTGGTGGTGACGGTGGTGGCCGCCGGGTTCGGCGCCGTGATCGTGGGGGCCGCCTCGCGCCAAACCTGAAGCCGTTCAGTTGAACAGGTTGAACAGCTGCCGGGTGAACCCGGGCGTCAGGGCCGAGAGCGGGTTGATGGACACCGACGGGTCCGACAGCGGCCCGTGCAGCCCGTAATTGGCCGCGAACACGCCGCCGCCCTTCTCCGGGCTGAACAGCTTGCCCAGCAGGGGGATGCGTCCCGGCAAGGAGTTGAAGAAATACGCCGGCACCACCGTGCCTTGCAGGTTCACCAGCTTGCGCCTGAAATCGAACGTGCCGCTTGCCGTCAAGCCGAGCGAGGAGCTGAACGCGCGGGCGTCCTTCACCTCCAGCACAGGGCCCTGCAAGCGGAGCGGGGCCGTCAGCCGGTCGAACGCCAGGCCTGGGCCGCGCAGAGCATCGACCAGCCCGTAGAGCGTGACCGCCTGCAGCACCTTGCCCACCACCGGAGCGCTGCGGACCTTGAAGTCCCGCATGTCGACCGTGCCGCTGAACGGTTCCGCCGCCGACTGGTCGTTGAACGCGCCTTCCAGGCTGAGCGCCCCGCCATCCACCTCCGTCGCAAGGTCCGTCTCGCGCAGCAGCAGCCCGACATCGGCCACCGTCATGGTCAGCCGGCGGGACGCCTTGGCCTCGGTGAGCCGGGCCTCCGTCAGGGTGAGCCGCAGCCGCTCCGGCCCTTCGGTGGCCAGCCGCGCCGTGCTGACGTGCCCGTTGACGCCGCTGGCCGCCAGCGTCACGGGTCCCAGTTCCCGGTTGGGCGCGAACGAGACGCGCTCGAACCGCAAATCCACGGTATACGGCGTGCCGGACCCGGACGGACCGCTATCGCTGTCGGAAGCGGCTGGCGCATTCTTCGAGGTGAGCTGCCCCTCCAGGTCCAACCGGGGGCCGGCGAGGGTGATGCTGTAGGGCTCGCCCTCCTTCTGGGGCAGCACGATGGCACCCGTGGCATTGGTGCGGCCGATCTCACCGCGCTGCAGGTGCACCACGGCCGCATGCCCGTCCACCACCGTGCTGCGCGCCTGCACCGAGAGGCCCGGTGCTTCCGCCCGCAGTTCCTCGAGTCCAACTACCCGACCGTGGTCCAGCAGAACCTGCCCCTCGATGCGGCCCGGCGTGCCGGCGGCCTTGGACCAGCCCAGCGGAGTGACGAACGCCGCGTCCTTCAAATCAGCGTTCAGCCCAAGGGTGGCCGTGCCGTCGCGGCGCTCCGCATAGTCTATAGCCGCTGCCACGGCGCCGGCGGTCAACCCGGCCGCGCCCAGCCCGGCCGCCTTGGCGTCCCGCTGCGCGATGCCGAGGCGGACCGCGACGTGCTCCATCACCTCCGTGCCGGGGCCGTCGCGGAAGTCCATCTGCGCCGCCATGCTGCCCGGGATGTGGGCGAACTGCGCCGGGCCGCTCAAGGTCATGCCGGCGTTGGTCACGTCGAACGCCAACTGCCCGTGGTCCAGGTCCTGCCCGCCTGCGACATCGCCCAGGTGGGCGTCCGCCACTTGGCCGCTCACATGGATGGCCACCTGGTCGGGCGTCAGCCTGGTCTCCAGCGGCAGCTGCACCGTCACGTGCGCAGCCACTGTCCCGCCGGGCGCCTTGATCGTCGTCGCCCGCTCCCTGGCCAGCTTGAGCGGCGAGCTTTTCATCAGGGCGAGCACGCCGTCCAGAGGACCGCCGAAATCCACGGCGATCGCGCCGGCCTGGTCGTGCACGTTCATCCCGTCAATCCGCACGGTGCCGGACTTGATCTGCAACCCGGCCTCGCGCCCGGCATTCCCGGTGATCAGCAGGATGTCCGGCCTCGGCCAGGCAAGGACGGCATGGACGTGCTCCACCGGCGGGATGGGCCGCAGCCACCAGATCGTCACGTCGTCCCCGATCACAGACCCGCCCGATTCCGTGACGGCCAGGCCGGTCCCGTCATCCGCCCCTGCCACGGTGAAGGTGAAACGGGCGTCATGCGCCGTGCCCTCGGTCAGGTTCTTCACCAGCCATGGGCGCGAGCCGCCGCCGACGCGCTCGGGCCAGATGGAGCCGATGTCGGCGATGGCGAGTCGGTCCGCGGTGGCCGCCATGTGCGCCGTGAACCGGCCGTCGGCGCGCTCGACCGCGCCGGACAGCACCACGGTGGTCGGCGGTGCGCCCGAGGGCGGCTGGACGACGATGCGCAGCGCCTGCAGGGTGGCCGCATCCGGCGTCGCCTCAGCGTCGAGCGAAAGCGCGGCGAACTGGGCGGCGTTGGCGCCGCCACCCTTGGCCGGCAGGTTCACGCTGCCGGGTCCGGCCTCGGCATGGACGGTGGCGTGCAGCAGCTCCATGGCCGGGCCAAACGCCGCCGCCACCCGCGCCGCGACCGGCGCGTCCAGCGCGGACAGGGCGTGCAGCGACGGGATCGCCTCGGCCAACACGGCTGGGGAAACAGGCGAGAGGCTGGCCTGCACGGACGCGCCGGACGCGCCGTAGCTGACCTGCCCAGCCACTCGGGCCGACGCCGTCCCGGCCGCTGCGGTGGCTGCCGCTGGCCCGGCCAGGACGCCGCCGTCCCGAAGCAGCTGCGCCGTCCCGTCGCGGATTTGGCCGAGGCCTGGCAGGTCCACCTGCACGTCCGCGGCGCTGAGACGGCGCAGGCTGGCCAGCGCGCGCTTGATCCGGCGGTCCAGGCCACTCGGTGTCCCTGCGGGCTGTGCGATGCGGAGCCGCAGCCCGTCGATCGCCAAGTCCTCGGGTTCCACCCGGCCCAGGAACAGCGGGTGCAGCGCCAGGTCCGCCGTGAGCGACCGGACGGACTGCGGCGGCAGCGCCCCGTCCGTCATGGCGAGCTTCAGCACCCTGCCGCCATCGGCACGGCCCAGCGCCAGCGTGACACGGCCCGCGGTAAAGCCGGGCACGGCCAGCGGCGTCAGGCGCCGGGCCAGCCAGGTCACGTCCAGCGGCTCGTCGGAAAGCCGCCAGACCAGGCCGCCGGCTGCCGCCAGCACGAGCAGCATCCCGCCCAGCGCCAGGCCCAGGAGCTGGTGGGCCAGCCCGGAGGCGTGCCTCAGCACCGGTTGACCCGACGGCCCGGTGGGACAGACTGCCGGCCATGACGCTGCCGCCGACCTGGCCCGACCCCGCCGACCCCGCTGCCGCCGCCATCCTGCTGGACCGGTTCGCCGCAATCGGAGCCGACGAGGCCCGGCTGCTGCGGCGGCCGGAAGCGGCGGCCATGCTGCGCGCGCTGGGCGGCAACAGCCCGTTCCTGGCGGACCTCGCGGTGCGGGAAAGCGCTGCCGTGCGCCGGCTGTGCCGGGACTGGCCGGGCGCCGTCGTCGCGGCGGCGCTGCGGAACGTGGCGCGCAGCCCCGCTCGGGCCGACCGCCCGATGCTGGCC
>CAXTPP010000090.1:0-15159 GCA_964246185.1 uncultured Acetobacteraceae bacterium
AGTAGCCCACGCTATCCAGGAACACCGCTCCTACACCACGCGGTGGAACACGATCGGCAACCCCGGAGGCCGAGCACGTCCTGGACTGGTTCCACCTCGCCATGCGCCTGCCGCTGCTGGAGCAATACGCCAGCGGCATCGCCCACCATGACGCTGACGAAGGCGCGCGCCTGCTGCGCGAGATGGAGCGGGTCAAGTGGCTGCTCTGGCATGGCAACGGACACCGTGCCCGGCAGCGCGCCGAGAACCTGCGTGACGACGTGTAAGGGCTGGATCTGGACTACCCGCATCTCGGTAAGTTCGCCCGGTCGGCGCAGGAGTTCTCGGGCTACATCCGGTCGAACGCCGGCAGCCTGATCAACTACGGCGAGCGGTTCCGCGCCGGCGAGCGCATCTCGTCCGCCATGGCCGAAAGCACGGTCAACGCCGTGGTCAGCAAGCGCTGCGCCAAGCGCCAGCAGATGCAGTGGACCCGGCGAGGCGCCCATCTCTTGCTGCAAACCCGCACCCGCGCTCTCGACGGCACGATCCGGCCCATGTTCGAGCGTTGGCACCCAGGGCTGGCGAACGACAATCCCGCCAGCTCCGGTCAGGCCGCCGCAGCGTGAACACCACACGGTTCCTCATGGCCCCCAAGCTGGATGCGGCCTGCAGCCGGCTGGAAACCGAGGCGCGCGCCGAGGCAGACGCTGCCGCCGGGCCCATGACGCCAACACGGGCCGGCGCGGGCCCCACCCGTGCCGCCCGACGACGCGCCGCCACCCGACCGGCAAAGCAACCTGACCGGCCCGGACAGCGCGCTGACGCGCCGGTCGGCCGCGCATGAGTATCGCCAGGCCTACAATGCGCAGGCCGTGGGCTGCGCCGATGGCGCGCAGCTGATCCTGGCCACCAACCTGGTCGCCGCCACGGCCAATGCGCCAAGCTTCGCCGCCACCATCCTGGCCATGCAAGGCACGATCGGGCTGCCCAAGACGGTGCTGGCCGATGCCGGCTGCGCGAGCCGCCCGACGGTGGAAGCGCTGGCTGCAAGTGGCATCGCCCCTTGGTGGCCATCGGCCGCGCCCAGCCGCACCGGCCCTGCGACTTCCGCCCGCCGCCCGACAAGACAGCGCGGCGCATCATCAAACCCTGGCGTATCGCCATGAAGGCCAAGTTGGAAACCGACGATGCCAAATCCCTCTACAAAAAGCGTAACCACACCGTCGAACCAGTGTTCGGCATCATCAAAAGCGCCATGGGCTTCAGCCGCTTTCGCCTCCGCGGCATTGCCAAAGTCACCACCGAATGCGCCTTAACCGCCCTGGCCTACAACTGCAAGCAGCTACATCGCCTACACACCACCTGACCCCCACCACCTCACCGCTTCGGGATATGTTGCTTCAATCTGATCCGAACGTGCTCTAATCCTTTGTTGCCGGCTCACACCGGGACGCGCCGGCCCCGCACGTAGCCAGCCGCCAAGCAGTAATCCACGAGGCGCTGTAGGAATGCCGCGTCCGTCGGCGGGCAAACGCGGCCGCTCAGCGCACGCAGGTTGCCCTCCTGGAAACGCGGATCGCGCTGCAAATAGCTAGCATAAAGCTGTGTCACCTGGCCGTTCAATCGCCGCTCACCGTGCGTCAGCAACGCCGGGTCATAGGCATCGGGCAGC
The DNA here is from genome assembly GCA_964246185.1 of uncultured Acetobacteraceae bacterium. Taxonomy (GTDB): domain Bacteria; phylum Pseudomonadota; class Alphaproteobacteria; order Acetobacterales; family Acetobacteraceae; genus LMUY01. The sequence continues at coordinate 1,655 of CAXTPP010000090.1, forward strand.
ACGAAACAGGGGGCGTGCAGGCGTTGGTCCGCCAGTGCCACAGTCCGCAGCGCGGTGACAGGCACGGGAGCGCCGGAAACCAGGTGATAGGTCCGGCCAGATGCCGTCTGCATGCCCTCGGCGATGTCGGTCAGCCCGCCGATCACATGGTCGATCGGCACTAGATCGAGGCTCGCGCCGGGGCTGGCGGGAAGCGTTTGGATCAAGCCGTCGGCAACCAGCTTGATCAGGCCATAGATGTTGCTGAAGCTGCCGATCCGGCCGGTGCGGGAGTCGCCGACCACGATGGATGGACGGGCCACCGCTACGGTCTGGCCCGCATTGGCGGCGGCACGCACCAGGCTCTCCGCCGCCGCCTTGCTGGCCTCGTAGCCGTTGGTGAAACGCTGGCCGACATCCAGCTCCGACTCTGCAATCGGGCCATCCCGGCCGCCGCAGACATACGCGGTGCTTACGTAGAGCACCGGGACATGACGGCCGTCGCGGGCGTAGGCGAGGACGTTGGCCGTGCCGTCGATGTTCACCGCACGGTAGGCGTCTGGCTCGCAATCAAACCCAGTGAGTGCAGCGCAGTGCAGGATGAGGTCCAGGTGCGGCAATGGCTGGGCCAGACCCAGGCCGCGCTGGCGTACGTCGCCGTGCAGAGTGGCGATGGCGCCCGGCCGCAGCGCGGCGCCGGTCCAGGCGGACGTTGCAATCGGACGGCCATCGTTGCGCAACAGGGCGGTGCTGGTGTGCAGCAATGCGATGGTCGAGTGGCCACGTCCGGCCAGGTGACCCGCCAGCTCCCGCCCGATCAGCCCCCCAGCGCCCGTGATCAGGATACGCAGAGGCTGTGGAGCCTGCGCCCGGCCTCGGCTCGATTGTTGGAGGTTCAACGCGCTCGCCCGGTGTTCATACAGATGAAGCGGGCGTTCAGCTGTGCATCCGGCTGATATCCAGCAGCACTCCCGCTTCCAGTTCCTTCTGATCCAGCCGGTGCTTGATCAGGTCGCCCAAACTGACCATCCCTGCCAGCCCGTCCGTGCCGATAATGGGCAAATGACGGATACGGCGCTCAATCATGACGGCCAAAGCGTGCTCGATCGTATCGGTTGGGCCACCGGTGAGGATTGGGCTGCTCATCAACTCGCGCACCTTGTAGCCGTAGGCGGGCGCGCCGCTCTTGGCCAAACGGTTGACCAGATCCCGCTCGGAGAAGATGCCGACCGGCTTGCCATGCTCCTCCACCACCAGGGCGCCGATCCTGTGCGCCGCCAGGCGTTCCACCGCCTCCTTGACGGTCTGCTCCGCGCGGATAGTGAAGACCTCGTGGCCCTTAGTTCGCAGCACATCGGAAATCAGCATGGAGAGGCTCCTATGATAACGCTCGCGAGTATACGAAGCCGATTGCCCGGCATGGAGTTGCTGGCGGCGCTAGCTCGGCTTAGCGGCCAGGACTACGGAGCCGCTCGAACAAGATGACGCTTTCCACCGCGGCGGACCATAGGAATTGATCCACCGGCACGGCGGCCGTCGCCGCATAGCCGGCAGCCCGCAGAATTTGGGCGTCCCGGGCCAGTGCCGCCGGGTTGCAGCTGACGTAGATCACCCGGGCGACGCCGGACGCGGCAATGCCGGGCATCTGCGCCAACGCCCCGGTGAATGGCGGGTCCAGCACGACGGCCATCGCGCCCGCCAATTCTTTCGCCATCAGAGGTTGGCGGGCTAGGTCACGCTGCACCACCTCCACCCGACGGCCCGCAATGGCTTGTCGCAAAGCGGCGTGGGCCGCCGCATCACCCTCGTAGGCGACTACCCGGGCACGCTCCGCAAGCGCGAAGGTCAGGGTGCCGCAACCGGCGAACAGCTCGGCCACCCGGGCACGAGCCGGCACGCGCTCGGGTAAAAACGAGAGCACGGCGGCGGTGATGGCGGCGGAGCCCTGGCGGGACGCTTGCAGGAAGGCCCCGGGCGGCATGGCCACCGTGACGCCGGCCAGCGCGGTCACGGCAGGCATCAGTTGACAGGCGGTTTCAGGAAGCCCGTCTTCCAAGGCCCAGGATATGCGGCAAACGCCCCCCTCCCCCGCCATGGCCGTGAGCACGGTGCGATCGGGAGCGCTCAGCGGCACGTCGGTGCGTAGCAATAGGTCTATGCCGCTGTCCAAGGCGTTGGCGGTGGCCGATCCAGCGCGGCGCAGGCCGCCGATGCGGGGCAGCGTGCGCCGAAGAATACCGATCAGTGCCACCAGGGCCGGCTCCAGTACCAGGCACGTGTGCAAATCCACCACCTCGCCCCCGCGGTGCTGGTGCAGCCCGACACGCACGCCCTTGCCGTCCCGTGCCAACGCCAGGTCCACCCGGCGGCGTCCGCCGGGCAGGGTGCGGGCGAGCGGCGACATTGGCACGTCCGAATATCCAGCACGAGCGAGGGCAGCCCGAATCTGGCCTGTCTTCCAGGCCGCATAAGGCATGTCCTGCCAGTGTTGCAGGGTGCAACCGCCACAGACGCCGAAATGCGGGCATGGGGCCAGCTGGCGTTCTGAAGAACGGGTGAGGAGTTCCGCCTGGCTGGTGAAGCCTTGGCCGCGCCGGGTCAGGCCAGAGACGCGGACTTGCTCGCCGGGTAGGGTGAAGGGAAGATACGCATGATGGCCGTCCGGCAAACTCGCTAAGCCGTCGCCGTCCGCGCCCATCTGGGTGACATGGAGTTTGTAGGCCTCCCCACCCTGCCCTCCCCTGGAGGAGGAGGGCTTCCGGGACGCAGGGCGGGCTAGACGCCGAACGCGGATAGGCCGGTTTGGGCGCGGCCGAGAATCAGGGCATGCACGTCATGCGTGCCCTCGTACGTGTTCACCGCCTCCAGGTTCATGAGATGGCGCATGACATGGTACTCATCGGCAATGCCGTTGCCGCCGTGCATGTCCCGCGCCTCCCGGGCGATGGCCAGCGCCTTGCCGCAGGAGTTGCGCTTGCAAAGGCTGATCATCTCCGGCGCGGCCCGGTGCTCATCCATCAGGCGACCGAGCCGCAGTACGCTCTGCAGCCCAAGAGTGATCTCGGTCTGCATGTCGGCCAGCTTCTTCTGAATCAGCTGGGTGGCGGCGAGCGGACGGCCGAACATCATGCGGTTGAGCGTGTAGTCGCGCGCGGCGTGCCAGCAGAACTCGGCCGCGCCTAGCGCGCCCCAGGAAATACCGTAGCGCGCGTTGTTGAGGCACGAAAACGGGCCGCGCAGACCCTTGACGCCGGGCAGCATGTTGACGGCAGGGACGAAAACCTCGTCCATCATGATCATGCCGGTCTTGGATGCCCGCAGGCTCAGCTTGCCCTCGATGACCGGGGCGCTCAGGCCCTTCATCCCCTTTTCGAGGATGTAGCCTCGGATGGTCCCGCCATCGTCCTTGGCCCACACCACGAATACGTCGGCGAGCGGCGAGTTGGTGATCCAAGTCTTGGAGCCGCTGACGAGGTAGCCTCCATCGACCGCCTTGGCGCGCGTCCGCATCGAGCCCGGGTCGGACCCGGCATCCGGCTCCGTCAGCCCGAAGCAGCCGATGAACTCGCCGTTTTGCAGCTTCGGCAGGAACCGCTCGCGTTGATCATCGGAACCGAACGCCCAGATCGGATACATCACCAGGGAAGACTGCACGGAGAAAGCAGACCGGTAGCCGCTGTCCACCCGCTCTACTTCACGGGCGATCAGGCCGTAGGCGACGCACGACACGCCGGCGCAGCCATACCCGTCCAGCGTGGCCCCGAGAAAGCCCATCTCCCCCATCTCATTCATGATCTCGCGGTCAAACCGCTCATGGCGGTTGGCGAGCAGGATGCGGGGGAACAGCTTGTCCTGGCAGTAGGCCCGCGCGGCGTCGCGGATCGCCCGCTCGTCCTCGCTGAGCTGGTCCTCCAGCAACAGGGCGTCGTCCCAGCTGAACGGCCCCATGGGACGGTTCTGCGGCAGCGTCCCGGTCGCGCTGTCCTGCAACGGGCGGGCCTCGGCAGCCTCGGGGGTAGGAACCGGCATCATGACGTTCATGTCTGAGTGTCCTCCGTTTGCCGCGAATTCGCCTCGCGCACTGGCGAGCGTATCAACATGAAGGCGGGGATGTCATCGCCAAACCCCTGCACGGCAGGGCCAAGGTCGTCATCGCGCCCCCGGCCGTCCCGGCGTGGCCGCCGGTCTGCCTCACGCTCCCGCACGGTCTCCTGCACCGGTTCCCGCGATGCGTCCCGTGCTGCGTTCCTAGCCGGACGCTCCCGGGTGCGCGGCTCGCGTGCAGGCGTGTCAGCCTCGGCGGGTGCGCCGCGGCGGCTGCGGCGCGGAGCAGCCGGCCGGTCTGCGCCACGGATTTCAGACTTATCTGCGGCGCGAGCTTCCGGCTGTTCGGCGCGGGCTTCCGGCTCGGGCCGGCGAGACCTGCCCTCCGGCTTAACCCCTGGCTTGACACCCGCCTGGCCACGACCCCGGCGCTTGCGCCCATCGCCCTCGGACCAATCCACTGGATCCAGCCCATCCACCGCCAGACGCGGGATCGTAGCGCCGACCAGCTTCTCGATCGCCTCGACCGCCAGCCGGTCTTCCGGGGCTGCAAGGGTGAAGGCGTGGCCGGTAAGCCCAGCGCGTCCGGTGCGCCCAATACGGTGGACGTAGTCCTCGGCATGGTGCGGCACGTCGAAGTTGAACACGTGGGACAAGCCGCTGATGTCCACTCCGCGAGCCGCCACGTCGCTGCATACCAGCAGGCGCAGGTCGCCTGCCTTGAACCGTGCCATGGTCGCCGTCCGCTCAGACTGCGACAAGTCCCCATGCAATGCGCCGACATCGAATTCATGCCGCTTGAGCGACTTGTAGAGAATGTCCACCTCAGTCTTGCGGTTGCAGAAGATCAAGGCGTTCTGCACCTGTTCGGACCGGATCAGCCGCCGCAGCGCCTCCCGCTTATCGGTTTCTGCGACTAGCGCCAGCCCGGCCACGATGGTGGTGGCCACCGAGGCCGGACGCGAGACGGTGATGACCTTGGGATTCTGCAGGAAGGCGTCGGAAAGCCGCTTGATCTCCGGCGCCATGGTGGCTGAGAAGAACAGGGTCTGCCGGGTGCGGGGCAGCCATGCCACGATACGCTCGACATCGGGAATGAATCCCATGTCCAGCATGCGGTCAGCCTCATCGATCACCAGGATGCGGGCGTCCGTCATCAGCAGCCCGCCGCGCTCGAACAGGTCGATAAGTCGGCCCGGCGTCGCGATCAGCACGTCCACGCCCTTCATCAGCACGTCTTTTTGTTCGGACATGCTCTCGCCGCCGATCAACAGGGCGTGCGTCAGCTTCAGGTGCTTGCCGTACTGGACGAAGTTCTCCGCCACCTGCAAGGCCAACTCGCGGGTCGGCTCAAGGATAAGCGAACGCGGCATCCGGGCGCGGGCGCGGCTGCCAGCCAGGATGTCCATCAATGGCAGGGTGAATGAGGCTGTCTTGCCAGTGCCGGTCTGCGCCACGCCCAGCACGTCCCGCCCCATCAGCACGACGGGAATTGCCTGCTCCTGGATGGGTGTCGGGTGTAGGTAGCCCATCTCTGAAATGGCTTGCAGGAGAGGCGCGGACAGGCCGAGATCGGCGAACACCGCCCTTATTGGTTCGGGCACCTCCTCGGCCTCGTTCGCCGGGTCCAAGCCGTCGTCTTCAGTCCTTAGTGCCTGCTCAGTAATCGAGCCAAGTTTATCATCGAACGACGGGACAGAGTCTTGGTTAGCCGTATCGGCCACTTCTGCCGCTATCGGCCCGGCCCGTAGGTCCCCAGCAGGGCCTTCCGCCTCCGCAGCGAAACCGTCTGTCGCAGTGACGGGCGGGACAACGCTTCCACTTTCCGGCTCGGGCTGCGCGGTGTAATCCGCAGGGGCAGGGTTCGTTTCGATCAACAAATTTTCCGGTCGCTCTAGGAGGGAATGCCGGCGTCCAAGCTGAGCCGGCGGTGGTTTTAGCTGCGGTGCGAGGCGCAGCTTTCGCTTCTTAACCCGATATCTGGACGTAGGCTGTGAAAGTCAAGGAATTACCTTGCCCAGCAACGGCCGCCACCCTACCGCGTAGGACACCTGCCAACCGGGGAACCAGTATGCCAGCCGACTACGCCCTGCCCATCGAGGATTATGGCCTGATCGGGGATTGCAACACAACGGCGCTGGTCGGCCGCAACGGCTCGATCGATTGGCTGTGCCTGCCCCGCTTCGACAGCGCCGCCTGCATGGCCGCCCTGCTCGGATCGCCTGACAACGGCCGATGGCTGATCGCGCCGACCCATGCCGGCGTCACGACCACGCGCAGCTACCGGGATGGCGGCATCGTGCTCGAGACCGTGTTCACCACCCCCGGCGGCAGCGTCGCGCTGCTGGATTTCATGGTGCCGGAAGCGAGCAACACCAGCCTGGTCCGCATCGTGGAAGGCCGCTCCGGCACAGTGGACATGCACCTGGACCTCGCCTTGCGCTTCGACTACGGCATGTCCGTCCCCTGGGTGACGCGCACCAACCACGGCGGCCTGCTGGGCATCGCCGGCCCGGAGCTGACCGTGCTCTACACGCCCGTCGAGCTGGCGGGGAAAGACCTGCGCACGCAGGCCGAGTTCAGCGTGGCAGCCGGGCAGCGCGTCCCGTTCGTGCTGCGCCACGCCCCGTCCCACCTGCCCGCCCCGGGACCGCTGGACGCGGAGCAGGCGCTGGCCGACACAGAGCGCTACTGGTCCGAGTGGTCGAAGCGGGGAACCTACAAAGGCCAGTACGGCAAGGCGGTGCAGACCTCGCTGCTGGTGCTCAAGGCGCTGACCTACCACCCCACCGGCGGCATCGCAGCGGCCGCCACCACGTCGCTGCCGGAACAGCTCGGCGGGTCGCGCAACTGGGACTACCGCTATTGCTGGCTGCGGGACGCGACGCTGACGCTGTTCTCGCTGATGAACGCCGGCTACTTCGACGAGGCGGGCGCCTGGCGCGACTGGCTGCACCGCAGCGTCGCCGGCAGCCCGCAGCAGATACAGATCATGTATGGCATCGGCGGCGAGCGCCGCCTGGCGGAGTGGGAGATCAAGGAGCTGCCCGGCTACCAGGGCGCCGCTCCCGTGCGCATCGGCAACGCCGCCTCCGAGCAGCTGCAGCTCGACGTGTTCGGCGAGGTGACGGAGGCGCTGCACCAGGCTCGCAACGGCGGCCTCGCCCATGCCCCGGCCAGCTGGGAGTTGCAGAAGGCCATCATCGCCCACCTGGAGACGATCTGGCAGCAGCCGGACGAAGGCATCTGGGAGACGCGCGGCGGGCGCAAGCACTTCACCTATTCCAAGGTGATGGCATGGGTCGCCTTCGACCGCATGGTCAAGGACGCCGAGACGCATGGGCTGGAAGGCCCGGTGGAACACTGGAAGGCGGTGCGGGACCAGATTCATGCGACCGTGCTGCAGAACGGCTTCCGTCCCGGCAAGAACAGCTTCACCCAGCATTTCGAGACCGACGAACTAGATGCCAGCTTGCTGCTCATCCCGCTCGTCGGCTTTCTGTCCCACGACGACCCGCGGGTGCGCGGAACCACGGCGGCGGTGGAGCGGGAACTGCTGAAGGACGGCTACGTCCTGCGCTACAGCACCCAGGACAGCTCGGACGGATTGCCGCCGGGTGAGGGGGCGTTCCTCGCCTGCTCGTTCTGGCTCGTGGACAACTGGCACATGCAGGGCCGCAAGGAGGACGCACGGGCATTCTTCGAACGGCTGCTCTCGCTCCGCAACGACCTCGGCCTGCTCAGCGAGGAGTACGACCCGGCGGCCAAGCGCATGACCGGCAACTTCCCCCAGGCGTTCAGCCACACGGCGCTGATTTCCAGCGCGATGAACCTGGGGCAGGATGGGCCGGCGCAGGAAAGGCAAGCCTAGGGTGGAGGCTTTGCCCCAAGCCCCAGCAAAAGGCGGTCGCCCTTTGCACTCTGTAGGTTAAGCGGCGCGGACGTCCTTGATGTCGCGGAACGTCAGGGTTTCGTTCGCATCCGTGATGCGGCGCAGGCTGAACGTGGACGAGGCCAGGAACACCGGGTCGCCGTCTACGTCGTCCGCCATGGCGGTGCGCTGCACCTGGCTGAACTTCTCCACCATCGCACGCTCGCCGCTGATCCAACGGGCCAGCGCATAGGGCACCGCCTCGAACCCGATGCCTACGCCGTACTCGCCCTGCAGCCGGGCGATCAGCACGTCCAGCTGCAGCGTGCCGACCACACCAACGATCGGCGGGCTGCCGTCCTGCGGGCGGAACAGCTGCACCACGCCCTCCTCCGCCAGCTCCTGCAACGCCTGGCGCAGCTTCTTCGCCTTCATGGCATCGTCCAGCCGCACCCGGCGCAGGATTTCCGGCGCGAAATACGGCACGCCCACGAAGTTCAGATCCTCCTCCTCGCTCAGCGTGTCGCCGATGCGCAAGGTGCCGTGGTTCGGGATGCCCACCACATCCCCGGCGAACGCCTCCTCCGCGATCTGCCGGTCGCGGGCGAAGAAGAACTGCGGCGCGTGCAGCGGGATCAGCTTGCCCGTGCGCACCTGGCGCAGCCGCATCCCCCGTTCCAGCCGGCCGGAGCACACCCGGGCGAAGGCGATGCGGTCGCGGTGGTTGGGGTCCATGTTGGCCTGGATCTTGAACACCAGGGCGGTCAGCTTGTCCTCGCTGGCCTCCACCGTGCGCGTGTCGGCGGGCTGCGCGCGCGGCGGCGGCCCAAACGCCACCAGGCTGTCCAGCAGGTCGGTGACGCCGATCTCCTTGATGGCGCTGCCGAAGAACACCGGCGTCAGATGCCCGGCGTTGAACCCGGCCAGTTCGAACTCCGGCAGCGCGGCGCGCGCCAGGTCGATCTCCTCGGCCATCGTGATCATGCGGTCATCCGATTGGGACAGCGGCGCGATGGTGCGCACCTCCCGCGTGCGCAGATCATAGGTGCCGGCGAAGGTGGCCGCCCGGCCGATCGGCCAGGTAACGGGCGCGGTGTCCAGCGCCAGCGTGTTGCCGACCTCGTCCAGCAGCTCGAACGGGTCGCGCGCCTCGCGGTCCATCTTGTTGACGAAGGTGAGGATCGGGATGTCGCGCAGCCGGCAAATCTCGAACAGCTTGCGGGTGCGCGCCTCGATGCCCTTGGCCGCGTCGATCACCATGACAGCGGAGTCCACCGCGGTCAGCGTGCGGTAGGTGTCCTCCGAGAAGTCCTCGTGCCCCGGCGTGTCCAGCAGATTGAACACGCAACCGCCGTATTCGAACGTCATCACCGAAGTGACGACGGAGATGCCGCGCTCGCGCTCGATGCCCATCCAGTCCGACCGGGTGCGCCGCCGCTCCCCCTTGGCCCGCACGTTGCCGGCGAGCTGGATCGCGCCGCCCGCGCGCAGCAGCCGCTCGGTGAGCGTGGTCTTGCCGGCGTCCGGGTGCGAGATGATGGCGAAGGTGCGGCGGCGGGCGATTTCTTCGGCTGGGGTCATGGTTTACCTGAGATGATCATCACGCATAAGCGCCCACCGGGCCACCTAGCAGAAGACGGAGCCGCAGCAAGCCTGCCGCAAAGCGCGTCCACGGCCGGTGATGTGCTGGCCAGCGTGCACGCGGAGGGAATGTGGAGCACGGCCCTGCTAATACACGCCAGCGCCACAGCCGCCTGCCAGACCGATTACGTGACGGCCCTTTTGGCCGAAAGGTAGGGTATGGGACTTGAGCTGGATGAGATTGCAACGTCGCCTCGGCAGGGCGGTGGTGCCCATAGTCGGTCTGTGTGGAAAATCTCGGATGTTTCGTTCGAGTTGGATGAGAGTGGGACTGAGCACCCGATCCTGACAATGATTGCCGTAACCCCCGCTGGCCGCCTTGCCATCATGGCGCTACCGGAATTGCGGCATCGCAGTTTGGTCCTGCATAGGCTAAATATTCAAGGTGGCTTGGCCAACCTTGTTGGGTCGGCAAACCTTCGGGTATTGGCTCGAGCCGCTCTTATGGAGTTCGATTTAGATGAGGTTGTCGTTAAGGGAGCAGTTCGAACAACTGGCGCAACGCCCGGCCGCACCCCGCATCCTATCCGGTTCACCCGTTGAGATTGAGCTACAGGTGCCTCGCGGCGTGCGGATGAAACGCCCGATCGACACAATCAAGGCTCTACGGGATTGCGGCCTGACGCTTCTTGAAGCCAAGCTCGCGTATGAAACACTGCTTGAGCAATGCGAACTCCGGCTTCACTTGCCCGGCGTAAGCGACGTTGCTGGGCTACAGGCGTTTCTTGCGGAGTGCGGCATTGCGTCCCACGAGGTTCAGCACGCCCTGGGTTAGTGCCGGGCGTGCTGGCGCTTGGATCAGCGCGAGTAGAACTCCACCACCAAATTCGGCTCCATCTGCACCGGATACGGCACGTCCGTCAGCTTCGGCGCACGGTTGAACTTGCCCTTCATCGCCCGGTGGTCCACGTCCATGTACTCCGGCACGTCCCGCTCAATGCTCTGCGTGCTGTCCAGCAGCACGGCAAGCTGCTTGGACTTCTCGCGCACCTCGATTTCGTCACCGTCCTTGACCAGGAAGGAGGGGATGTTCACTCGCTTGCCGTTGATCAGGATATGGCCGTGATTGACGAACTGCCGCGCCGCGAACGGCGTAATGGCGAACTTCAACCGGTATATTACCGCGTCCAGCCGGCGCTCCAGCAGCTCGATCAGGTTCTCCGACGTGTCGCCCTTGCGGCGCACCGCCTCGTCGTAGTACTTGCGGAACTGCTTCTCGCCGATGTTGCCGTAATAGCCTTTCAACTTCTGTTTTGCCATCAGCTGGATGCCGAAATCGGTCGGCTTCTGCTTGCGGCGCTGGCCGTGCTGGCCGGGGCCGTAATCGTGCTTGTTGATCGGCGACTTCGCCCGTCCCCACAGGTTGACGCCCAGGCGGCGGTTGATCTTATACTTGGATTCAGTACGCTTAGTCATGAGCCATCCATTCTATGTCGCCCGATTTTGGAGCGTTGTTGCACCGGTAGTCCGAAATAGCTTTCGGCGGGCGCAAGCCCATCCTTCGTCAAAGACGGGGCCTGTCCACGTTCCCAGCAGTGGTCGCCGGTTACGCCGCCGTCCCTTCCTTGTCAAACCGGCCTCTCATCGGGGTAGTGGGTCAGTTTGAAACTTACGGAATGATTTCCTAGCCCTTCGCGCTACACGCTAGGGCGTTAGGGTGCTAGCATCCACCCATGGCAATGAAGCGCACTCCCCGCCCCCGCGATCCTGTCCAGCTTGGTAAGCTCATGGCGGATACAGTGACTGGTCAAGTGCTGGACACAGTTGAGGATGCCGCAGGCGCTCGTGCGCGTTCTGCTGGGACCAGGAGTGGGCCTGCAAGGGCGGCAACCCTGACACCAGAGCAGCGGTCTGAAATTGCCCGCGCTGGCGCTGCGGCACGGTGGAAAAAGAGCTAGTGCTCTGACGCATTGTGAGGGTTCAGTATGTGTCAGAGCACCAGCTTGATTTGATGGGCCGATTCAGCCAACGCGCTGAGGTGCGCGTTGGCATCGGACCACTAGGCTGCCTTCTTTCCCCAGTAGCGACGTTCATCAACGTCATCCCTAAAATCAAGCGCCATCTGAATGGTGGGCTGGTCGGCATTCATCGAGTTGCAAGCCTCAACGTCAACCGCAAGCTGTACACAGTCGCCGACAATCTGCCCGCGCCTCTGAATAAATGTCTTCTGCATATGGTCACGAGGAGCATCCTTCATCATTGCCCAAAAAGTGCAATGGACACCACCTTTCGTGACGCGAACAGCGTGGTTAACGCGATAGCGCCGGCCTTCGCTGTCCGTGGTATATTCCTCACGCAAAGCTGCCGACATGTCCTCCACAAGTTTAGCCAGGGGGGCAGCCTCAGGCGGCACAATCATTCCATGCGTTCACCCCATTGAACGGCAGTCCGTAGCGTTGCGGGTTCGACCCCATGCTGCCTTCTGTAGGTGCGCCAAATATGCTGTAATTGCTCGCTATACGTTGCCATTTCAATACTACCTCACAAAGACACGGGGGCAGGAACGCCCCAACCATCAACAGTGCAATTATCAGCAACAAACTGTCTGACCTTGACTTTGTATCTGGCCAGCCAGTCATACCGACCCATTCGCCTCTGTAGCTGTCCAACTACTATGCCAGGATGCCTTTGCACGCGCGCAGCAAATCCAAGTGTGTCACGCTCCGAAATGAAAGGAGCCTTGCGAGCATAAAACGACTCCATATCAGTTGCAGGGACACAAAAATCGGCTGCGGCAGCGTTGGCCTGGCGCTCTTCGGCAGATATCTCGGTTTCTCCTGCCCCGCTACCTTCGGGATCGACGTCAACCTTATCAGCGCTCAGCTCGCCGCGTCCATCCTTCTGCAACACGTGTTCTAACTCATGTCGAAGCACAAACCAGAAGTTGTCGATTCGATCCTGGCGCACCGTCATTCCAAACACAGGTGAGGCGTTGTCTTGCCAAAAGCAAACGCCATCAATACTTGCTCTTGGCAATGTTTCGACAATCAGGAACCGGATACCGCACTGGGCCAATCCTCGCGGCACATGGCACACTTCTTCGGGGTCAGTCATATATCGAGGAAATTTTACGATAAAAGCACGCAGTTTTGTTTCGGAGTAAGCAGGAAGGATGATCTCTGCTGCTATCTGACGGACCCGAAAAGCCATGCCAACTGTGCGGGCGTGGTTTCAGCATAGTCCGCTTTCTTTGCTGCATGAGCAAGATACGGTATCTTCTCAAGATTGTTCTTGCAAAAAAATCGCATCATCTGAGCCTCTAGAAGGCCCGCATCCGTATTCTCAAGCCAGCCGCGCTTTATCATCTCCCGAACAGGGAAAGCGTTTTGCAGCATTGCTCGGCGTGCTATGCCGGGATCGGGTTCTCTTGCGTTCGCCATCTCATAAGCCTGTTGCAGGTTTGCGAAGTACTCAGCCGAAACATCAAATGCCTTACCCAAGGCTCCGGCCATTTCGGGGCTAATGCCACGCTTCCCAGCGACGATCACGTTCACGGCCTGCTCGGGCACGCCAAGGATGTAGGACAGGTCTCGTTGTGACTATTCCCTTGCTTCTAATTCCTCTCGAATGAACTCCCCAGGATGGGGAATGTCGGTTAGACGAGATGCGATATTCATTCTGCCCCCTCCTAGTGGTCCGATGCCAACGCGCACTTCAGCGCGTTGGCTGAATCGGCGCATCAAATCAAATTAGTGCCCTGACACATACTGAACCCTCACAATGCGTCAGAGCAGTAGTGTGTGTCACCGACCTCGACAATCGTGATTGCATGAGGATTTGACCCTTCTGACAGCAAGAACTCGATTCGGTATTGATCGTTGATCCTGATGGATCGACGCCCGTCAGGGCTTACTTGTCGTTTCTTGTAGTTCAAGCTTTTGATGCTTCGAAGGTCCCGCTCATCCTGGGCGGCCTCTAGGGTCAGGACTCATTTGCTGAGCCAGAAGATGACGGTAGCAGCGAGCGTGAT
>CAXTPP010000091.1:0-14594 GCA_964246185.1 uncultured Acetobacteraceae bacterium
GGCCTTTGGCGGAGTCCAGAGGCAGAGCCTCTGGCCTTGCTTGGCGGTCCCCCTCAAGGGTTCGCCTGACCCAAGGCGTTGCGAATCGCCTCCAACGCATCGTCCGCCCGCTCCGCATCCGGCCCGCCCGCCTGCGCCATGTCCGGCCGGCCGCCGCCGCCTTTGCCGCCCACCGCGGCACTCGCCGCCCGCACCAGGTCCACCGCGCTCACCCGCTTGAGCAAGTCCGGCGACACCCCGACCGCGACCGAGGCCTTGCCGTCCGCGGTGGACACCACCGCCACCACGGCGCTGCCGGCCTGCTTGGCGATCGCCTCCACCAGCCCGCGCAGCTCCTTGCCCGGCACCTCGCCCACGTTGCGGGCGGCGAGCGGGATGCCGTTGATCTCCTCCAGCTCCGGCGCGCCCGCCCCGGTGGCGAGCTTGCGCTGCAGCTCGCTCACCTGGCGCTCCAGCCGCTTGCGGTCTTCCACCAGCACGGCGACGCGGGCGCCCACGTCCGCCGGGCTGGCCTTGAGCAGGCCAGCCACCTCCTCCAGCCGGCGCTCCGCCTCGGCGCTCAGGGCTTGCGCCGCGACCCCGGTGACCGCCTCCAGCCGGCGCACCCCGGCGCTCACCGCGCCCTCGCCTACCAGGCGGAACAGGCCGATGTCGCCGGTGCGGGACACGTGGGTGCCGCCGCACAGCTCGACCGAGTAGCCGGGCTTGCCGTCCGTACCCTCGCCCATGCTGACCACGCGCACCTCGTCGCCGTACTTCTCGCCGAACAGCGCCATGGCGCCCTCGGCCACGGCGGCTTCCGGGGTCATCAGCCGGGTGCTGACGGGGCTGTTCTCGCGGATGCGGGCGTTCACCTCCGCCTCCACCGCCTGCAGGTCGGCCTTGGCGATCGGCGTCGGCTGGCTCACGTCGAAGCGCAGCCGGTCGGGGGCGTTCAGGCTGCCCTTCTGCGCCACGTGGGTTCCCAATCTGCGGCGCAGCGCCTCGTGCAGCAGGTGGGTGGCGCTGTGGTGCGCCCGGATCGCGCCGCGCCGGGCGTGGTCCAGCTCCGCCACCACGGCATCGCCCACTTGCAGCGTGCCGTGCTCCACGACGCCGATATGGGCGAACAGGCTGCCGGCGCGCTTCTGCGTGTCGGCCACCAGCACGCGCGCGCCGCTGGCGGCGGTGATCGTGCCGGAATCGCCCACCTGGCCGCCGCTCTCGGCGTAGAACGGCGTCTGGTTCAGCAGCACGGCCACCTTGTCGCCGGGTTCGGCGCGCTGCACCTTCATGCCGCCGATCACCAGCCCCGTCACCTGCGCCTCGGCCTTCTCGGTGGCGTAGCCCTGGAACTCGGTGGCCCCGGCGTCCTCGCGCAGCTCGAACCACACCCGCTCCGCGCCCACGTCGCCGCTGCCGGCCCAGGCGGCGCGGGCGCGGGCGCGTTGCTCGGCCATCGCCGCGTCGAACCCGGCCTGGTCCACGCCGCGCCCCTGCTCGCGCAGCGCGTCCGCCGTGAGGTCGAGCGGGAAGCCGTACGTGTCATACAGCCGGAACGCGACCGCGCCGGGCAGCGCCTGCGCCTCGCCCAGCTTGGCGGTTTCCTCCGCCAGCAGCCCGAGGCCGCGCTCCAGCATGGCGGCGAAGCGCGTCTCCTCCAGCCGCAGCGTCTCGGTGATGAGCGCCTCGGCGGCGGGCAGCTCGGGGTAGGCGGCGCCCATCTGGCGGATCAGCACCGGCGCCAGCCGCCACATCACCGGGTCCGCGGCGCCCATCTGGTGCAGGTGGCGCATGGCCCGGCGCATGATCCGGCGCAGCACGTAGCCGCGGCCCTCGTTGGACGGCAGCACGCCCTCGGCGATCAGGAACGAGGTGGAGCGCAGGTGGTCCGCCACCACCCGGTGGCTGGCGCGGAAGGGGCCGTCCGGCTCCTGCCCGGTGATCTCGGCGCTGGCCAGGATGAGGGCGCGGAAGGTGTCGGTGTCGTAGTTGTCGTGCACGCCCTGCAGAATGGCAGCGAACCGCTCCAGGCCCATGCCGGTGTCGATGCAGGGGCGGGGCAGCGGCGCAAGCGTGCCGGGCGGGCCTTCCTCGTGCTGCATGAACACCAGGTTCCAGATCTCGATGAATCGGTCGCCGGCCTCGTCCGGGCTGCCAGGCGGGCCGCCGGGAATGGCGTCGCCGTGGTCGTAGAAAATTTCCGAGGACGGCCCGCACGGCCCCACGTCGCCCATGCGCCAGAAGTTGTCCGCCGTCGGGATGCGGATGATGCGGTCGTCGCGCAGCCCGGCGATGCTTTTCCACAGCGCAGCCGCGTCCTCGTCCTCGGAATAGACCGTGACCAGCAGCTTGTCCTTCGGCAGGGCGAAGTTGCGGGTCAGCAGCGTCCAGGCCAGCTCGATCGCGTCCGGCTTGAAGTAGTCGCCGAACGAGAAATTGCCCAGCATCTCGAAGAAGGTGTGGTGGCGCGCGGTGTAGCCGACGTTGTCCAGGTCGTTGTGCTTGCCACCGGCGCGGACGCATTTCTGCGCCGAGGTGGCCCGGCTGTACGGCCGCCGCTCCGCCCCGGTGAAGCTGTTCTTGAACTGCGCCATGCCGCTGTTGGTGAACAGCAGCGTCGGGTCGTTGCGCGGCACCAGCGAGGAGGACGGCACGGCCGTATGGCCGTGGCGCACGAAGAAGTCGAGGAAGGTGGCGCGGATGTCGTTGCTGCTGACCATGGCCGAGAAATACCGCACGTCGCGCGGTTGGGCCAGCCAGGGTCAGGCGAAGGCCCTTGCCTCCATCTGGCTGATCAGCGAACCCTCTCCCACCCCACGGAAGCGATGCCATGTCCGACCGCCCGCCGCTGCCGCCGTTCGCCCCCGAGACCGCGGCGCAGAAAGCGCGCCTGGCCGAGGATGCCTGGAACACCTGCGACCCGGCGCGCGTGGCGCTGGCCTACACGACCGACAGCCGTTGGCGGAACCGCACCGAGTTCATCGAGGGCCGCGAGGCGATCGAGGCGTTCCTGGCGCGCAAGTGGCAGCGCGAACTCGACTACCGGCTGGTCAAGGAGGTTTGGGGCTTCGGCGGCAACCGCATGGCCGTCCGCTTCGCCTATGAGTCGCACGACCGCGCCGGGCAATGGTTCCGCAGCTTCGGCAACGAGCTGTGGGAGTTCGACGGGCACGGCCTGATGAGCCGCCGGGTCGCCAGCATCAACGACCTGCCGATCGAGGAGTCCGAACGCAAGCTCCACTGGCCATCCGGACGGCGGCCCGACGGCCATCCCGGCCTGTCCGACCTCGGCCTGTAGCCGCATGGATGCACCGCAGACCTACCGCTTCGCCGGGGATGCCCGGTTCCCGAACTCAGCCCTGCCGGTCCTGGTCTATGCCGACGCGCTGCCGGCCGACCCGGCCGCCATGGAGCAGGCCTTCGCCCGCCAGGGCTGGACCAACTCGTGGCGCAACGGGATCTTCGCCTACCACCACTTCCACACCACGGCGCACGAGGCGCTGGGCATCGCCGCCGGCGCGGTGCGGGTGCTGTTCGGCGGGCCGGACGGGCAGGAAGTTTCGGTGCAAGCCGGCGACGTGCTGGTGATCCCGGCCGGCGTCGCGCACCGCAACATGAGCGACAGCGGCGGCCTGTTGGTGGTGGGCGCCTACCCGGGCGGCGCGGAGTGCGACGTGCTGCGCGGCGACCCGGCGGAACTCGCCGCCGCCCAGCGCGCCATCGCCCGCCTGCCCGTGCCGGACCACGACCCGGTGCCGGGCCAGGCCAGCCTGCGCCCGCTTTGGCAGCCGGGCTGAGCCGGTTGCGCAACCTCGCCGTCGGGCTGCTGGTGCTGGCCGGCTGCATCAACTTCATCGACCGCTCCGCCGTCTCCATCGCCCTGCCGTCGATCCAGACGGATCTGCACCTGTCCGCCGGCGAGTCCGGGCTGCTGCTGTCCGCCTTCGCCTGGAGCTACGCGGTGGCCCAGCTTCCGGCGGGCAGCCTGGTGGACCGGCTGGGCGCGCGCACGGCGTTGGCGGCCGGGCTCGCGGCATGGTCGGTGGTGCAGGCGGTGAGCGGGCTGGTCACCTCCCTGCCGCAGTTCATCGTCGCCAGGGTGGCGCTGGGCTTGGGCGAGTCGCCCATGTTCGTGGGCGGCGCGCGGGTGTGCGCCGACCGGTTCGCCCCGGCGGAGCGCGCCATCCCGCTCGGCCTGCTCAACGCCTCCGCCTCGCTCGGGCCGGCCATCGCGCCGCTGATCCTGACGCCGCTGATGCTGGCGGCCGGCTGGCGGGCCAGCTTCGCGGCGCTGGGGGCTGCCGGGCTGCTCGTGGCCGCCGCCTGGGCGCTGCTCTACCGCAACCCGGCGTCCGCTGGGGAAGCGCTGCGCATCGCCGGGCCTGCGCAGTGGCGCGCCCTGCTGCGGCAGCGCTCGGTCTGGGGGCTGCTGCTCGGGTTCGGCGGCACGGTGTACATGACCTGGCTCTACGTCACGTGGCTGCCGGGCTACCTGGAGCTGCGCTGGCACATGACGCCGGGCAACGCCGGGCTGTGGTCCGCGCTGCCGCAAGCCTGCGGCTTCGTCGGCGCGGTCGGCGGCGGGTGGCTGTCGGACTGGCTGGCGCGCCGCATGGGCGAGCGGACGGCGCGGCAGGCGCCCCTAGTGGCCGGGTTGTTCGCCGCCGCCGTGTTCAGCGCCGGGGCCGCGATGTCCGGCACGGCGGCCGTGGCGATCGCGGCGGTGGCTGCGGCGCTGTTCAGCGCCAACCTGGCCACGACGGCCGGCTGGGCGCTGGCCGCGAGCCTCGCCCCGGCCGCCTTGGTCGCCACCGTCGAGGCGATGGCCAACATCGGCGGCTCCGTCGGCGGTTCGCTGGCCCCGCTCGTCACGGGCTACGCGGTGGAGGCCACCGGCTCCTTCGCCCCGGCGCTGCTGATCGCCGCCGCCGTCGCCGCCGGGTGCGCTGCGGCCAACTGGGCGTTGACCACGGGGGCGATCGAGCCTGGATGAGGGTCGAGCAAGGCCAGAGGCTCCGCCTCTGGACTCCGCCAAAGGCGGGGCCTTTGGCGGGTCTGGGCGGAGTGGCCTCAAGGTTCCAGTTGCCTCCTTCAGGCCATTGGAATGGCCGCGGAGGGAGCGCCCAGCCTTGCTTGCCAAGGGCCGACCGTCAGAATTCCAGGCAAATTTTGCCGAAATGCGAGCCGCTGGCCTGGTGGCGGAAGGCGTCCGCGATGTCGCGCAGGGGAAAGCTGCGGTCGATCACCGGCTTGAACCCGGTGGCCTCGATCGCCCGCACCATGTCCACCTGCTCACGGCGGCTGCCGACGATCAGGCCTTGCAGCCGCGCCTGCTTGACCATCAGCGCGGCCGTCGGCACCTCGCCGCCCCGCCCGGTGAGCACGCCGATCAGCGCGATCCGGCCGCCCACGCGCACCGCCGCGATCGACTGCGCCAAGGTGCCCGGGCCGCCCACCTCCACCACGTGGTCCACGCCGCGCCCGCCGGTCCAGTCCCGCACCTTGACGCCCCAGTCGGGATGCTCCGTGTAGTTGACGGCGTGATCGGCGCCGAGCGCCCGCGCCCGCTCCAGCTTCTCGTCCGACGAGGACGTGACGATGACGACGCCGCCCATCAGCTTGGCCATCTGCAACGCCATGATCGACACGCCGCCGGTGCCCAGCACCAGCACCGTGTCGCCGGCCTTGATGCCGCCCTCCACCACCAGCGCGCGCCACGCCGTCAGCCCGGCCGTCGTGAGCGTCGCGGCCTCGGCGTGGCTGAAACCTTTCGGCGCATGGGTGAAGCAGGCCGCCGGCGCCGTCACGGCTTGCCGCGCATACCCGTCCACGCCGTCGCCGGGGACGGTCGCGAAGTCGCCGAGCGTGGCCGGCCCGTCCTGCCAGGTGGGAAAGAAGCAGGACACGACGGAGTCGCCGGGCTGGAACTCGGCCACCCCGGCGCCGGCCGCCTCCACCACGCCAGCGCCGTCCGACATCGGGATGCGCCCGTCCGCCCGCCAGCCAGGCGTGCTGACGACGCCAAGGTCGTGGTAGTTCAGCGAGCTGGCGTGCAGGCGGACCCGTATCTCGCCGGCAGCGGGTGCGCCGGGGTCGGGCAGGCTGACCATGGCGAGGTTGTCCAGCCCGCCGGGCGAGCGCAGCTTGATGGCGTCCATGCGTGGTCCCCTCGGGTTTGGGAAAGGGACGTGCCGACCTGCACCGAAGTTCCTTGCGGCCATGCCAACTGGGACATGGCGAACGCCGTCACCTCACCAGGTCCTGCTCGGTGCAGACGCGGTTGCGGCCCAGATCCTTGGCCCGGTAGAGTGCGGCGTCCGCCCGCTCGACGAGCGTGGCGGTGGTTTCGCCGGACCGGTACTGCGCCACGCCGACCGAGATGGTGACGTTGCCGGCGGTGCGCTGGGTGGTGCGGTGGACCAGGTGCTTGCCGCTCAGCGCCTCGCAGATCTGGCGGCCCACCACGGCGGCGGCCCGCATGTCCGCACCCGCCAGGTGGATCGCGAACTCCTCCCCGCCGTAGCGCGCCACCGTGTCGCGGCCCTTGACGTTGTCGGCCAGCAGGCGCGCGACCAGGCGCAGCACCAGGTCCCCGGTGCGGTGGCCGTAGGTGTCGTTGAAGTGCTTGAAATGGTCCACGTCCAGCAGCAGCACCGACGTCACCGCCGCCGGGTCATGCCGGGCCTGCATGACGGCGCGCTTGAGCTTGGACTCGAACGCCTTGCGGTTGGCGATCCCGGTCAGCGCGTCGGTGGTGGCCTCCTGCTTCACGTCGGCCAGCGACTGCCGCAGCTTGAAGATGCGCGCGCTGGACGTGGACAGCTGCTGTTCCAGCTCGCGGTTGCGCTCGGCGGCCCGGGCCGTCTCGGAGGTCAGGCTGGCAACGGCCTTGAGCAGCCCGTGGATGGTCGAGTCGTCGCCCAGGTGCTCCGCCCAGTGCGCGAGGGTGTCGCCGTAGCCCTGCATCGCCGCCTGGCTGCCGGCCAGCTGGGCGGCAAGGGTTTGGGCCACCGCCTCGATGTCGCCCGCGTCGTCGTTGATCACCTCGATGTTCAGGTCGGCGGTGGCCACGAACTCGGCGTGCAGGCCATCGATGACCGCCAAGGTCAGCGGCTTGCCGCGATCCAGCAGCCGGGTCAGGCACTGCGTCAGCCCGGGGCTGGAGCCGGCGCGGTAGGTGAACCAGACGTCATAGGCGCGTGGGGTGGGCACGATGGCGTGCCGCAGCATCTCTTCCCAAACCATCGAGCCCAGCCGGCGCGTGCGCGCACCCGGATCGGCGCTGGCTGGCGCCGCGTTCGGGCTGCCCAATTCGAGTGTCTGGTTCGGCATCGCTTCTGGTGTGCCCCGGGCTCAGTCGAGCTAAGTTGACCTAAGAGGCTTTCCGCGCCGTTAATCGGCAATCCTGCAAGCTCACAAAGCGCCCTGTCACGGACGAGCCGTGGTTGGCGGCAGCAACAGGCCGCCACAGCGATGCTTCCCGGGCAAGGCATCCGCGGTGGATGCAAGTCGGTAGTATCGACCAAGGCCGGCTTGTTTTGGCGGCCTGTGCAAAACCATTGCCCGATTGCGGTGAAACATTGTACTGTTGACGGCGATATAACGTTTTGGCAGCGGACTGACTCAACCAGGCGGGAGCGACTGCATGCAGAACAGCGTCATGGCTTTCAGCGCCGCGCTGCACCCGCCTTTCCGCAACGCCCTGCTGGCCGGCCTGCCGGAGGATGAGCTGGCGCAGGTTCGGCCAGTGCTCACCCGGCTTTGCCTCGTGCCCCGGCAAGTGCTGATCGACTACCGGCAGGTCACCGAGCACGTCTTCTTCATGGAGGACGGCATCGTCTCGCTCGTGGCCGAGGCGGTGCAGGGGCGGGCGGCGGTCCAGGTCGCCATGATCGGGCGGGAGGGCATGGTCGGCAGCCAGGCCCTGCTGGGCCGCGACAACGGCGCTTTCGTGGCCTCGGTCATCCAGATTCCAGGCCCCGCCCATCGCCTGCCGATCGACGAGCTGCGCCGCCTGGCCCGGCAATGCCCGGTGCTGGCCGAGTCGTGCCTGGCGGCAGCCGAAGCCCTCATGCGGCAGACCATGGAGACGGCCGCCTGCAACGCCCGCAACACCGTGGCCGAGCGCCTGGTCCGCTGGCTGCTGATGGCGCATGACCGGGTCGAGGGCGATGAGCTGGGCATCACGCACGAGGCGCTGTCCAACGTCCTCGGGGTGCGGCGGTCCGGCGTCACCATCGTCGCGTCCAGCTTGCAGGGTATGGGCCTCGTCCGCGTCAACCGCGGCCGGATCACCATCCTGGACCGGGCGGGGCTGGAACGGCAGGCTGGCGGGCTGTTCCAATCGGCCGGGGAGGGCGTGGCCGGCCAGCCTCACAGCCGGGGAGCAGGCGGTTGGGAGACGGCCAGGCTGGCGGCAACCGGCTAGGACCGCCAGGCTCGGGCGATCCGGCTGGAGCCGCCTGTTTCAGTGGTCTTCCCACTGGGCGGCGTTGCAGTTCGCCAGGATTTCCCCCGCCAGCAGGCCCAGCGGCAGCTGCCGATCGACGGCCTGCATCTCGTGGGCGACCTTGGGCATCCCGTACACGACGCTGCTGGCCGCGTCCTGGCCGAACGTGCGCGCCCCCGCCTGGCGCATGGCGAGCAAGCCGCTGGCGCCGTCCCGGCCCATCCCCGTCAGGATGACGCCAAGGCCGCGGGTGCCCGCCGCCTTCGCCACCGAGGCGAACAGTATGTCCACGGAGGGACGATGGCCGTTGACCGGCCCTTGCTCCACCAGGCGGCAGTGCCACTGGCCGCTGCTGCCGGCCACGGCCAGGTGACGGCTGCCGCCGGGGGCCAGGTACACCTGGCCCGGCGACAACGGCGCGCCGTCCTCCGCCTCGGCGACGTGGGCTGCGCCGCACTGGTCGAGCCGGAGGGCGAAGCTGCGGGTGAAGCTTTCCGGCATGTGCTGGGTGATGACGGTGGGCGGGCAGTTGGCGGGAAAGCGGGAGATGATGGCCAGCAGCGCCTCGACCCCGCCCGTCGATGCGCCGATCGCCACCAGGCGGCCGTTCGGCTCGAACAGGGGCGGCAGCGATGGCGCGGCAGACCCAGGACGCATTTCGCCCGCCCGCCCGCTGGCCGCCGGCCTTGCCCGCACGTTGGCCGCGGCGGCGGCGCGCACCACGTCCGGCAGGCGGGCGAAGTCCTCGCCCATGCCCGGCTTGGCCACGCAGTCCACCGCGCCCAGCTCCAGCGCCCGCAACGTCTTTTCCGCGCCCTTGGCGGTCAGCATGGAGACCATGACGACCGGGATGGGGCGCAGCCGCATCAGGCGCCCGAGGAACTCCAGCCCGTCCATGCCGGGCATCTCGATGTCGAGGGTGAGCACGTCCGGCTGCAGCGACCGGATCAACGCCTGCGCCTCCGTGGAGCTGGCCGCCTTGCCGACCACCTCGATGCCGGCGTCATGGCCCAGCACGCGGCCGATCATGCTGCGCATGGTGGCGGAGTCATCCACGACGAGCACGCGGATCATGCCGGGTCCCGACGCCGGTAGGTGGTGGTGCCGATGGTTTCGAAGCTGGCAGCAGCCGGGCCGGCGAGCCGTTCGGAACGTCCAATGTACAGGATGCCGCCGGCGGGCATCAGTGGGGTGAACCGCTGCCACATGGCCGTCTGCGTCGCAGCGTCGAAGTAGATGGCGACGTTGCGGCACATGATGACGTCGAATGGGCCGCGGACCGTCCATGCGCCGACCAGGTTGAGCGGGCGAAACACGACCAGGCGGCGCAGGGCGTCGCTGACGAAGGACACGCCCTCCACCGGCGGGCAGAACCAGCGTTGCCGCAGGGCGTCCGGCACCTGGTCGAGGCATTCGGCGCTGTAGCCGCCGGCCGCCGCTTGGGCCAGCACGTCAGGGTCGACGTCCGTTGCGACCACCCGGATGTCCAGCCGGGCCGCGTCGGGCGCCGATCGCAGCAAGGTGAGCGCGATCGAATAAGGCTCCTGCCCGCTGGAGCAGCCTGCGGACCAGATGCGCACGCGGCGGCCGCGCTGGGCGGCGTGCAGCAGGCGTGGCAGGATTTCCGTGCGCAGGTGCTCGAAATGGTGCGGTTCGCGGAAGAAGCGGGTGAAGTTGGTGGTGAGCGCCGCCGTCATGCGGCCCCGCTCCTCGCCGCCGTGCGCCGACTCGAGCAGGGTGCGGTACTGCGCGAAATCCGACAGGCCCAGGGCGCGCAGCCGCTTCGCCAAGCGGGAATAGAGCAGCACCGCCTTGCCTGCCCCGAGCGAGATCCCGGCATCTTGGCGCAGCATGGCCGCGATCGCCTCGAAATCGGCCGCGGCGAGCACGTAGTCGCCATCGACCAGGCTGGCCCTCGAAGTCGTGCCGACCGTCATCCGGCAGCTGCGTCAGGCATGGGCCACACCTGATGCAGCGAGGCTGGATCGGGCCCTCGCCGGCAAATGAGCGGCAGGCTCCCCGGCGGCGGCAAGACGAGGGACACTATCATGCATGCTCCGGGCTGCGCGCCATTATCAGCCGGCTTACGTACTAAAGTGTGAAGACCCGGCTTGACGTGCCATCACGCGGCTGCAACCAGGGCAGCGCACGCGCTGGCTTGCCGGATGCCAGTCGGATTTGCCCGAATATTGGCGCGCAGCCTTGTTTGGTGTATGAGATTCGCCAGTTGGGTTTGGGAATGCCGAACGCAGCTGTTCCAAAGCCGCAGCGGGGCCGTTTCCACGGATAGCGGCCGTGCTCCTCACCTGAAAAGTGCTTATGGCCCCTTTATCAACTCCTGCTGATGCCGAAACCTCGAACCTGGAGGCCGACGAGGCGCGCATGCGCCGTTCCCTGGAACGCGCCGGCAGCCCGCAACCGGGCGTGCGGCCGCAGCCAGGGACAGGTTTCGAAGGTTTCCAGCCCAGCCGCAGCCAGGCAGCCCGCCCTCGCCAGCGTTTCGTGCAGGACGGCGAAGTGCCCGTCACCCTCGTAAGCCGGCCGCGACAGGGCGAGCCCGGTCCGGTTTCGCAGGGCCGGCTTGCCGCATCCGAAGCAGCCCTGGCGACCGAGCGGACCGCCCGCATCAAGGTCGAGCGATCGTTGCAGGCGGCGCTGGCCAGCCTGCAGGACTTGCAGACCAAGCAACGCCACGCGGAACTGGCGCAGCAGGAAGCCCTGCAAGCCGCCCACGCGGAGCGGCAGGCCGCCGAGGCCCGGTTTGCCGAACAGGCCGGCCAGGTGGCTCGGCTGGAAGCGGAGCTGGCCACGATGAGCGCCGCCATGCGCGTCGCCAAGCCGCAGGCCCAGGCAGCATTTGAGGCAGCGCCTGACGCAGCGCCCGATGCAGCACCGGCCAAGCCGAAGCGCGGGCTTGGCAAGGTGCGCAAGGCAGCCCTGGCCCGTACGCCGCGGGAACCCAAGCCGGTCAAGTGGTGGCTGGGCCAAACCGTCAAGGCACGCACGCCGAAGCTGGGCTGAACTCCCGGCTTTACCGCCGCGCGCCGCGCCCTATCTGCGTGGAATGCCGTTTAGCAGCCAGCGCGCCGTGCCGGCGGGCGATGATGATGAACAGCCCTGCGCGCTGTGTAGCCGGCCTATTCCATCGACGGCCAAATCCTCGCTGCACCATCTCACGCCCAAGCTGAAGGGCGGCACGCATGGCGGCACCGTGCGGCTGCACCAGATCTGCCACTCAGCCATCCACGCGCGCTACACGGAAGCCGAGATCGCCCGCCACTTGGCCGACCCGGCTGCCCTGCGCGACGACGCCGAACTCGCCCGCTTCGTCGCATGGGTGCGGACCAAGCCCGACGGCTTCCACGCCCCGACCCGCCGGGCGCGGGGCCGGACGGCGAAATGGAAGTGACCCCGGGCGGGGGTGGGCCTCGCGCCTGCAATGGGCCGAAGGGTCAGGCTCGCTTGCCGGCCGCCATTTGACAGCGCCGTCGCGCCGGGCTGTCTGCGGTCGATGACCCGGCGCACCAGCAACCCAGCCATTCAGCAACCCGGTCCATCCGGTGCGGCGGGCGGTCAGTGAGGGTCGTCCTCATCGGCCTGTCCATCACGTCGTCCTGGGGGAACGGGCACGCGACGACCTACCGCTCGCTCATCTCCGGCCTGGCCCAGGCCGGCCACGACGTGTTGTTCCTGGAGCAGGACCAGCCCTGGTACCGTGACCACCGGGACCTGGCGCGGCCCCCCTATTGCCGTACGGCGCTGTATGCCGATGCTGCGGAGCTGGCGTCGCGCCACGCCGGGTCGATCGCCGGGGCGGACCTGGTGGTGGTCGGCTCCTACGTGGCGGACGGCCAGGCCGTTTGCCGCCTGGTGCAGCAGGCGGCGAACGGGGTGACGGCGTTCTACGACATCGACACGCCCGTCACCCTGGCCGCGCTGGCGGAGGGGCGCTGCGGCTACATCACGCCGGAGCTGGTGCGTGGCTTCCACCTCTACCTGTCGTTCACCGGCGGCCCGACGCTGCGGCTGATCGAGCGCGAGTTCGGCGCGCCTGCCGCCCGCGCGCTGTACTGCTCCGCCGACCCGGCGCTGAACGCCCCCGACCCGGCGATCGAGCGCGTGGTTGATCTCGGCTACCTCGGCACCTACTCGCCTGACCGGCAGCCCACGCTGGAGCGACTGCTGTGCGAGCCTGCCCGCGCCTGGCCGGAGGGACGGTTCGACGTCACCGGGCCGCAGTACCCGCCCATGGACTGGCCCGCCAACGTCGAGCGGGGCGAGCATGCGCCGCCGGACATGCACCGCCTGTTCTACGCCTCCCAGCGCTACACCCTGAACGTGACCCGGGCTGACATGGTGCGCGCCGGCTACAGCCCCAGCGTTCGCCTGTTCGAGGCCGCCGCCTGCGGCACGCCGATCATCAGCGACTGGTGGCCGGGGCTCGACACGCTGTTCGAGCCGGGCGTGGAGATCGTCGTGGCGCACGACGCGGCGGACGTGCTGCACGCCTTGCGCGACGTGCCGGAGCAGGCGCGGGCGGACATGGCGGCACGGGCGCGGGCGCGGGTGCTGCAGCACCACACCGGGCGGCACCGGGCGGCGGAACTCATCGGGTATGCCATCGAGGCGCGCTCTGGTCTTGCGCACCCTGGCCTTTGATCCGGCCGCCGAGTGGCTCGAAGCGGACGGCCAGGGCGGGTTCGCCTCCGGCGCCGCCGGGCTGGTCCGCACCCGGCGCTACCACGCCCTGCTGCTGGCCGCCGACCCCTCCCCGTCCCGCCGCTTCGTGCTGGTCAACGGCATCGAGGCCTGGGTCGAGACGCCGGGCGGCCGGTTCGCGCTCAGCAGCCAAGCCTACGCGCCCGACTCGGTGTTCCCGGACGGACGCTGGCACATCTCTGATTTTACGGCCTCGCCCTGGCCTTGCTGGACCTTCCTGCTGCCTGACGGGACCATGGTCACGCAGGAGGTGTTCGTCGCCCGCGGCTCCGCCGAGACGGTGCTGCGCTGGCAGGCCGACCGGCCGGTGCGGCTGTCCGTCCGCCCGCTGCTGTCCGGCCGCAACTACCACGCCCTGCACCACGAGAACCCGGCGTTCGACGCAACGACATACCACGAAGCCGGGGCACTGGCGTGGCGGCCCTACCCCGGCGTGCCCGCCATCACCGCCCGCGGCAACTTCGCCTGGACCGACGGGCCGGACTGGTATCGCCGCTTCACCTACGCCGCCGAGGCGGCACGCGGGCTGGACGACGGCGAGGACCTGCTCTCCCCTGGCGCCTTTACCTGGAACGGGGCGGGGCCGGCGGTGCTGGTGCTGCGCGCCGGGTCCGCCGGCACTGCGGAACCGGCCGCCCCCCACCCAACCACCCCCCCCCCCCCCCCCCGCCCGGCCCGGGACGTGGCGGCCGACGCCTACCTCGCCGCCCGCGCCGATGGACGGACCGTGCTGGCCGGGTTCCCGTGGTTCACCGATTGGGGCCGCGACACGTTCATCGCCCTGCGCGGGCTGCTGATCGTTCGCGGCCGGTTGCAGGAGGCGGCGGACATCCTGCTGGCCTGGGCGGGCCATGTCAGCGAGGGGATGCTGCCCAATCGCTTCCCGGACGGCGACGGGCTGCCCGAGTACAACGCCGCCGACGCCTCGCTCTGGTTCATCGTGGCGGCGCACGAGCTGATCGAGGCGGGCGGCGCGCCCCCTGCCGTCGCCGCCCGCCTGCAAGAAGCCGCCATCGCCATCCTGGAGGGCTACGCGGCCGGCGCCCGGTACGGCATCGCCGCCGACCCGAGGGATGGCCTGCTGCGGGCCGGCGTGCCCGGCGTGCAGCTCACCTGGATGGACGCCAAGACGGGTGGCCACGTCGTCACCCCGCGCATCGGCAAGCCGGTGGAGCTGCAGGCGCTGTGGGTCAACGCGCTGGCCATCGCCGGGCGCTGGCCGG
This sequence comes from uncultured Acetobacteraceae bacterium, assembly GCA_964246185.1. GTDB lineage: Bacteria > Pseudomonadota > Alphaproteobacteria > Acetobacterales > Acetobacteraceae > LMUY01. The sequence goes on from CAXTPP010000091.1 coordinate 14,374, forward strand.
GCGGGAACCGCTGGGTGGGCGCGGCGCTGCGGGCGCGGGACAGCGTGGCGGCGCTGTTCCCGGACCGCGGCACCGGCGGGCTGATCGACGTGCTGGACGCGGACGGCGTGCCCGGCGCACGGGACCGCCGGGTGCGGCCGAACCAGCTGCTGGCGGCGGGCGGCCTGCCCATCCCCGTGCTGACGCCGCGGCAGGTGGCGGGCGTGGTGGCGCTGGCGGAG
>CAXTPP010000092.1:0-14457 GCA_964246185.1 uncultured Acetobacteraceae bacterium
GCAACGGTCGATCAGGACCGGCGGGAATTTGGCGCGCGCCGCCCCGCGGGCGGCGGACCTGGGGGCTAGGAGGGCTTCGAGGGGGGGGGGGGTTGGGTGTTGCACGGTCGCAGGCGGTGATGGGCTGGGGCTGGGTGGTTGTCTAGCGGGGAGATGGTTTGCCGTTCCGCCCGGGCATGACGGTGTTATGCCGGCGGTGTCCGTGCCAGGTTGAAACCGCAGCAGGGTCCGCAAGACGCTGAGCCGGGTGGAGGGTCCAGGCATCCCTGCGCTCCAGAGGACGTGGCGCACCCCCCTGCTGTCCCATGCTTGGATTGCGGCCTGCGCCAAGCTATGGTTTTGCTTATAGCCGGGTCTACGAGACGCTGTGCCGGACCGCTGTCTCTTCCGTGAATGCCAGGCCAAGGTCACGCCCGCCATACGGAATGCGGCCGATCGTCACGAGGCCCGTGCCGGCATGGAAGGCGGCCGCCAACCGCTTCCACGTTCGGGAAAGGTCGCCAGGCGCAGGCATGCGGCCTGGATCCGCTCGAGATAGGCCATGCCCGCTCTCCGCCGGCCTCCCCGGCAATCCTGTCATAGAGTTCGAGAAGGTCTGCCTGGGCTTCCGGCACGAAGACGACCTTATGCGTCACGGCTGGATTTCAGCCGCTTTTCATGATGCGCCCGCACGGTTTGCCGAACCTGGCTGGCGGGGACAGCGCGGGACGGATCGCTCTGCATGGCGTCGTAGACGGGAGCCACATCCTCGCGCAGCCAGCGTTCGACGGCCGCTTCGCGCTCCTGCAAGGCGCGCAGCCCGGCCCGCACAACTTCGCTGGCCGAGGCGTAGCTGCCCCGGGTGACGAGCTCATCGATGTAGCCAGCCTGGTTCGGCGGCAGGCTGATGGTGCGCTTCTCGGCCAAAGCCATGAGGGTCCTCCGCGGCAGAAGCTTGGCCTGCGGTGTGAAGGCGTCATGCCAAGGGAACGCTGTCCGGAGCAAGCCGGCCAGGCGCAGCATCCATCACCCCACCGCCAATTCCCCCAGGTACGCCTCCCGCACCACCGGGTTCGCCCGCAGCTCCGCCGCGGCGCCGCTCAGCACCACCTGGCCGGTTTGCAGCACGTAGCCGCGGTCGGCGATCTGCAGCGCCATGCTGGCGTTCTGCTCCACCATGAAGATGGTGGCGCCCTGGTCGCGGATCGCCTGGATGGCGGCGAAGGTCTGCTCCACCAGCAAGGGCGACAGGCCCATGGAAGGCTCGTCCATGCAGATCAGCCGGGGCGCCGCCATCAGCGCGCGGCCGATCGCCACCATCTGCTGCTCGCCGCCGGAGAGGGTGCCGGCCAGCTGGGCGCGGCGCTCCTTCACGCGGGGGAACAGGTCGTACACCCGGGCGAGGTCGGCCGACGCTGCGCCGCGGCGGCGGGTGTAGGCGCCCATCTCCAGGTTCTCGAGCACCGTCATGCGCGGGAACAGGCGGCGGGCCTCCAGCACGGGGGCGATGCCGCGGCGCACCCGCTCCGCCGTGGGCAGGCGCTCGATGGCTGCGCCGTCGAAGACGACGCTGCCGGTGGTGGGGCGGACGACGCCCATGATGGTCTTCATGGTGGTGGACTTGCCGCACGCGTTGCCGCCGAGCAGGCAGACGATCTCGCCGGGCATGATCGCGTAGTCCACGTCCTTCAGCACATGCAGGTCGCCGTAATGCGTGTTGACCCGGCGGAACTCCAGCAATGGCTCAGACAAGGGCTGCGGACTCCGCGTGGGCGCGGCCGAGATAGGCGTCGAGCACCGCCTCGTTGCGGCGCACCTCGTCCGGAGCGCCCTCCGCGAGCTTCTCGCCGTGGTCCAGCACGACGACGCGGTCGGCCAGCCGGGTCACCACGTCCAGCTTGTGCTCGATCACCAGCAGGCTGAGGCCCAAGGTGCGGAGCTGGGCCAGCTGCTCGGCCAGCTCGATGGTCTCCGCCGGGTTCATGCCGGCGGTGGGCTCGTCCAGCAGCAGCAGGCGGGGGCGGGAGGCGAGCGCGCGGGCGATCTCGACCCGGCGGCGGTTGGCGTAGGACAGGCCTGAGACGGGCTGGTCCAGCCGCGGGGTGAGCCGGTTGCCGAACAGGGCGAGAATCTCCATCGCCCGCTCCCGCGCCTGCCGCTCCTCGGCCCGGGTGGGCGGCAGGCGCAGCACGGCGCGGACGGGGCCGGCGTGCATCCGGCTGTGCGCGCCGACCAGCACGTTGTCCATGACGCTGAGGCTGGGGAACAGGCGGATGTTCTGGAACGTGCGCGCCATCCCGGCGTGCAGGATGCGGTGCGGGGCAGCGCCCGTGAGGTCCGCGCCGGCAAAGCGGATGCGGCCCGCGGCGGGCGGGGTAAGCCCGGTGATGACGTTGAACAGCGTCGATTTGCCGGAGCCGTTGGGGCCGATCACTGCCAGCACGCCGCCCTCCGGCACCGCGAGCGAGACCGCGTTCAGCGCCGCCAGCCCGCCGTAGCGCACGGTGACGCCCTGTATCTCCAGCAGCGGCCCTCCGCTGGGCGGGTGGAGGCCCGGCAGCGCGAGGCTGGCCGCGCGCTGCACCGTCGCGTGCTGCTGCTCGAAGGTGAGCGCCGCGGGCTTGCGGTGGGCGGGGATCAGGCCCTCGCGCCGGTACAGCATCATCAGCACGAGGATGACGCCGAAGATCAGCTCGACGGATTGCGACAGGTCCACCCGGCGCAAGGCGTCGCTGCCGACCAGCGCGCCCAGCTGGTGCAGCCACTGGGTGAGGTCGGGCAGGAACCAGGATTGCAGCAGCTGCAGGATCATCGCGCCCAGCACCACGCCCCACACGCTGCCCATGCCGCCCAGCACGACCATGACGAGGATCATGACGGAGACGGGGAAGCCGAACATCTCGGGCGTGGCGGTCTGCAGCTTGGCAACGTAGAACACGCCGGTCATGCCGGCGAAGGACGCGCCTATGGCGAAGGCGAGCAGCTTGGTGCGCACCAGGTCCACGCCCATCGCGCCGGCTGCCACCTCGTCCTCGCGGATGGCCATCCAGGCGCGTCCGACCCGGCTGTCGCGCAGGCGCAGGCTGACGAAGATCAGCGCCGCCACCAGGCCCACCGCCACGTAGTAGTACGGTTCGGCGTCCACGCCGAAGCTGATGCCGTTCAGGCTGGGCGGGGAGACGCCGTTCAGCCCGGCGGCGCCGTTGGTGAGCCCGGTCCAGTTGCGCGCGACGATGGGCACGATCTCGCCGAAGCCGAGCGTGACGATGGCCAGGTAGTCGCCGCGCAGCCGCAGGGTGGGCGCGCCGAACACCACGCCGCAGCCCGCCGCCAGCGCGCCGGCTAGCGGCAGGGCGAGCCAGAAGGACAGCGTGGTGTGAACCACGTCAAGCGCGCCGGGTCCGGGAATGCGGGCGACCAGGCCGAGCCAGGCGAGCGGCTCCCAGGTAGCGGACCAGTCCGGCTGCAGCTGGAACGAGGACAGGATGCCGTAGCTGTACGCACCGATGGCGAAGAACGCGGCGTAACCCAGGTCGAGCAGGCCGCACATGCCGACCACGATGTTCAGCCCGAGGGCGAGGGCCGCGTAGGCCAGCGCGTTGGCGGCGGAGTCGATGTCCGCGTCGTCGCTGTGCAGCAGCGGGAACGCGAGGGCGGCCAATGCCACCGCGGAGGTGAGCGCGGCGCGGGCGCGGGCGGACAGGGTCACGACTTGTTCGGCGCCATGCGGCCCAGCAGCCCGGCGGGGCGGAACACCAGCACCAGAACCAGCAGCGAGAAGATGATCACGTCGGTCCAGCGGGCGGCGATGAACTGGCTGCTCATGGTTTCCACCAGGCCGATGATGAGGCCGCCCAGCATGGCGCCGGGCACGTTGCCGATGCCGCCCAGCACGGCGGCGGTGAACGCGCGCAGGCCGGCGCTGGCGCCCACCGCGAAGCTGGTGAAGTTGTAGTACAGGCCGAACGCCATCCCCCCTGCCCCGGCCAGCGCCGAGCCGATGAAGAACGCCGTCATGATGACGCGGTCCACGTCCACGCCCATCATGCGCGCGGCTTCCGGGTCCTGCGCGGTGGCCCGCATGGCGCGGCCCATGCGGCTGCGCCGGGTGAACGCCCACAGCCCGGCCATGAGCGCCGCGGAGACGGCCCAGATGAGGATTTCCCGAAGCCGCAGCACCGCGCCGCCGATGGCGAAGGCGAGCGGCGGCAGCGGGTTCGGGTAGTTCCTGGTGTTGGCGCCCAGGCAGAGCAGCACCAGGTTGACCAGGATGTAGGACACCCCGATGGTGGTGATCATCGCCGACGGGCCTTTGACGCCCCGCAGCGGCCGCAGCGACAGCCGCTCGATCAGCACGCCCAGCAGCCCCGAGCCGAGCATGGTCACGCCGAGGGCGGCGAGCAACGCGCCGGCCAGCGCCCAGCCGTGCAGCAGCACCGACTGGCCGGACAGCCCGAACGCCTGCAGCACGTACAGCGCGATGAAGGAGCCCACCATGAACACGTTGAAGTGGGCGAAGTTGATAAGTTCCAGGATGCCGTAGACCAGGGTGAAGCCGAGGGCGATCAGCGCGTACATCGCGCCGAGGCTGAGGCCGTTGATGGCCTGCTGCACCAGCAGGTCGAGGGAGGTCATCCTTGGGGCGCGTCGCCGATGAACTTGTACTGCCGGCTCACGTCGTCCAACGGGGCGGCGTCGTCCTTTTGGATCTGGAACACGCTGACGACCTTGCTCTCGATGTCGCCGTTGGCGTCGTAGGACAGCTCGCCCTGCAAGGTGGGGAAATGGCCTCCCTGGATCGCGTCGCGCACGGCCTCCCGCGTCACCGGCGCGCCGGACCCGGCCACCGCCTTGATCGCCTGGATGACCACGCTGGCGGCGTCATACGAGGTGATGGAGTAGTCCTCCGGCGCCTGGTGGTAGCGGGTGCGGAAATCGGCGACCCAGGCGGCCATGCGCGGGTCGTCCAGCATGTGCGGCGAGGCCAGCGTGGCGTACCAGCCCTGGCAGGCCGGGAAGCCCGCGCCGTTCAGCAGGTCCGCGCCGACGATGCCGTCGCCGCCGCCCTTCCTGATGGCGGGCAGGATGTCGTAGCTCTGCTTCATCAGCTTGACGCTGGCCGCGCCGACGCCGCCGTAATACAGGCTGTCCACGCCCAGCGACTTCATCCTGGTCAGGATGGCGGAATAGTCGGCGACCTTCGGGTCCAGCTGGTCGCGGCCCAGCACCGCGATGCCCTTGGCGGCGATGCGCCTGTGGAATGCATCGGCCATGCCGATGCCGTAGGCGCCCTGGTCGTCCAGGATGTAGGTCGCTTTCACGCCCAGCGTTGCGAAGAAGTCCGCCATCGCCGGGCCTTGATAGGCGTCGGTGGTGACGGTGCGGAAGTATACGGCCTTGCCGCCGGGCCGGTACTGCCGGGCGAACCGCGGGTCGGTCAGGTCGGGGTTGGTGGAGGACGGCGTGATGATGGCGAGGCCGCCCTGGCTCAGGATCGGCGCCATGGCCTTGCCTGCGCCGCTCATCTGCGGGCCGACCGCGCCGACCACGGACCGGTCGGAGACGAGCTTGCGGGCGTTGGTGGCGGCCTGCGCCGGGTCGTACTGGCCGGCGGTGGCGGTGGCGTCGTCCAGCACCACCGCTTCGAGCCGGTAGCCTGGCACCATGCCGCCCGCGTTGGCCTCGTCGATCGCCATCAGCGCGCCGTCCCGGATGCGCGCGCCGCTCTCCGCGTCGCCGCCGGTGAGGGAAAGGTTGATGCCGATGCGCACGGTCTTGCCGTCGGCCCGGGCAGGAACGCCAAGGGCTGGCAGCAGCGCGGAGCTTGCGAGCAGGCCCAGGGCAGAGCGGCGTGGGATCATGGCGGTGTCTTCCGAGGCTGGCGGCGCGTCGCCGGGGTGCGACACTGTGCCAGCCGGACGGCGTGCGCCAGGGGGACGTTGTGCAGGGTGATGCAGGGGGACGCCTCAAAAACGCCGCCATGCCCGGACTTGATCCGGGCATCCACGCAATGCCAGCGACTCGGGCTCAACCGGCTATGCCCGAACTCGCGGCAACTGCGTGGATAACCGGATCAAGCCCGGTCATGACGGTGTGAATAGGCAAGCCTGTTTCTGGAAGCGCCACAAGGTTGGCGCATTCCAGGTTAGTCAGTTGATCGAGTCGCTCGTGTTCGTCGTCGTCGGTTGCGGTGACTTCTTGCTTCCCTTGATCTTGGCCGAACCCAGCTCCTTCGCCGCGGCCGAGCGGGCGGCGGGCGACTTGGCGGTGCGCATCGTCTTGGAGGCTTCCGTCTTGCCGGCCGCCTTGGCAGGCTTGGCGGCAGAAGGCTTGGCGGCAGGAGTCTTGGCGGCAGAAGGCTTGGCGGCAGGAGTCTTGGCAGCCTTCTTCGGCGCCTTCTCCGCCGGGGCGGCCTTCGCAGGGCTGGCCTTCTTGGGGCCTGGCTTGGACCCGCTCAGCTCCTTAGCCGCAGCCGAGCGCACGGCGGGCGACTTGGCGGTTCGCATCGTCTTGGCGGCCTCGGTCTTGGTGGCGGGCTTGGCCTCGGCTGGCTTGGCCTTGGCGGCTGGCTTCTTCGCCGCAGCCGCCTTGGCGGGCTTAGGAGCAGCTTTCGCCTCCGCCTGCTTGACGGGCGCGCGCACGGCCATCGCCATGGAGCGCCCCAGGGAACGCCCCAGGGAACGCCCGGGAGAGAGCGTGAGGGGACGGGAGTCGTCTGTGCTCATGGGGAACATCCTTCAAGGCCGTTGGGACAGAGATGGGGGAACGACCGACACCCCCGCCGCGAACCTTGCCGCCGACCCTTGCGAATCGACGGCGATAGCCATCGGTTCGCTATCTCGCGCCCGCCATCGACATGTCAAACAAAAACGCCGCCGTTACTTCACGATCGCAGTAAAGGCAGGGTTAGGCGGTGCGGTCCGCCAGCTTCACGAATGGCCGGTTCTCCGGCCCGGTGTAGTTGGCGGCCGGGCGGATGATCTTGTTGTCCACCCGCTGCTCCATCACGTGCGCCGCCCAGCCGGACGTGCGCGCGATGACGAACAGCGGTGTGAACATCGCCGTCGGCACCCGCATCGCGTGGTAGGACACTGCGCTGAACCAGTCGAGGTTGGCGAACATCCGCTTGGTGTCCGCCATCACGGCCTCGATCCGCTCGGCGATGTCGTAGCCGCGGCGGTCGCCTGCCTCCTCGGACAACGTCTTGGCGACGCCCTTGATGACCACGTTGCGCGGGTCCGACACGGTGTACACCGGATGCCCGAAGCCGATCACCACCTCCTTGGCCGCGACCCGGCGGCGTATGTCCGCCTCCGCCTCGTCCGCGTCCGCATAGCGCTGCTGGATGTCGAGCGCCGCCTCGTTCGCGCCGCCGTGCTTGGGGCCGCGCAGCGCGCCGATGCCGGCGGTGATGGCCGAGTGCATGTCCGAGCCGGTGCCCGCCACCACGCGCGCCGCGAAGGTGGAGGCGTTGTATTCGTGCTCGGCGTACAGGTTCAGCGAGGTGTGCATCGCGCGCACCCAGGCCGCGGGCGGCGGCGCGCCGTGCAGCAGATGCAGGAAGTGGCCGCCGATGCTGTCGTCGTCGGTCTCGATCTTGATGCGCTTGCCGTTGTTGGACGAGTGGAACCAGTACAGCAGCATGGAGCCGGAGCAGGCCAGCAGCCGGTCCGCGATGTCCCGCGCGCCGGCCGGGCTGTGGTCCTCGCGCTCCGGCAGCGCGCAGCCGAGCGCCGAGACTCCGGTGCGCATCACGTCCATCGGGTGCGTCGCGGCGGGCAGCGCCTCCAGCACCTCGCGCACCACGTGGGGCAGGCCGCGCAGGCTGCGCAGCTTGGCCTTGTAGGCGTGCAGCCGGGCGGCGGTGGGCAGCGTGCCGTGCACCAGCAGGTGGGCGATCTCCTCGAACTCGCAGGTCTGCGCGATCTCCAGGATGTCGTAGCCGCGGTAGTGCAGGTCGTTGCCGGTGCGGCCGACGGTGCACAGCGCGGTGTTGCCGGCGGTGACGCCGGAGAGGGCGACGGACTTTTTGGGCTTGGAGGCTTCGGACATGGTGACTTCCCTGAAGTGAGGCCAGGGCTCTGCCCTGGACCCGCCAAAGGACGGTCGTCCTTTGGAAACCTAATTAAAAGGGGTGAAGGGACGACTGTCCCCTTCTGGGGTTGGGGGGCAGAGCCCCTCAGAAGATGCCTGGACTCGCTTCTTCCAAAGCCCCGTTCGGCACCGCCACGTTCAAGCGGTGCAGCTCGCCCGCCGGCAGCTCCGCCAGGCCTTGCACGGCGTCGAGGAAGCGGGCGGCTTCGCGGGGCGCGATCAGCCCTTCGGTCATGATGGTGAACTTGCCGATGTAGTCGTCCCGGCCCCAGGGCGCGGTGCCCAGCGGGTGCGCGTTGGCCACCGCCATCTCGTCGGTGACGACCTTGCCGCCCTTCAGGGTGATCTCGACCCGGGCGCCGAACGCGAGCTGCGCCGGGTCGCGGGAGTGGTAGCGTTCGGTCCACGCCGGGTCTTCGCGGGTTTCGATCTTGCGCCACAGCTCGACCGTGTCCTTCCGGGCGGCGCGCTTGGGGGCGTAGCTGTCCACGTGGTGCCAGCGGCCGTCCTGCAGCGCCACGGCGAAGATGTACATGATGGAGTGGTCCAGCGTCTCCCGGCTGGCCTTGGGGTCCATCTTCTGCGGGTCGTTGGCGCCGGTGCCGATGACGTTGTGGGTGTGGTGGCTGGTGTGGATCACGATGCGCTCGATCCGCTTCGCGTCTCCCACCTCGCCGCGCATGCGGAACGCGAGGTCGATCAGCGCCTGGCTTTGGTACTCGGCGGAATGCTGCTTGGTGTAGCTGTCCAGGATGGCGCGCTTCGGCTCCTTCGGCCCCGGCAGCGTCACGGTGTAGTGCGCGTCCTTGCCGTCCAGCATCCAGGCGATGACGCTGTCCTCGCCCTCGTACACCGGGCTGGGCGCGCCCTCGCCGCGCATCGCCCGGTCCACCGCCTCGATGGCGAGCTTGCCGGCATGGGCGGGCGCGAACGCCTTCCAGCTGCTGATCTCGCCCTTGCGGGACTGCCGCGTGGTGAAGCTCACGTGCACCGCCTGCTGCACCGCCTGGTAGATCACGTCCGCCTTGAGGCCGAGCAGCGTGCCGATGCCGGCGGCCTGCGCCGGGCAGAGGTGGGCGATGTGGTCGATCTTGTGCTCGTGCAGGCACATGGCGCGCACCAGGTCGATCTGGATCTCGTAGCCGGTGGCCAGGCCGCGGATCAGGTCTGCGCCGGACTTTCCCATGGTTTGCGCGACGGCCAGGATCGGCGGGATGTTGTCGCCGGGGTGGGAGTAGTCGGCGGCCAGGAAGGTGTCGTGCATGTCCAGCTCGCGCACCGCCGTGCCGTTGGCCCAGGCGGCCCATTCCGGGCTGAACCGCTTGCTGGACGGCACGCCGAACACGGTTGCGCCGCCTTTCCTTGGGTGCCCCATCGCCATGCCGCGGGCCGAGATGGGCGCGGCGCGGTTGAGCGAGGCGATGGCCACGGCGGCGTTGTCGATGATGCGGTTGGCGATCATGCCCGCCACGTCCGGCTGCACGCGCACCTTGTCGGCGGCGACGGCGGCGATCTTCCACGCCAGCTGCTCTTCGCGCCGCAGCGCGTCCTTGGACGGGTGGACGCGGATTTCGTGGCTCAGCATGCAAAACTCCTGATACGGCGGGCCTGATCGGCGCTATCAGGCCTTCGTAGGAGCGGCTCGCCTGACGGGCAAGCCGCGGGAAAGGAGACCGCCATGCCATCCGACACGATCGACTTCACGCAGGCCTTCGCCACCCTGGCGCGGGACGCGGCCTCCGAAAGCGCCGTCCAGGTGGCGGGGCAGAGCATCCGGCTGCTGGCCTTCGCCGGCGCCGGCGGCTGGCATCGCCACGATGCGGCGGAGGAGACGGTGATCGTCTGGTCCGGCGCGTTCGACGTGGAGTACCGCGACCGCACGGTGCGGCTCGCAGCGGGCCAGTGCACGGTGATCGCCCGCGGGCAGGAGCACCGCGGCGTGTCCGAGGGCGGGGCGCAGGTGGTGCTGGTGCGGCCGGCGGGGTGAGAGCGCGTGCTTCTCCCTCGACCCAGCTTTATCGCCCGCTTGATCGCCCAGCTTGATCACGCCGATGCGGGCACGACATACTCCCGCTGCAAGTCCGTCGCGTCCGGTGGCGGAATGGAGTAGGCTGAGCCGCGGCCGCTGAGGACCAAGCCATGCCAGACAGCAACACCCCCATCCGGTGGCAACCGGACCGATCCCCGCGGAAGATGCCCTGGCCGACGCCGTCCATGCCGGTGGCGCTGCTGCGCGGCATGCGCGGCCTGTGCCCAGCCTGCGGGCAGACCCACGCGTTCATCGGCTACCTCCGGGTGACGCCGCAGTGCGCCGCGTGCGGCGCGCCGCTGGGCGAGGTCCGCGCCGACGACGCGCCGCCCTACTTCACCGTGTTCATCGTGGCGCACGTCGTGGTCGGGCTGATGTTCGCCACCTACCAGGCCTACGATCCGCCGTTCTGGGTGCAGGCCGCCATCTGGCTGCCGGCGACCGTCATCATGTCCCTGGCCCTGCTGCGGCCCATCAAGGGCGCGACCCTCGGGCTCATGCTCAAGCTCGGCATGACGAAGCCCGCCGACGAGTGAGCGGCCCGACCACCGCCGCCCGCGACCGGCCGGCCGACAGCATCGAGCGGGTGGTGCTGGACGGCGAGGCGCTGACCCGGCTGTCGCCCATCCAGGAGGCGGACCGGGCGCATGCCACCGCCGACCTCGCCACCGACAGCCGCTTCGCCCTGCCGCGGCACCCCGGCCCCTACGTGCTGCACCTGTCCGTGCAGGAGGGGCGGCTGGTGTTCGACGTACGCGCCGCCGACGACTCGGCGCTGCAGGCGGTGGTGCTGGCGCTGGGGCCGTTCCGCAGCCTGATCAAGGACTACCAGATGCTGGTCGACAGCCACGCGCTGGCGGTGGACGAAGGCCGGCCCGAGCGCATCCAGGCGATCGACATGGGCCGCCGCGGCCTGCACAACGAGGGCGCCACGCTGCTGACGGAGCGGCTGGAGGGCAAGGCCGCGATCGACTTCGAGACCGCGCGCCGCCTGTTCACCCTCGTCTGCGTGCTGCACCAGAGGATCTAGCACGTTGAAGATCGACGGCACCCCTTACCGCTGCGTCTGGCTGGAGCCGTCGGACGGCTGGTCGGTACGCATCATCGACCAGACCAAGCTGCCCTGGTCGCTCGATTTCCTGCGGCTGACCACGATGGCGGAGGCGGCGCACGCCATCCGCACCATGCAGGTGCGCGGCGCGCCGCTGATCGGGGCGGTCGCGGCGTACGGCTTGGCGCTGGCCGTGCGCGCGGATGCCGGGTCGGACGCGATGGAGCGCGCCGCCGCCCACCTGAACGCGCAACGGCCGACGGCGGTGAACCTGCGCTGGGCCACCGGGCGGATGCTGACCCGGCTGCGCAACACCGCCTTCGACGATCGGGTGCGGGTGGCCTATGAGGAGGCCGGGCTGATCGCGGACGAGGACGTGGCGCAGAACTTCGCCATCGGCCAGCACGGCGCCGGGTTGATCCGCGACGCGCACGAGCGCACCGGACGCCCCGCCCGTGTGCTGACGCACTGCAACGCCGGCTGGCTCGCGACGGTGGATTGGGGCACCGCGCTGGCGCCGATCTATGCCGCCTGGGAGGACCGCGTGCCGGTGGAGGTGTGGGTGGACGAGACCCGGCCGCGCAACCAGGGCGCGTTCCTCACCGCGTGGGAGCTGGGCCGCCACGGCGTGCCGCACACCGTCATCGCCGACAACGCCGGCGGCCACCTGATGCAGCGCGGCGAGGTCGATCTGGTGATCGTCGGCACCGACCGGGTGACGCGCGCCGGGGACGTGGCCAACAAGATCGGCACCTACCTCAAGGCGCTGGCGGCGCAGGACAACGCGGTGCCGTTCTGGGTCGCCTGCCCGTCCTCCACGATCGACTGGGTAGTCAGCGACGGGCTGGCCGAGATCGAGATCGAGCAGCGGGATGCGAGCGAGGTCACCACCGTCACCGGCCGCGGGCTGGACGGCAAGGTGACGACGGTACGGACAGTGCCCACCGGCAGCCCCGCCGCCAACCCGGCGTTCGACGTGACGCCGGCCCGGCTGGTGACGGGGATCGTGACCGAGCGCGGCCGTTGCGCCGCCACCGCCGCGGGCCTGGCTGCGCTGTTTCCCGACCTCGCCTGAGTTGACTGGGCCTGAGTTGCCGACGCTCCGCCTGGTTGCCGCCCTGCTGGCGGCGCTTGGCCTGGTCGCCTGCTCCAGCCAGCGCCCCGCGTCGGTGCAGCCTGTTTCGGCCAGCTCCGTCCCGGCAGGCGCGGCCGCCGGGTTCGGCCAGGTGCCGCCGTTCTCGCGGCAGGGCTACGCGCCGTTCACCCGGGCGGACGCAGTGGGGGTCGCGCTGCGGGAGTGGCGGCTGTGGGGGTCCGCGGTGGACGACGACCCGCCTGGCACCCGGCCGCCGCGCTCCGCCGACGAGAAGCCGGAACGCTATCCCGGGCTGTGGCAGCGGGTGGGCGAATACTGGTGGACCAGCCAGGACAGCGGCTCGGTGTTCGCCTACTGGACCGGCAAGCACGACTCGGGCGGCCAGGTGTTCCCGGCGGGGCAGGACGGCCATTACGCATGGTCGGCGGCCTTCATCTCCTACATCATGCGCGTGGCCGGCGCGGGCGACCGATTTCCCTACAGCGCGGCCCACGCCGACTACATCAACGCCGCCAAGCTGCAGGCCGATGCCGGCGGCGGCCCGCTGGTGGTGACCGCTGAGCGCATCGAGCGCTACCCGCCGCAGCCGGGCGACCTGATCTGCCTCGGCCGCAGCACCAGCCGCGCGCTGACCTACGACGACCTGCCGACCGGCTCCTTCCCTGGCCACTGCGACTTCGTGGTGGCGGCAACGCCGGGCCAGCTCACCGTGGTCGGCGGCAACGTGGACGACACGGTGACGGAGAAGCACATCCCGACCACGCCCGCCGGCACCCTGGCCGACCCGGCGGCGGGGGTGGTGGACACGCGATACCCGTGGTTCGTGGTGCTGCGCGTCCAGTATGACGCTTGATGCCGCCGGCGCTGCAAGCTGTCCTCGATCGGCTGTGGGGCATTCCGCTGGTGCAAACCGACCTGCTGCTGCTGACGGCGTTCGTGCTCGGCACCGCGATCGGGTTCGAGCGGCAGTGGCGGCAGCGCAACGCCGGGCTGCGCACCAACGTGCTTGTGGCGATCGGGGCGGCGGGTTTCGCGGCGGCCGGGGTGCGGCTGCTCGGCGGCGAGGGCAGCACGCGGATCATCGGCTACGTCGCCTCCGGCATCGGCTTTCTGGGCGCTGGCGTGATCCTGAAGGATGGCGGCTCGGTGCGAGGGTTGAACACGGCGGCGACGCTCTGGTGCTCGGCTGCGGTGGGCGCATTCTCCGGCGCCGGGCTGCCGGGGGAGGCGGCGTCGCTAACGGCACTGGTGCTGGCTGGCAACACGCTGCTGCGCCCGCTGGTCGGCTGGGTGAACCGCCGCCCGTTCGAGGCGGGCACCGAGGCGCGCTACCGCGTGCTGGTAACCTGCGCGCGGCCTGATCTGGCGGCGGTGCGGGATTTGCTGGATGCCGAACTGGAGGCAGCGCACTACCCGGTGCAGCACATCGAGATCGTGTCCGCAGGGGAGACGGAGGTGGAGGTGGCGGCGATCCTGGTGGCGTTGGAAGCTGACCCGGCAGAATTGGATGCGCTGGCAGACAAGTTGCAGCATGCGCCTGAGGTCGGAACCGCGACTTGGACGGCCAGCGTCACGGGGTGACCAGACCGTCCGCCAATTAGGCTACGCCATATCGGAAGAGAGCCGTCTCAAGCCTGAGAAACTCAATTTCGAGAGGGATGGCATAATGCCCACAGCGTTAACGCGCCTTTCGACGAGCGTATTTCGCATCGCGAGCAGCCTTCTGCTCTGCCGCAAGGGCCAAAGCTCGAGCTTTATAGTCCCGCTCTGCTGCCGCGACTTCCTGTGCTTTGCGAATCTGCTGTGCAGCCTGTTCGGCGAGTTCAGCTTGCTGCTTGACTAGAAAGGCGGCTTTTTCTGCCAGTTGCCGAGCGATTTCTGCATCTTGGAGGGCCTTGCGCTCTATAAAACGCGCCTGCCTTGCATCCGCGATAGCTTTCTGAGCGGCTTGTCGTTCGATCACAGCCGGGTCGTCCGGTGCTGGCCTCGCTTTAAACCGTTCCAGCATGGCCTTTTTCGCATTCGCTGCAGCCGTCAGGCGGTCGGCTGGAGTATCCTTCATCTTAGCGCTCATGCGTCATATCTGCTGTTGTGACATCCATACAAGTGATTCTGTCGGTCCATCAACAGGTGTGATGGGTTGATTTGGGCCATATTTGCGGGGACAGGATTTGAACCTGTGACCTTCAGGTTATGAGCCTGACGAGC
>CAXTPP010000093.1:0-13738 GCA_964246185.1 uncultured Acetobacteraceae bacterium
CGGTGAGCCGGCGCACCAGCGCGCCCGGCGGCGGCAGGTCCGCCACGTGGCACAGCCGGATCAGCACCATCTCGGCGGCGGCGCGGCGATCGGGGGCGGCGTCCACCTCGGCCAGCCCCTTCAGCAGCATCTGCCACGCGCGGCCCAGCACCGGGATGGAGAGTTGGTCGGCCAAAGCGGCGCCACGGGTGCGCTCGGCCTCGGGCAGCGCCAGGCCGGTCCGCAGCTCCGGCACCGAGCGCAACCGGGTCAGCATATGGACCAGCTCCAGCAAGTCGCCCAGCATCGTGCCGAGGTCGGCGCCGAACTCGTGGGCGCGGTCGGTGACCGCCAGCGCCGCCTGCACGTCCCCGGCGGCCACCGCCTCCATCAGCTCGAACACCAGCTGGCGGTCGGCCAGGCCTAGCATGTCCGCCACCTCCGCCTGGGTGACCTCTGCGCCCTCCATGCGGGCGATCGCCTGGTCCAGCAGGCTCAGCCCGTCGCGCGCCGAGCCGTCCGCCGCGCGGGCGACCAGCTCCATCGCGGCCGGGGCCACCGCCACCTGCTCCGCCGCCGCCACGCGGGTGAACAGCCCGGCCAGCTCGGCGGCCGAGATGCGGCGCAGGTCGAAGCGCTGGCAGCGCGACAGCACGGTGATCGGCACCTTGCGTATCTCGGTGGTGGCGAAGATGAAGGTGATGTGCGGCGGCGGCTCCTCCAGCGTCTTCAGCAGGGCGTTGAAGGCCTGGGTGGTCAGCATGTGCACTTCGTCGAGGATGAACACCTTGGTGCGCGCCTGCAGCGGCTTATAGCGCACCGCCTCGATGATCTCGCGCGCGTCGTCCACCTTGTTGCGAGTGGCGGCGTCCATCTCGACCACGTCCGGATGGCGGTCGGCCAGGATGGCAGTGCAGTTCGGGCACACCCCGCAGGGCGTGGCGGTGGGGCCGCCCGCACCGTCCGGGCCAACGCAGTTCAGCGCGCGGGCGATGATGCGCGCGGTGGTGGTCTTGCCTACGCCGCGCACCCCGGTGAGCATGAAGGCGTGGGCGATGCGGTTCATCGCGAAGGCGTTGCGCAGGGTGCGGACCATCACGTCCTGCCCGATCAGGTCCTCGAACCGGGTGGGGCGGTACTTGCGGGCCAGCACGCGGTATGGGGAGGCCTTGACGGGCGCGGCGGGCAGAGCGTCCCCGAACAGGCCGGGAGCGTTGTCGAGCGCCCCGTCCGGCTCCAGCGCCGGCGCATCTCCGAACAGGCCAGACATGCGCGGGGCCAGGCCTCCTCAAAGGTGTAGGTGGGGAACCGGACCGCGACCCGGCCGGAACTCACTGCGGCTGCTTCCTTCCGGACCTGACCGGGTTGGCAAGGCGACCGTCCGCAACCGGCTCCCCAGGCCTTCCTACCACAGGGGGAGGGGGGTCGGGCAAGCGCGGGCCGTGGCTCAGTCGATCGGCATCGCCGGGTTCGCCGGCGCGGCACATCTCACACGTAGCAACGCAGGTGCTTGCCCGGCAGGATATCGTACGGTGCGGCCCAGCCAGGCAATTCCCGGATGCGCCCCAGCCAAGCGCCGATCGCGGGATGGCTCGCGTCCAAGTCGTACCCGCTCTCGTTTGCTGGGAACATCAGGTAGCCGGTCATCGACAGGTCGGCGACCGTTGGCTTGCCGCCTGTGATGAAGGGCCGTTCCCTCAGGTTGGTCTCCAGGATGTTCAGAAAATCGTCGACCCGCGACTTCATGAAGCCCAGCACATGCTTGTCGGAGTTCTCCAGGAAGGCACGGCGATACCGGTAGGCCGCCATGAAGCCGCTCAGCTTCTGGTTGTCCCAGAACAGCCAGCGCAAGACCTCGAACCTCTCCGCCTCGTCGGCGCCCCGGAAGCGGCCGAACTTCTCGGCCAGCCGCAGGAGTATCGGCGCGGTCTGCGTCAGGCTGATTCCAGCCTCGACGAGGACCGGTATCTCACCCATGGGATTGACGGTTCGACGCCACTCCTCCGTCCAGGTCACCCCGCTGCCGAAGTCAGTCCAGACAGGCTCGAACTCCTGGCCGCACAGCGTCAGCATGAGCGCCAGCTTGTAGCTGTTGCCCGATTCCGGGAAGTAGTGAAGCTTGTACTCGGACATCCTGGTCCATCTTCACCGATTCGGATCGGTCAGCAATCCCCGGCAGCCGATCCAGGCCGCAAGACCCCGCCTGTTGCCGCCCGTCCTGGCCCATGCCAGTTTCCGCGCCCCATGCCGATCATCACGCCCAGCCGGCCCAATCCCTACACCGGCAGCCCGCTGGACCGCGCCTCCCACCGCCGCAAGGATGCGGCCTGGATCGCGGAGGCGCTGGCCGGCCCCGCCCGCTTCGTCCCCGTGTGGCGCGGCCGCAACCTGCTGCGCACTATGCCGGACGGCGCGCCGGAAGCGGTGTTCCCCGCCGCGCTGGAGCTGGACGGGCACGACTGGGCCTTCCTGGGCCACGCCGGCGGCGCCGCCTACTTCGCCGTCGGCCTGAACGCCGCCGAGGAGCCGCCTCTTCCAGGGGAGTTTCCAGGGAAGTTCATGGAGCTGCGCAGCGCCGGGGCCGCGCTGCCCGCCGAGCAGGCCGCCATCCTGGCCCACGCCCGCGGGCTGATGCACTGGCGCAGCCAGCACCGGTTCTGCGGCAAGTGCGGGGCAGCCTGCGAGCCGCACAGCGCCGGCAACGTCATGGCCTGCACCGGCTGCGGCCAGCACCACTTCCCCCGCACCGACCCGGCGGTCATCATGCTAGTGGCACGCGGCGACCGCGCGCTGCTCGGCCGCGCCCCGCGCTTCCCCGGCGCCATGTACTCCACCCTCGCTGGCTTCGTCGAACCCGGCGAGAGCCTGGAGGAGGCGGTGGCCCGCGAGGTGGCGGAGGAAACCGGGGTCGCGGTCGGCCAGGTGCGCTACCACAGCAGCCAGCCCTGGCCGTTTCCCGGCAGCGTCATGCTGGGTTTCTACGCCGAGGCCCTCACCGAGGAGATCACCCTTGACCCCGAGGAGCTGACCGACGCGCGCTGGTTCAGCCGCGGCGAGCTGCGCGACCCCAAGGCGCACGGCTTCGCCCTGCCCCCCGGCAGCAGCATCGCCCGCCGGCTGATCGAGGACTGGCTGGCGGCATGATGCCAACGGTCCTTGCGGGTGAGCGTCAAGCAACCCAGGCCAAAGGCTCCGTCTCTGGACTCCGCCAAAGGCGAGCCTTTGGCATCCTCTTGTTAAATAAAACGGTTTCCAAAGGCCCTCGGCCTTTGACGGGTCTGGGCGTAGTGGCCTCAAGGTTCCGATTGCCTCCTTCAGGCAATTGGAATGGCCACGGAGGGAAAGCCCAGCCTTGCTTTTGAACAGGTCAGCGCCCATGGCCGTCGGCATGAGGTGGGTGGTGCTTCTGGTGGTGGCGGGATGCGCCGGGCCGACCGACCGGGCGCCTGCCGCCGCCATCCCCGAGCAGTGCAGCGCGCAGGTCTATGCCGACCCGGCGGTCAAGGCGCTCATCATGAAGGGCGCCGGCAGCGAGGCCTTCCTGCGGCAGCACCAGGACGAGCTGAAATACGCCAAGCTGGACGCGGCGCACCGCTGCATGCAGCAGAAAGGCCTGGCGCCGGCCGGCGGCGGCGTGGAACGGCCAGCCCTGCGGGAATGACCGGCATAAGCTGACACGCAAGCTTCCCCATGTTGATATCGTTGTGCTGGTATCGTTCCGCAACGAATGGGGAAGCCAGCCATGCAGCCGCCGATCGCACTGCCCAAAGCGCCCGGATGGGTCGCCGAGTTCCGCACCTTCATCATGCGCGGCAACGTCGTGGACCTCGCGGTCGGCATCATCATCGGCGTGGCGTTCAGCGCCATCGTCGGCAGCCTGGTCAAGGACATCCTGACCCCGCTGATCGGCCTGGTGGTCGGCGGGGTGGATTTCAGCAACGTCTTCATCCCCCTCAACGGGCAGCACTACCCCACGCTGGCGGCGGCGCAGGCGGCCGGCGCGCCGACGGTCAACATCGGCGTGTTCGTCAATGCCGTGATCAACTTCCTGATCGTCTCGTTCGCCATCTTCTGGGTGGTGAAGGCGATGTCCCGCCTGTCCCGCAAGCAGCCGGAACCCGCCACGGTGCAAACCCCCTCCGAGGTGCTGCTGGCGGAGATACGGGACCTGCTGGCCGCTGGGTCGGGGGCGCGTTAAGCGGTAGTCGGGGCTCTGCCCCGAACCCCGCCATAGGACGGTCGTCCTCTGGACACGTTTTATGGCGGATGCCGCAATGAGCATCATGCTACGCTTCTTCGCCTACAAGGCAGATTGGACGGGCAAGGAGTTGGTGCAAGCCGATCGTTGGTATCTCAGCACCAAGCGATGCTCCGCCTGCCGCCGACTACGATGCTAAACGATGTGTCCGAAGAATTAAAACATCCCTCGGACACCCTAACCTGTGGCAATCATGCTTATGGTTGCATCAAACGCCGGTTTTTCACTTCGTTTCGCACCCATAAAACTACACCTACTAGTCCAGCAATAGTCCCGATAATGCCGACATCGTTGGCAATGCCGAGCCCGGCTCCGATATGCCAGCAATCAAACACGAGGGAGGTGAGGACACCCAAGTAAGGCCAGCGCGTCCCCGCCGGATAGGCCTGCTCCGCCCCAGTCAGTTTGCGTTCAATCCTTGATCTAAATAAGAGCGTGCAAAGCGAGATCAGCAGTGCCGATCTTGCGGCCCAAGCCACACCATCACTTGGCTGAACTGCACTATAGGCCAGTAACCCACCCACAATAAGCAGGAATACAGCCTCCCAAAGGCGGACATGCCAGAAACTACGCTTCGGGTGAGTCAATTTCAGGCTCCATCACCGACGTTGCATTCAGGCGTGAGGAGCGAGGACGACGATCGGGTGCCCACCTGTGTCGGTAGAGAACGACGCCACCGAGGCAAGCAGATGGGGAGAAGCCCCGCCGAGTGGCGGCCTGCTGACGTTTGCCTGCGGATTCATGCTGTAATAAGCGGCGGAGGCCCGCCCTGCTTCGGCTGCAACCCGCCCCACGCTGTTGTAGAAGGCCTGCGTATTGGCATCGCTGGGGATATAGCCTGGTGGTTGAGAGCTACCGTGCGCAGCATTGATCTGGCCGGCGGCATCTTCGGCGGACCCGGCTGCTACGGCAAAAGTCATTATGCCGCCGCCTATCGGCGGGGAGGCGATAAAGGCGAGCACCCCTATAAACGCAACGATGTCGGTGACAAGGTGCGCCGCCGGGCTGTTGGCTATTTCCCGTGCACCGGTTGCAGGGTCGCCGCCGGAGTTGCCTCCTGCGGCTCCGGCGACCAAGGTGGTGGCCCGCTCCACGGTTTGGATGGCTGCGGCGAGATTGCCCTGATCCAGTGCCTGCGCTACCGCGTATTGGGTGTAGGCCGCCTCGCCTCCCTGCGCATTATTGGAGTTGAGAGCGTCTGCCACGGACTGATTTTGGACTGCGCCTCCGAAGTTGCCTGGATCGCCTTGGTATCCGGTGTATTGGTCTGCTCCTAAACCGCCGTCGAAATAGTACCCCCCAGCCACGTTTTCGGGGGAGTATATGATGGAATAGTTAGGTCCAAAGTTTTTGTCGTATACGTCTGGAGGAACCGTCGATATGCCTCCGGCCGGCGTATCGTCCAAGGGCGCGATCCCGCGCGGGGCCGCGCCGGGTGCACTGCCAGACAGGAACTGCGGCGCAGACCCGCTGCTCGTCGTCTGCGCCGTGATCGCTGCGGCGCTGGCCACCGAAGCGTCGCCGCTCAGCAGGTTGGTTTCATTTGCATCCATCACGGTCGCCGTTAGCCCGTTTCCCAATTTGCTGTTTTGTAGTTCAAACAGCATATTAGCGGCGCAAATCAGGTGTCAGCACATAGCATGGCGCTCCCAGACAGACAGTGAGGCTTCTGCGCCTCACTGTCTGTCTCCTGAAACTAAGACGCCTTCCTGCCCGCGCTGAAATCGACTGGGCAGGCTCCTCCCGCGCAGTCCACATGCTCCTTGCCGACATCCTCGCTAACGCCGGAAGCGGTCAGGGCATGAACGGCCTCCTCGAACTCACCCTTGGTGATGGCCTGCTCGGGCAGGTACTCGTAGCTTGACGTGTCTGTCGTCGGCATCACCGAGCAGCAGCGCACCTCGGATTGATGCTCGATCAGCATGTCTAGGAAGTCCGCGTAGCTCACCAGCGCAGGATCATACTTCATCGTGTAGCTGATCTGGTTCACCCATCGTGTCGTGCGTGCCGATCCAATGCCTTTAGTATAAGGGTCAAGGGAATGACTATTCCCTTGCGGGTGCAGGGCAGCGCCCTGCGAGGCTGGTGTTCAGATCGCCGGCATGTCCCGCAGCCGCATCTCCGACCTGACCGCGGCCAGGTCCTTGGCAAGGATGCGGAGCACGGCCGCCCAGCCCGGCCCGGGATGCATGCGGGAGCGCTGGCCCACGAAAACCTCCAGGTCCTCGAAATGCCGGCACGCGGCGATCAGGTCGTCCGGGCTCTCACGCGCTAGATCGTATGCCACCTTGCCCCCGCGCCCCAGGCAAGCGTGATTACGGCCTGTGCGCGGGTCCGACCACATCTGGCCGCTTCCCGCAACTGGCCTGCCCGCACTGTCCGGGACGGGCCTTGCGGCGCGTGGCGAGCAACGGACGCCGCCATGAAACCGCCGTTTTGGGCTGTCGTGATGCCCCTGGTGGGACGCGGCGACATCGGATACGTGACATGGGATTGCCAGAATGGCTCTGCTCGCGGATTCAACGAAGAAGACCACCAGAGAGGGCCTGAATGTTCCATCAACTGCTGACCCCGGTCGCCGGCAGCTTGCCGCTGTCGTTCGCCGTCGCCGCCCTGCCGATCGTGGTGGTGCTGGTGATGCTGGGGGTGCTGCGGCGGCCGGCGTGGCAGGCCTCGCTCGGCGGGCTGGTCGTCGGCCTGCTGGTGGCGGTGCTGGTGTGGCAGTTCCCGGTCGGGCTGGCGCTGGAGAGCATCGCGGCCGGGGCGGTGTTCGGGCTGTGGCCGATCATGTGGATCGTGTTCAACGCCCTGCTGCTCTACAACATCGCCGTCGACTCCGGCCGGTTCGACGCCTTCCGCGACTGGATCCTGAACCATCTGCCGAACGACCGCCGAGTCGTGCTGGTGGTGATCGGCTTCTGCTTCGGCTGCCTGCTGGAGGGCATCTCCGGCTTCGGCACCCCCGTCGCCATCACCAGCGCGCTGCTGATCCTGGTCGGCTTCCCGCCGCTGGAGGCGCTGACCTTCACGCTGATCTTCAACACCGCGCCCGTGGCGTTCGGCGCCCTCGGCGCGCCGGTGACGGTGCTGGGCCAGGTCACTGGGCTGTCCCCGGTGACGCTGGGCGCCATGATCGGGCGGCAGCTGCCGTTCCTGGCCATGCTGCTGCCGTTCTACGTCATGGCGATCTACGGCGGCATGCGCTCGGTGCGCGCGCTGTGGCCCATGCTGCTGGTGGCGGGCGGCAGCTTTGCCATCGGCCAGTTCGTCTCGTCCAACTTCCTCGACTACGCGCTGACCGACGTGCTGTCCTCGCTCACCGCGCTGATCATGACGCTGGGCTTCCTGCAGATCTGGCAGCCGGCGCCGGACCCGGCGTTCAGCGTGCGCGGCCGCACGCCGCTGCCGGTGGGCGCGGACGTGGCGCAGCCCGCGAATCATCGAAGCGGGGGCGCCGTGCCGGCCTGGCAGGGCTGGCTGCCCTGGATCGTGGTGTCGGCCGTCGTGATCGCCTGGACGCACTTCAAGGTGTTCGCCATCAGCCAGCAGGCGGTCCAGTGGCTCGGGCTGCACAACCAGGTGCTGATCACCCTCTACAAGGACCGCCCCTACGCCGCCGTGTGGACGTTCCAGCCGCTCGGCACCGGCACCGCCATCCTGGTGGCCGACGTCATCGTGGCGGCGTGCGTCGGCATGGGGCCGGCCCGGTTCGTGCGCGCCATCGCCGCCACCTGGCGGCAGAGCCGGATCGCGATCCTCACGGTGGCGCTGATCATCGGGCTGGCATACCTGATGAACTACTCCGGGCTGAACTACACGCTCGGGCTGGGGGTCGCGTCGGTGGGCATCTTCTTCCCGCTGGTGTCGCCGTTCCTCGGCTGGGTGGCGGTGTTCCTGTCCGGCAGCGACACCTCCGGCAACGCGCTGTTCGGCAACCTGCAGGTGGTGGCGGCAAACCAGCTGGGGCTGAACCCGGTGCTGATCGCGGCCAGCAACTCCTCCGGCGGCGTGATGGGCAAGATGATCTCGCCGCAGAACATCGCCACCGGCGTCTCGGTGACGGACCTCAAGGGGCAGGAGGGCGTGGTGTTCGCCCGCACCTTCAAGCACAGCGTGGCGCTCACCCTGCTGCTCGGCCTCCTGGTGGTTCTGCAGCAATACGCGCTGAGCTGGATGATCCCCTAGTGCTCTGACGCATTGTGAAGGTTCAATATGTGTCAGAGCACCAGCTTGATTTGGTGGGCCGATTCAGCCAACGCGCTGAAGTGCGCGTCGGCATCGGACCACCTGTGAAGTGAACGCAGTTCGGCAGCGGATGGCCCGCCCGCTGCCACCCGGCGCCTGATCCTGGACCAGGTGCCATCTTGGCTCACGCAGGGCAGCTCTTAGGAGAAACCGAATGGACAAGACCACAGCCGGCCTGATCGGCGCACTTTGCGCGCTCGCCGCCGCGCCGTCCCACGCAGCCACGTCCGCCCCCGTCACGCTGCATGAGGCGATGGAGGTCAGTTCATACACCGACCTGCTGCGGCCGATACCGAACGCTGCCGCGCTGCTGCGGGAAGCCTCGGCCCAGGACGAAGCCATGACGCCGGACGGGCAGGGAGCGGTCGAGACGGTGCAATACTACTATCATCATCATCACCATCATCACCACCACCGCTATTACCGCCGCCGTTACCACCATCATCATCACCACCATCACCACAACTACTACTGACGGCGGCGCGGCAGCACGCGGGGCATCCCCTTTACATGAAGGTGTCCAGAGGACGACCGTCCTCTGGCGGAGCCCCGCTATTTGGCCTTCACAGCATTGGCTGCGGCAAGTATCCGGCGGTAGGTGCCATCGAACACAGTGTCGGTCGACGACACCCACTGCGTGTCGGCTGACAAGGTTTCCCGGCTCGCGTGGATGCGGCGCGACTGCAGCTCCCGTTCCGCCGCCTCGTCCTCGGACATCTCGACCAGGTCGAACTTCGCGTCGGCTTGCACGACGCTGAACTGCATGAACGGCTCGCCCGGCCGGAACACGTGCGTCTGCCCCTCGGCGGGCGACTTGAACACCACGAAGTTGATCATCGGCCACCAGTGCCGCAACACCGCCGGCACCGCGATGGGCGTCGTCCCCGTCGCGTCCGTGTAGAAGCGGGGGTGCGTCTCCGCCTTGATGGCGCAGTTGCCTTCGACCTTGAAGTCCGCCAGCAGCTGGTAGGTGTAATACTGCCTGCCGAAGCTGCGGAACGGCGGCCATTGCAGCCCTGGCGACGGTGGCTCGCCGAACTTCCCCTCGAATCTCAGGACGCCGTCCCGGGCGGTGACGCGGACCTCGTTGCCATACGGGTAGAACACCTCGATGCCGGCCCTCGCCGCCTCGGTGAACGGGAGGCAGTGCCAGGCGTACTCGTGCGAGCCGTCGGCGCGAGGCTCCTGCTCGCCGGCCCAGCCGGGGATTTCCAGCCGGGTGCGCCGCGGCTGGAGCCCCGGGTTGATCAGCCTGTACTTGACCGTGGACATGCCGGACTGCCTCCTGTTGCTTCTGGAAAGCAAGGCTGGGCGCTGCCCAGACCCGCCAAAGGCCGAGGGTCTTTGGAAACCATTTGATTATATAAACGGACTCCAAAGGCTCTGCCTGTGGCGGTGTCCAGAGGCGGAGCCTTTGGCCTTGCTACTCGCCTGCCACCGCCGCTGCCGTGCGCTTGCGCCGGGTGAACGACGGCAGCTTGGCGTTCACTGCCACCGGGTAGAGCGACGGCAGCACCAGCAGCGTCAGCAGCGTCGCGGAAATGAGCCCGCCGATCACCACCGTCGCCAGCGGGCGCTGCACCTCTGCCCCGGCGCTGGTGGAGACCGCCATCGGCAGGAACCCGATGCTCGCCACCAGGGCGGTCGTCAGCACGGGACGCAGCCGCTTCTCGGCCGCGCTCTCGGCCGCCTCCGCCGGGCTTTTGCCCTCGGCGCGCTCCTCGCCGATGTAGCTGCACAGCACCACGCCATCCAGGATCGCGACGCCGAACGTCGAGATGAAGCCGATCGCCGCGGTGACGCTGAACGGCATGTCCCGCAGCAGCAGCGCCGCGATGCCGCCGGTGGCCGCCATCGGCACGTTGAGGAAGATCAGCGCCGACACGCTGAGGCTGCCGAAATGCAGATAAAGCAGCAGGAAGATGAGCGCCAGCACGCCCGGCACCACCAGCAGCAGCCGGGCGGAGGCGCTCTGCAAGTTCTGGAACATGCCGCTCCACTCGGCCGTGTAGCCGCCCGGCAGCTTCACCTGGTCGGCGACCGTCTTGCGCGCCTCCGCGACGAAGCTGGTCACGTCGCGCCCGTGCACGTTGATGTCCACCTCGGTGCGCCGCTTCAGCTTGTCGCGGTTCACCTCGACCGGGCCGTCGGCCACGCTCACCTCCGCCACCTCCCCCAGCGGCACCGCCTGGCCGTTCGCCATGCCGATCGGCAGGTTGCGCACGCTCTCCGCGCTGGCCCGCGCCTCGGGCGGCAGCCGCACCATGATCGGCGTCTCGGTGTCGTTCTTGCCGTACACGGTGCCGACCATGTGGCCGCCGATCGCCGAGACCACGGCCAGCGCGTCGGACGCGTTGAGGCCGTAGCGCGCCAACTTGCCCCGGTCCACCTGCACCGTGAGCGCCGGCAGGCTGCCGCTTTCCTCCGCCCGCACGTCGGCCGCGCCCTTGACGCCGCCCACCGCGGCCACCGCCTTGTCGGCCAGGCCGCGCAGCGTGTCCAAGTCCTCGCCGTAGAAGGTCAGCGCGATGTCGGAGCGCACGCCTTGCAGCAGGTCGTCCATGCGCATCTGGATCGGCTGCGAGAACTCGAACGCGACGCCGGGCACGGCCGCCTTCACCTTCTCCTCGAACGCGTCGCGGATGCCGTCCTGGGTGCTGGCCGTCGTCCATTTGGACTGCGGCTTGAGCGTCACGTAAGTGTCGGTGCTCTGCACGCCCATCGGGTCGGTCGGGGTCGCGGCGCTGCCGGTCTGCGACACCACGGAGACGACCTCGGGGAAGCTCCGCAGCGCCTTCTCGATCGCGTTCACCACGCGGAGCGAGGCGTCGAGGTTGATGCTGGGCAGCTTGTTGGAGGTGACCACGATGGTGCCCTCCGAGAGCTGCGGGATGAACTCGCCGCCGAGCCGGGAACCGAAGAACGCCGCCACCGCGAACAGCGCCGCCGCCGCGCCGGCCGTGAGCCAGGGATGGGCGACGGTGCGCTTGAGCACGGGAGCGTAGCCCTTGCGCGCCCAGCGGACGATGAAGGTGTCCCGCTCGGCCGCGCGCTTGCCCAGCAGGGCGGCGGACATTGCCGGCACCACCAGCATCGTCACCGCCAGCGCGCTGACCAGCGCCAGCATGACGGTCAGCGCCATCGGCCGGAACGTCTTACCCTCGATGTCCTGCAGCGACAGCACCGGAACGTAGACCAGCGTGATGATGGCGACCGAGAACATCACCGGCCGCGCGACCTCGGCCGCCGCCCCCGGCACGATCTTCAGCGGCCCTCCCTTGCCGCCCTCGGACTGCCGGCGCAGCACGTTCTCGACCAGCACCACCGCGCCATCGACGATCAGGCCGAAGTCGAGCGCCCCCAGGCTCATCAGGTTGCCGGAGATGCCGAACGCCCGCATCCCAGCGAACGCCATCATCATCGACAGCGGGATCACCGCCGCCACGATCAGCCCGGCGCGCAAATTGCCCAGCATCAGCAGCAGGATGCCCACCACCAGCAGCGCGCCCTCGCCGAGGTTGTGCGCCACCGTGTGGATGGCGCGCTGGATCAGGTCGCTGCGGTCGTAGAACACATGGATCTCGACGCCCGGCGGCAGCGTCGCCTGCACGGCGGCGATCCTGGCCTTCAGCGGCGCCAGCACCTCGCTCGCGTTCAGCCCGAACTGCATGTCGGCCACGCCCACGATCGTCTCGCCCTCGCCGTCGTGCGTCACCGCGCCGAGCCGGGCCTTGGGCGCCAGCTTCACCTCCGCCACGCTGCCGACCGTGACCGGCACGCCGCCGGGCGTGGTCTTGAGCACGATGTCCGCGATGTCGGACTGGCTCTGCGCCAGGGCCAGGCCGCGCACGATCTGCTGCTCGTCGTTGCGCTCGATCGCCGCGCCCCCCTGCGCCGTGTTGTTGGCCTGGATGGCGGCGAACATGTCCGGCAGGCTCAACCCCTGCGCTCGCAGCTTGTCCGGCGAGATCTGCACCTCGTAGGTCTGCAGGTCCCCGCCGTAGATGTTCACGTCCACGATGCCCGGCACCAGGCGCAGCTGCGGCACGATGCGCCATTGCAGCATCTGGTAGAGCTGCATCGGCGTGTAGCCGGGGCCGCGCAGCTCGAACTCCAGGATTTCCCCCAGGCCGGTGGCGAACGGGCCTTCGGTGGGCGTGCCGACGCCGGGCGGCATCATCGCCTGCGCCAGCTGCAGCCGCTGGAACACCTGCGCGCGGGCGGCCTCCACGTCTGCCCCGTCGGTGAACGTCACGTACACGGCGGACAGGCCGAAGCTCGACTTGGAGCGCACGTCCTGCAGCTCGGGCAGCCCCGCCATCTGCGTCTCGATCGGCACCGTGACCAGGCGCTCGACCTCCAGCGGCCCCAGCCCGGTCGCCTCGGTGAGCACCATGACCTGCTTAGGCGAGATGTCCGGCACCGCGTCGATCGCGAGCTGCTGCAGGTTGAACCAGCCGGCGACCAGCACCGCGGCGGCGAACGCAATCACCAGCCAGCGCCGGGCGACCAGGGCCGCGAAGAACGTCTCCATGGCGTTCAGCCTCCGCCAAGCATGGATTGCTGCAGCAGCGCCTTCAGCTCGAAGCTGCCCTCGGTCACCACCTGGTCGCCGGCGGCCAGCCCGCTGCGGATTTCCACGAAATCCTGCCGGTCCACCCCGATGCTGACTTCGTGGCCCAGGAACTTGCCGCTGCCCAGCGGCGTGAACACCACCCGCTTGTCCGCCAGCAGCTGCACCGCAGCCGAAGGGACTACCACGGCGTCGCGCCCGAGCGGGCTGGTGACCGTCACGTCCACGAACATGCCGACGTGCAGCGAGCCGTCCGGGTTGGCCAGCTGGATGCGGGCGGGCAAGGTGCGGGCCTGCGGATCGAGCGACGCGCCGAGAGTAGCCACCTTGCCCTCCCAGTGCCGTCCACCCGCCGTCACCTGGGCCGGGTCGCCCACCGCGACAAGGGCGGCGCTGGCTTCCGGCACCGCCGCCATCACCATCACCACGGACAGGTCGGCCACCATGAACGCCTCGCGCGTGGCGTCTACCACTTCGCCCGGCGTCAAGCCGATGCTGGCGACGACGCCGCTGATCGGGGCCACCAGGCTGCCGACGCCGGGTGCGCCGCCCGGGTTCAGCCGGCTGACCTGCTGCTTCAGCGCCGCGGCCTGGGCGTTCGCGCTGTCGGCGGCGGCGACCGCCTGCGCCAGCACCAGCCGCCGCCGCTGCGCCTCCGCCACCGCGAGCGAGCCGTCGCGCGC
>CAXTPP010000094.1:0-13616 GCA_964246185.1 uncultured Acetobacteraceae bacterium
GGCCCAGCCCGCGCCCCTGCCCGCCGGCACGGCCCTGCGGCTGGAGGGCGTGCGCTTCCGCTGGGCGTCCAACCGGCCGGAGCTGTTCGACGGGCTGACCCTGGACGTGCCGCAGGGCGCGCGCGTGGCCGTGCTCGGCGTGTCCGGTTCCGGCAAGTCCACCCTGGCGGCGCTGCTGCTGAAGGTCGTGGCGCCGCAAGCCGGCCGCATCCTGCTCGGCGGCGCAGACATCGCGGAGCTTTCGGCGGACGAGCTGCGCACCCGTTTCGGCTGGCTGTCCCAGGCCAGCCACCTGTTCGACGACACCATCCGCGCCAACCTGCTGCTCGGCCGCCCGGACGCGGACGAGGCCGCGCTGTGGCGCGCGCTGGACCAGGCGGAGATCGGCGAGTTCGTGGGCAGCCTGCCGGAAGGCTTGGACACCTGGCTCGGCGAGGGCGGCGCGCGGGTGTCCGGCGGGCAGGGCAGGCGGGTGGCGCTGGCCCGCACGCTGCTGTCGAACGCGCCGGTACTGATCTTGGACGAGCCTTGCGCCGGGCTGGACGCGCAGACCGAGCAGGCCTTCCTCAGGACGCTGAACGGCCTGCCGGCCGGGCGCACGCTCATCCTGATCTCCCACCGGCTCACCGGCGTGGAGAAGCTGGACCGCATCTGGCGCTTGTCCGGCGGCCATGCCGTCGCCGCCGCGGCATGAGGCTGCCCGCTCCACTCCTCCGTGGATGCATTGACGGGACACGGACGCGGGAGGCACTAGGGGTGGTCCAAAACGGAGATCACCGTATGCGCCGCCTTGTCCCGGGCCTGACTCTGCTCGCCTTGTCGGCCTGCGCCGATCCGCAGCTGCCGAACCAGGTCTATCCCGTGTTCTTCCAGGACTTCTCCGCGACCCTGGACGCCGCGGGCGTCCAGGTGGTGGCCAACGCCGCGGCCGTGGCCAAGAAGTTCCCGTCCGTCCCGGTGAAGGTCTCGGGCTACGCCGACAGCGCTGGCTCGGTCCAGCGGGACATCGCCCTGTCCAAGCGGCGGGCCGATGCCGTGGCGGATCTGCTGCAGCGCGACGGGGTGAGCGCCGCGCGGCTGTCGCGGGAGGCGGTCGGCGTCCCGCCGGACAGCCAGCCCGGGGTTGAGCGCCGCCGGGCCGAGATCGACATCGGCTCCTGACACCATGCCTGAAAGCTCCTGATCCTATGCCGGATGGCGGCATCGGCCGTGACGGCGCCCGCGAGGTGCTGCACCGGGTGTTCGGTTTCCCCGAGTTCCGCGGCTTGCAGGCCGAGGCGGTGCAGCGCGTGGTGGAGGGCGGCGACGCGCTGGTGCTGATGCCGACCGGCGCCGGCAAGAGCGTTTGCTACCAGGTGCCCGCCCTGGTCCGCCACGGCGTGGCCATCGTGGTCTCGCCGCTGATCGCGCTGATGGACGACCAGGTGGCGGCGCTGCGCCAGCTGGGCGTGTCGGCCGGCGCGCTGCACTCGGAGGTGGAGCCGGACGATGCCTCCCGCGTGTCGCGAGCGCTGACGGATGGCACGCTGGACCTGTTGTACGTGTCGCCCGAGCGGCTGATGATGTCTGGCACGCTGGAGCGGCTGTGGCGGCAGGAGGTGGCGCTGATCGCAGTGGACGAGGCGCACTGCGTCTCCGCCTGGGGCCACGAGTTCCGCCCGGAATACCGCATGCTCAAGCGGTTGCGGCAGGACTTCCCCGGCGTGCCGCGCATCGCGCTGACCGCGACGGCGGACCCGCGGACCCGCGACGACATCCTGGTGGCGCTGGACATGGCGGACGCCCAGGTGTTCGCCGCCTCGTTCCACCGGCGCAACCTGCACATCGCGGCGAAGGCCAAGGTCGGCGAGATGAGCCAGCTGACCGATTTCCTGCGCCGCCGGGCCGGGCAGGCGGGCATCGTCTATTGCGGCAGCCGCAACAAGACGGAGCGGGTGACGCAGAGCCTCAAGACGGCGGGCCAGCCGGCCATCGCGTTCCATGCCGGGCTGTCCGCGCTGGAGAAGCGGGTGGCGCTGGCCCGGTTCCGCTCCGGCGAGCCGGTGGTGATGGTCGCCACCATCGCGTTCGGCATGGGCATCGACCGTCCGGACGTGCGCTACGTGGTGCACCTGGACATGCCGGACAGCCCGGAATCCTACTATCAGCAGATCGGCCGCGCCGGGCGCGACGGCGAGCGGGCGGACACGCTGCTGCTGTACGGCGGCGAGGACATCGTGCGCGCCCGGCACTGGCTGGAGCAATCGACGGCGCCCGAGGCCGAGCGCCGGGTCCGCGCCGCCCGGCTGGAGGCGATGATCGGCCTGACCGAGACGCCGCAATGCCGCAGCCGCACCCTGCTGGCCTGCTTCGGCGAGGACTTGGGCGAGCCGTGCGGCCACTGCGACATCTGCGCCAACCCCGTCAACCTGTTCGACGGCACCGTGGCGGCGCAGAAGGTGCTGTCCGCGATCTATCGCACCGGGCAGATGTTCGGCGCGCTGCACATCACCGCCGTGCTGCGCGGCGAACGCACCGCCATGGTGGAGAAGCACGCGCATGATCGCCTGCCGACCTGGGGCGCGGGCAAGGACCAGACCGACGGCTTCTGGCGCGGCGTGATCCGCCAGCTGGTCTCGATCGGGGCGCTGCGCCGCGGGGAGGGCGAGCGCGCCGGGTTGGCGCTGGTGACGGAGCGCGCCCGCCCGATCCTGCGCGGCGAGCAGGTGGTGATGCTGCGCGAGGAAGCGGCGGACTCGCTGGCTGGCAAGAAGCACTCCCGCGCCCGTGCCGCCAAGCCGGATTCGGGCGCTGCCGAAGCGCCTGCCGGCGCGTTCGAGGCGCTGCGGGCCTGGCGCGCGGCGGAAGCCAAGCTGCAATCCGTGCCGCCCTACGTGATCTTTCACGACACGGTGCTGCAAGACGTGGCCGCCATCCAGCCGCGCAGACTGGAGGACCTGGCGCAGATCAAGGGCGTGGGCGCGTCCAAGCTGGAGCGCTACGGCACAGCGGTGCTGCGTGTGCTGACGGCCTGTGCAGAAAAATGAATTTGCCGCATTATCACACCCTGAAACAGTAAAACCCGACGGATCGCATCGCAAGCGCTAGTAATCTTAGGTTGCGTCATGTCTCATTGGCGTCAAAATGCTTCCAAAGATATCGGTATGACTTATCCCTCGACTCATTTTACGCGCAGCCGGTTTTCTCCATTGTGTGTCAAGGCCGTTATGTGGCTTTCTCGCGGCAGAGTCGGCACAAGGGGATTTCCATGCGCACCATCCAACTCGCCATCGCTGCCGCCACGGTCGGCGGCATGATCGCGCCAGCCGCCGCCGCGCCGATCCTGCCGGGCAACTTCACCGAGCTCACGGTCACCTGGAGCCCGTTGCTCGCCCAGGCGGGGCTGACCCAGGGCCTGAGCGGCACGGCGACCGGCGTCTTCAACAATGGCTTGCCGGCAGCGGTGCTGCCGATCACGGGCGGGTTCACCAACCCGGACGGCACGGCGCAGATCGACCATGTCGGCAGCGGCATCACCCTCGGCAACGGCGCCATCGTGTCCGATCTGCAGAACCTGGTCGTCGACACGTCGGCCAACATCGTTCTCGCCGATGTCGTCGTCAACGGCGTTTCGGTGACACCCGTGGCGATCCCCGAGTTCAACATCGGGACTGGCAACGTCTGGACCCTGACGGCGCAGAGCGCGGCCGCGATCGACACCTTGTTCGGCACCACCCTGTTCACCGGCTCGACCGTGGTCGGCACGGCGGTGAGCGACCCGATCCGTGGGCGGGACCGCGGTTCCCGAGCCAGCGACGTTTGCGCTGCTGGCG
Source organism: uncultured Acetobacteraceae bacterium (assembly GCA_964246185.1). GTDB lineage: Bacteria > Pseudomonadota > Alphaproteobacteria > Acetobacterales > Acetobacteraceae > LMUY01. Next base: position 3,813 of record CAXTPP010000094.1, read on the forward strand.
CTAGGCGCGGCCGGAATCTGCGGGCTGCGCCGCCGCACGGCGTGATCCTGGCTTTCCAGGGGGCGAAGGCGATCCGTGACGGGCACGGCACGCGGTCGCTACGCTGGGCACGGCTTGGCTTGACGGACGGTTCGGAACAAGCCGCGTGATTACTTTTGCTGCCGGACGCTGGCGGCGCAACGCCCCAGGATAGGCATGGCCGACTACTCGCTGGGGCACACCTCGCTTGAGTTGCAGCGCCTTGCCTTGCAAGCCGATTTGCTCTGCCCCATCACGGAACGGTTGTTGCGCAGCGCCGGGCTTCGGCCGGGGATGAGGGTATTGGAGGTCGGTTGCGGCGCTGGAGACGTCTGCTTCCTTGCGGCCGAGCTGGTCGGCCTGGGCGGGCAGGTGGTCGGGGTGGACCGGTCCGCCGCATCCGTCCTGTTCGCGGCCGAACGCGCGCAATCCAGAGGAGCCCGGAACGTCTCCTTCCGTGAGGGCACCGAAGCCGGCCTGCCCGGCGAAGCGCCGTTCGACTTCGTGATCGGCCGTTACGTCCTGGTGCATCAACCTGACCCGGCCAACTTCGTCCGCGCCGCCGCAGCAAGTTTGCGGCCCGGCGGCGGCGTCGCGTTCCACGAGCCGGACTCAAGCCTGGCCCTCGTGTCGAGGCCACCGGTCCAGGCCTATGACATGCTCAGCACTGAGTACAGCCGCGCCACGCAGGCGGCTCTTATCAGGCCGGATGCAGCACCCCGGCTCGGGGCAATTTTCGCCGAAGCCGGGCTGGTGGCGTCCAACGGGTTTTGCGAGCGTCTGGTGGGCATGGAAGGGTCCGAGCTGTTCTTTCACTGGAGGGCGGCGACCTACGCTGCTTTCAAGCTCGCGACCGATCCTCATCACGCGCCGATCGAGGTCGAGCAGCTTGCGGCGGAACTCAGGGCGGCGGTGGCGGCGGTTCACGCCCAGGTACTCGGACCTGACCAGTGGTGTGTTTGGGCAACGGCCTGAATCCTTGCAAGCAGGTGCCTTCACCCGAGTCCGCCGTTGCCGGCAGCCAATCAGTTCGCAGTAGGGCTACGGCTTGCGTCCATCTCGCTGGCCAGCTTGCCGCCACCGCGGCGCGAGGCCTTGACCGCGCTTGGTGGCAGACGCGTTTCCCTCGCCCGAGCGCTCCCGATCAGCAGAGAAGCCCCATGGCCAAGTCCAACATCGTCCAAATCCGCCTCGTCTCCACGGCGGACACAGGCTATGTCTATGTGACCAAGAAGAACGCCCGCTCCGCCACCGGCAAGCTGGAGTTGCGCAAGTACGACCCGGCGGCGCGCAAGCACGTCGCGTTCAAGGAAGCCAAGATCAAGTAGGCCGCCGCAGCTGCCAGGTCTCCGCCGCCCCCGCGAGCAGCAGCGCCAAGGTCAATCCGAACACGGCGCGCAATCCGACATGCGCGCCGACGAACCCGCCCAGCAACGGCCCGATCACCTGGCCGGCGAACTGTGCGGACACGGCATAGCCCAGGATGGTTCCCGCTACCCGGTCAGGCACGCTATGGCGGATGGTGGCGTTGATGGCTGGCAGCAGCCCGGCCAGCGCCATGCCCATCAGGAAGCGCAGCCCGATCAGCTGCCATGCCGCCGTCACGAAGGCTTGCGGCGCCAGCAACAGCCCGGTTGCGGCCAGGAAGCTCGTCATCACCCGCCATGTCCCGGCACGGTCCGCCAACTGGCCCAAGCGCGGTGCTGCGACGATGCTGCCGAACGCAGAGGCAGCCATCACGAGGCCGGACGCGAAGGGCACGTCGCCGCCGGGTCGGACGAGCGGGCCGACATAGAGCGAGATGATCGGTATCTTCAGCGACGCCGTGTTGCGGGACGTGGCCGCGGTGCAGCCGCCCACGCTGGACGATTTGGCGCAGGTCAAGGGCGTCGGCGCGTCCAAGCTGGACCGCTACGGCAAGGTGGTGCTGCGGGTGCTCAAGGAAGCATCCTGACCATCCCGTTGCAGCTCATTCTTTTCGAGCCGAACCGGTTCCGCTCCGCCGCCGCGCGCACCCTGCGGGGCCGCCCCGCCTTAACCGGGAGGCCAAACGCCGCGCTGGCATCGCAGGGGTTTTTCCGAACGAAGGCTTCATCGTCCGGCTGGCCGGCGCCATGGTCCGCGACCACCTTAGCCACACCGGATTTCCAGCACGTCGATGGGCACGGCGGTGGGTCGAGCCACACGGTTGTGCGCGCCCCGTGCGCGGCTGGCCAGGGGGCGACGCATCGGCATTTGTGAGAAACGGCCTTAAATTACCCCTCAAGCGTGTGATTGTCAGACCGTTAATCTGGACCATTTGCCGCAGGTTCCTGAATTGGAGGCAGTCGAAGGCGCAACGCCCTCCAAGGAATTCAAAATGTCTGGAACAACACACGACATCGTCGACACGGCCGTCGCCGCCGGGTCATTCAAGACCCTTGTCGCCGCAGTGACCGCGGCAGGGCTGGGCGCCACGTTGAAGGGTCCCGGCCCTTTCACCGTGTTCGCGCCGTCCGACGATGCTTTCGCGAAGCTGCCGGCGGGGACCGTGGAGGAACTCGTCAAGCCTGCCAGCAAGGACAAGCTGACCAAGCTCCTGATGTTGCACGTAATGCCGGGCAAGGTCATGGCGGCCGATGTGACTGGCAAGACGCTTACGCCGAAGTCGGCGGGTGGCGAGGCGTTGCATGTTGACGGAACGAATGGAGTGGTCGTTAACGACGCTCACGTGACGAAGGCCGACATCACTTGCTCCAACGGCGTGATCCACGTCATTGACACGGTATTGATGCCGAAAGGCTGAACCGCTCGCCCCGATCAGTGACCGGAGGACGAAGCCGCAGCAATGCTTCGTCCTCCACCCCGCCGCCCATCCGGACCTTGACCCGGCCAGATGGCGGACGCATTTTCCGCGGCCATACCTCACTGAGCAGAGAAGCCCCATGGCCAAGTCCAACACCGTCCAGATCCGCCTCGTCTCCACCGCGGACACTGGGTATTTCTACGTGACCAAGAAGAACGCACGCTCCGCCACCGGCAAGCTGGAGCTTCGCAAGTATGACCCGGTGGCGCGCAAGCACGTCGCGTTCAAGGAAGCCAAGATCAAGTAAGCCGCCGTAGCCGCCAGTTCACGGCGGCCCCGGCCAGCAGCAGCGCCGACGTGAGGCCGAACACGGCGCGCAACCCGACATGCGCGCCGACAAACCCGCCCAGCAATGGACCTGCCACCTGGCCGGCAAATTGCGCTGACACCGCGTAGCCCAGCATGGCGCCGGCCACCCGGTCCGGCACGCTGCGCCGTATGGTGGCATTGATGGCGGGCAGCAGGCCGGCCAGCGTCACGCCCATCAGGAAGCGCAGCCCGATCAGCTGCCATGCCGCCGTCACGAAGGCTTGCGGCACCAGCAACAGCCCGCTTGCAGCCAGGCATCCCGTCACCACCCTCCACGCGCCCACCTGGTCTGCCAGCCGCCCGAGGGAGGGCGCGGCAAGGATGCTGCCGAATGCCGAGGCGGCCATGACCAGGCCGGAGGTGAAGGTGACGTCGCCTCCTGGTCGCACGAGCGGGCCGACATAGACCGAGATGATCGGCTCGATGGACATGTTGGCCAGCATCAGCAGCATGGCCGTGCCCAGCATGGCGACTACCGGGCGGCGGTCCGGCACGGCAGCCCAGCCGCCGCCACGTGCGGCCACCCGGGGCGGGCGGGGCTGCTCGCGCACCAGCAGCAGGGTGAGCAGGAAGGCCACGAAGATGACGCCGCCCGCGAGGTAGAACGTGTTGCGGATACCGATCAGCCCCGGCAGCACGCCGCCCGCCAGCGGCCCGGTGAGGTTGCCCGCCATCGCCCCGACCGAGAGCGTGCCAAGCGCCCAACCGGCTTTGTCCCGCGGCGTCTGCGTCGCCACCAGCACCACCGCGCCGGACGAGTAGCCGCCCAGCAGCCCGGCCAGCAGCCGCAGCATCACCAGCTGGCCCACGCTTTGCACCAGGCCGATCGATCCCATCGCGAGCGCCATGCACAGGCTGGCCCGCACCAGGATCAGCTTGCGGCCGTAGCGGTCGGCGATGCGGCCCCACACCGGCGCCATCAGCCCCGCGCCCAGGAACGTCGCACCGAACGCCACCCCCGACCATTGCACCACCGCCTGCGGCGACCCGGCGCCAAGCTCCGCTACGTAGGCCGGCAGGAAAGGCAGCAGCAGCGTCATGGCGGCCAACGTCGTGAACGAGCCGAACAGGCAAACCCATAGGTTGCGCCGCCAGCAGGTGTCCGGGCCGGGGCTCTGAATATCAGTCCACCGCCACCATCACGTCGCTGGCCTTCACTACGGCGCTGGCCGCCATGCCGTCCTTCAGGCCCAGCTCGTCCACCGCCTCGTTGGTGATGGCGGCGGTGACCACCGTGCCGCCCACGTCCAGCCGCACGTGGGCGGTGGTGGCGCCGCGTTGGATCGACAGGATGGTGCCCCGCAGAACGTTGCGCGCGCTGATTTTCATTGGCACAAGCCCTTCCTTGCGGCGATATGCGCGGCATCCCGGAGACCCGCGCCATGCATCGCCGTACGCTGCTTACCCTGGCGGCTTCGCTGTTGCCAGGCTTGGCTCACGCCCAGCCCGCTCCCGTCAGCGTGTTCGCCGCCGCCAGCCTGACGGACGTGATGGACGACATCGGCAAGCTGTGGCTGGCCGCCGGGCACCCGGCCCTCCGCACCTCGCTCGCCAGCTCCTCCACCCTGGCGCGGCAGATCGAGCAGGGCGCCCCGGCCCAGATCTTCGCCTCCGCGGACGAGCAATGGGCCGACTGGCTGCAAAACCGCGACCTGCTGGTCCCGGGCACCCGGCAGGACGTGCTGACCAACAGCCTGGTGCTGGTCGAGCCGCGGTCCGGCCTGCACCCGGTGGCGATCGGGCCGGGGCTGGACCTCGCGGCCTTGCTCGGCCCGGATGGCCGGCTGGCGGTGGGCGACCCGGCGCACGTTCCCGCCGGCATCTACGCGCAGCAGGCACTGACCCGGCTCGGCCTGTGGCAAGCCGCGGAACCTAGGCTGGCCCGGACGGAGGACGTGCGCGGCGCGCTGCTGCTGGTGCAGCGCGCCGAGGCCCCTGCCGGCATCGTTTATGCCACGGACGTCGCCGTCAGCCCCGACCTGGCCGTGGCCGGCAGCTTCCCGCCCGGCTCGCACGACCCGATCACCTACCCGTTCGCGCTGGTGCGGGGCGGGGACACGCAGGAGGCGCGGGCCTTCCTGCAGTTCCTGTCGGGTCCGGACGCGCGGGCCGCCTTCGTCCGGCGCGGCTTCGGGATGGCGAACGCGAAGGCGGGCTGAACAGCCGGCGCACCATGCCGACGGCTTGCGCCAGGATACCAGGGATGAAATAGGTTTGGCGGAACTGCGCCGAAGCGCCAATCCAACGCACCATGCATAGGGAATGAACATGCGCCCTGCCGAAGATGCCGCCAAGCCGCCGGTCGTTGACCTTGACGCGTTGCGCGAACGCTACAGCGCCGAGCGGCAGCGCCGCACCCCGGGCGAGGGCGAACGCAGCTACCTCGACATGGGCCAGGGCTTCCAGCGCCTGCTCGACGATCCCTATGCCGATGCCGCCGCGCGCGAGCCGCTCCACGACGAGGTGGACGTGCTGGTGGTCGGCGGCGGCCTGGGCGGGCTGCTGACGGCCGCGCGGATGCGGGAAGCGGGCGTGGGCAAGGTCCGCATCGTGGAGGCGGGCAGCGACGTGGGCGGGACCTGGTACTGGAACCGCTACCCGGGCGCGGCCTGCGATGTCGAATCCTACATCTACCTGCCGCTGCTGGAGGAAACCGGCTACATGCCGGTCGAGCGATACTCCAAGGCGGCCGAGATCAGCGCCCACTGCAAGAGGATCGCCGAGCATTACAAGCTTTACGACGACGCCTGCTTCTCGACCAAGGTCACCTTGCTCGACTGGGACCCGGCGGCGGCGCGCTGGAGGGTGCAGACCGACCGCGGCGACCATATGCAGGCGCGCTTCGTCGTGCTGACCACCGGACCGCTCAACCGGCCCAAGCTGCCCAACATCCCGGGCATCGAAAGCTTCAAGGGCCACAGCTTCCATACCAGCCGCTGGGACTACGAGTACACCGGCGGCACCGCCACCGAACCGCTCGCCGGCCTGCGGGACAAGCGCGTGGGCATCATCGGCACCGGCGCCACCGCCATCCAGTGCGTACCGCCGCTCGCCAAGTCGGCGCAGCAGCTGTGCGTGTTCCAGCGCACGCCGTCCTCTGTGGACGCCCGCGACAACTCGCCCACCGACCCTGAATGGGTGGCGGGGCTCGAGCCCGGCTGGCAGCAGCGGCGCATCGAGAGCTTCACCCACCAGCTGGCGGGCAACATCCTCGAAGAGGACCTGGTCGCCGACGGCTGGACCGTGCTCGCCCGCGCCATGCGCGCGATGCTGTCCGAGAACCCCGCCGCCGGCGCAGACCCGGCCGCGCTGCTGGAGCGCGCGGACATGGAAAAGATGGTGCAAATCCGCGAGCGGATGAGCAGCATCGTCAAGGACCCCGCCACCGCCGAGGCGCTGAAGCCCTGGTTCAGCCTGTTTTGCAAGCGGCCCTGCTTCCACGACGAATACCTGCAGGTGTTCAACCAGCCGAACGTCACCCTGGTCGACACCGCGGGCAAAGGCGTGGAGCGGATCACCGAGACCGGCGTCGTGGTGGCCGGCAAGGAATACGAGATCGACTGCCTGATCTATGCGACCGGCTTCGAGGTCAACACCGACTTCTCGCAGCGGTCCGGGTTCCAGGTGCGCGGCGTGGATGGCGTGTCGCTCACCGACAAGTGGGGCGAGGGCATGTCCACGCTGCACGGCATGCACAGCCGCGGCTTCCCCAACTGCTTCGTGCTCAGCCACTCGCAATCGGGCATGTCGGTCAACTTCCCGCATATGCTGAGCGAGCAGGCCAAGCACCTCGCCCACATGGTCGATTACTGCCTCAGCCACGGCGTCAGGACCTTGGAGGCGACGGCGGACGCGGAGCAGGCCTGGGTGGACACGATCATCAAGCAGAGCGAGGGGCGGCGGAAGTTCCTCGAAACATGCACGCCGGGCTACTTCAACAACGAGGGCAACGTGACCGACGCCACGAGCCGCAGCGCACCCTACGGCGCAGGCCCGATGGCGTTCATCCAGCTGCTGCAGCAGTGGCGCGAGGCCGGCGATTTCGAGGGTCTGGAACTCGACGGCAAGCATGTCCAAGCCAAGGAGCTGGCATCCTCATGAGCCAAGACGGAGCTACCAGGAGCAACGGCCGCAAGTCGGTCATGATCACCGGCGCTGCCTCAGGCATCGGCCGCGCCACCGCGCTGCTGTTCGCGCAGAAAGGCTGGTTCGTCGGCGCGTTCGACGTGAGCCAGGCCGGCCTCGCCACCCTCGAAGGCGAGATCGGCGCGGAGAACGGCCTGTTCCAGGTGCTTGACGTGTCCGACCGCGCGGCCTTCGGCGCTGCCGCCGAGGCGTTCGGGACCGCCACGGGCGGCACGCTCGACATGCTGTTCAACAATGCCGGCGTCGCCATCACCGGCTTGTTCGACGAGCTGCCCTGGGACGCCGTGATGAAGACCGTGAGCGTCAACTTCCTGGGCGTGATGATCGGCATCCAGGCCGCGATGCCGCTGCTGAAGGCGACGCCGGGCGCCCTGTGCCTCACCACCTCGTCCTCGTCGGCGATCTGGGGCACCGGCGGCATCGCGGTGTACTCCGCGACCAAGCACGCCGTGAAGGGGCTGACGGAGGCGCTGGCCGTCGAGTTCAAGCGCTACGGCCTGCGCGCGGCCGACCTGCAGCCCGGCCTGATCGACACCCCCATCCTGGGCGACGATCTGCGCGCGATGGCGCCGCCGGACGGCATGTGGCGGCTGGTGCCGCCCACGGAGGTTGCCGAGGCTGCCCTGGCCGCCTACGGCAGCGACCAGCTGCACTGGTACGTGCCGCAGGAGCTGAAGGACTTCGCCCTGGAGGTGGCTGAGTCTCCGGAGCAGGTTCGCGAGGCGCGCGCCAAGCAGTTCGGCTTCGCCCCCCAGGCGGAAGGCGCTGCATGACGCGCCGCCTCGCCCTGCTCGCCGCGCTCGTTGCCTGTCCGTTGCTGTCCCCTGGACATGCCGCCGACGCGGTCTCCGCCGACCGTAGCTTCGTGGCGATGGTCAGCCAAGGCGGCATGTTCGAGGTCAAGGCCGGGCAGCTCGGCGCCGACCAAGGCTCGGCGCAGGACATCAAGGACCAGGGCGCCACGGAAGCGCATGACCATCAATTGGTCGGCGACAAGCTGAAGTCGATTGCGTCCGACGCCGGGATCACTTTCCCTGACACGCTCAACGCGCAGTTCCAGAAGGAGCTGGACGACCTTAAGGCGTTGTCCGGGGCAGCGTTCGACAACGCCTACCTGCGCGACATGCAAGATATCCACGCCAAGGACGGCGCGGCCTTCGCGGTGGAAGCCAAGAGCGGCGGCAACCCGAAGCTGCGCGCCTTCGCCGCCGAGACCCACCGTATCGTGGAGCGCCACATCGGCGAGTTGCACGCGGTCGGGCCTGAGAAGAACTGATGCCCATAGTCTGGTCACAAATGATTTCGATACTCATCCTCGCCTGACGCCACCCGGACTGGCCTCACCTGAACTGGCGCACTCGCCCCGCTTGTGAGGCTGAAGGCTGGGCAATGGCCGGCCGGGTCAGCCCGATCTGCTGGGCGGCTTCGGTTTCCATGTCGGTGATGAGCGCCAGGTGCTTGCCGTCTCTGGCGACAAGCGATTGCTGGATCGCGATCATCCGCCGTATATATGGATGGTCGAAGTCACGAACATACCGCGCTACCATAGCGGTGAAATTGGCACAGGCAGCCTCCGTCTCTCCAAGCAACGCCAGTGCGATCCCGCGATGCTTTTGTTTGATCCACTCCGCTGTTCCATTCGGTTCTGTGCCTGCGTAGTCGGACAGAAAGGCTTGCAGACTTATCTCTGGAGCTTGTAATCGCTGTACGAAGATATCCTGCTTCCTAATGAGCGCAGCTGCATGTTCTGCAATAGATTGCTCCGGTCCCTCGAATACATAGCCGCGGTCAAGCCGTTCACTGTAATCGAGGATGGGTGGCCGAACTGGCACCCATAATGGCGACATCATGGACCAAATGTAAAAGCGTCCTTTTCCCCGGCTCTGCTCAACCACCACGCCTTCTAGGAAATGCTCTGGTGTAGGCTTGCAAAGGACGCCGCCGTTCAACACGACGGTGCCCGGAAAAATGCGGCGCAGATGGTGATTGATCGCACGACTTCCGCTCAACCGAGCCATTGCAGCAAACCTCAAAGTTTATTCGGTTTTGCCGACGATGACACGGATGCCGACGATCGGAATGGAAGGATCAAGTGGTTCATCCTCCTCTATCAATGCATTGCGGATTTGTTCAGTCCGTTTGGTGCCTATTGAGAGAAAATCGCCCGGGGTCGCATCGGGATCCGCGGTCGTTTTGTAGTCAAGCACAGCTAGTACTTTCTTCGAGACCGGATCAATGTACTCGACATCATTCCGCACCGAGCCCAGCGCTCCTCTAGTTATCTCGTATCCAAAGCTACGCGAGAGCTCCACCCGCAGTCTTGAGTCTTTCCGAGATCGGACCGCTCGATCAAAATCAGCATGCAGCACACTTCCGATGCTTGCTGGGCTGGCTTTGAGCATGTCCGGGTGATTGAGGAGGAAATTGTTGACCAACTCCTGCGCCGTTGCGAAAAGGTCGTCGAAGACCTTTTGGACGTCGGGCGG
>CAXTPP010000095.1:0-13532 GCA_964246185.1 uncultured Acetobacteraceae bacterium
CGGCTTGCTGGCGCTGGTCGAGGTGAAGGCGCGGCCGAGCCTGGCCGCCGCCGCCGGGGCGCTCGGGCCGCGGCAGCGCGCCAGGCTGCTCGCCGCCGGCGCGGTGGTTGCGGCGGAGCATCCGGACTGGGGTCCGGCGGGTATGAGGTTCGACGTGCTGGTGGTCGATGGTTCCGGGCGGGTGCGGCGGATCGCCGACGCGTTCCGCCAAGAGGGATGAGACTGCAAGGATGAGGTTGCCGCGCCGGGCGTGCTGGCCTACGGGGATATGATCGGGAGGGCAGGGCACAGGTGTTGGATACGGCGCTCCTCGGCTTGCTGCGCTGCGTCGGATGCCGCTCCGGCGGGCTGCACGATCACGGCAGCGTCCTGGAGTGCCAGGCGTGCGGCCGCAGCTACCCCGTGCAGGCCGAAATCCCGGTGATGGTCAGCGATGCCGCCGCCGAGCGAGGCCCGCTGTTCGACCTGGCGACGGCGCGCCGCGTGCTCGCCGCGCTGGACGTGACGCCTGACCCAATCAACGTCCTCCGCGCGCGGCGCGCCTCCGGGGCCCGAATTCGGCTGCACGGCGGCGCGGCGCTGCCGGATGACGGCCGGGTGCTGGCCGAACTCGGCCAGGCGGCGGCCCCTCCGCCAGCGGCCGGCGGCGGGGAGCCGCGGTGCGAGTGGCTCGGCGAGTACATCCCGCGCGCCATGCGCCCGGGCGAGGAGACGCTGGCCAACGTGCGGTTCCGCAACGCCGGCGATGGCGTCATGCCGAGCGCCGGGGACGGGCGGGTGACCATCGCCTGCGAGTGGGCGAGCGAGGACGGCACGCTGCTGGCGGAGAACCTGCGGACGCCGCTTCCCGCCGAGCTGGCGCCGGGCCAGGTGCTCACCCTGCCCATCCGGATGAATTCGCCGGCGTGCCCCGGGCGCTACACGCTGCTGCTCAAGATGGTGCAGGAAGGCGTGCGCTGGCTGGAGCCGGCCCTGGGGCCGTTCCGCGTCCAGGTGCGCGACGGCGCAGGGTTCGTGCCGCCCGCCCACTGGGTGATCGACAGCCCCCAGGCGCAGGACCTGGAGGACCCCCGCACGGGCGCTGCGGCGCTGATGCGCAGCTGGTTCACGCGCCACCTGCCGCCGCAGCCGCGCGTGCTGCAGGTGGGCAACGCCGCCTGGCCGCCCACCTGGCCGTCTGCCGGCGCCTTCAACGTGGACGGCGACCTGCTCGCGTTGCAGCTGGGCCGGCTGGGTTTCAATGCCCGCGCCGCCTGCGCCGACCTGGCGGACCTGCCGTTTCCGGACTCCTGCTTCGACGCGGTGATCTGCTCCGGCGTGCTGCATCAGGCGCCGGACCCGGCGCAGGCCCTGCGCCGCCTGTGCGCCCATCTGCGGCCCGGCGGCTTCATCGGCCTGTCCTGCGAGCCGGTCGGGCAGATGTGGCCCGGCGCTCCCAGCCCGGCGGCCCTGAGCAAGTTGCGGCAGGGGCGCAACCCGCAAGGCTTCAGCCTGGCGGAGTTCGCCCTGGTGTTCCAAACCGCCCGGCTGCGCGTGGCCGAGCTGACGGTGAGCGGCGCTCTGTTGGCGGCGCGGCTGCAACCGGAGAGCGCCGATGCCTGATACGCACGGAATCGGGCCGGCCCCCCCGATCGCACCCATCTCGGCGGCGGAGATCACCGACGAGATCTGGCTGGAGGTCGCCCGCCACCACGCCGGCGCAGCGCCGATGCGCGAGGCCGCGGAACGCGCGCGGCTGGCCAGCTCGCCCGTGGCGGTTCCCGCGTCGGTCCCGGCCCCGCTGCCGCTGCCGGCGCTGCTGGCCCTTGATGGACCTGCCTTCATCGACGCCGCCTACGCCACGGTGCTGGGCCGCGCCGCGGACGAGGCCGGCATCGCGCATTTCGGCGTGGAGCTGTCGCGCGGGCGCAGCAAGATCGAGCTGCTGGGCGAGCTGCAGGCCAGCGCCGAGGGGCGGCTGTCCGGCCGCGCGGTCCAGGGCTTGCGCCGCCGCTACCTGGCCCGGCGCCTCTACCGCATTCCCGTCCTCGGGCCGCTGACCCGCCTGGGCGCCGGGGCGCTGCGGCGGGCCGGGGTGTCGCGTGCCCTCGGCGCGCGGGACCGGCCGGACGTGGCCTTGCGGGCCGAGCTGGAATCCCGCCTGGGCAGCTTCGAGGCGGCGCTGGACAGCCGCCGCCGCGCCTTGGAGGAGCGGCTGGCCGAACAGCAGATGGCGGTGCAGCTGTCCACCCGGCGGCTCGCCGCCCTGCAAGCGTCGCAGGAGGAGCTGGGACGCAAGGCCCTGGCCGCCATCGCCGAGCAGGGCCGCCTGCTGGCCAGCCTGACGGGGCAGGCCGCCGGGTTCGCGCGCCAGCTGGCGGCGACGGAGGACAGCGTGATCGACACGCTGCTGGCGCTGGCGGATGGCGTGCGGGGCCATGAGGCATGGCTTGACGGCATCGGCACGCGGCTGGCAGCCGTCGAAGGCCGGATCGACCCGGCGGCGATGGCCTCCTGCATCGACGCCGCCGCCAGCGCGCTGCGGGCGGAGCTGGACGGCCGGGTGATCGCGGCGGAAGCGGTGGCGGCGCAGAACCGGCGAGACGTGGTGGACCAGCAGCGCCGCATCGGGCTGATCCTGAACGCCGTGCGCAGCCCGCTGCCAGGAGCGATGGCGGCGGCGTCGGCCGAGGACGACCACGCGCTGGACGCGCTCTACCTGCAGTTCGAGGACCGGTTCCGCGGCTCCCGCGACGACATCAAGGAGCGCCAGCGCATCTACCTGCCCCGGCTGCGGGACGTGGCCGCGGGGACGGCCGGCCGGCCGGTGCTGGACATCGGCGCTGGCCGGGGCGAGTTCCTGGAGGTGCTGCGCGAGGCGGGCCTGGCCGCCCATGGCGTGGACGCGAACGCCGCCATGACGGCGCTCTGCCGCGCCGCCGGGCTGGACTGCGTGGAGGCCGACGCGCTGACCCACCTGGCCGGGCAGCCTGACGGGTCGCTGGGCGCAATCACCGGCTTCCACATCATCGAGCACCTGCCGTTCAAGGTGATGGTGCGGATCATGGACGAGGCCCTGCGCGCCCTGGCGCCGGGCGGGCTGCTGATCCTCGAGACGCCCAACCCCGCCAACATCCTGACGGCCAGCCGCTACTTCCACCTCGACCCGACCCACCGCAACCCGCTGCCGGCCGAGATGGTGGCGATGGTGGCGGAGGCGCGCGGCTTTCCGGACCCGCTGATCATCGAGCTGCACCCGATGGCGGCGCGCTTCCCCGGGGCCGACCGGCAGCTGACGGGGGCGCTGGACCGCATCTTCCACGGCCCGCAGGACTACGCGCTGGTCGCCCAGCGTGCGCCGTCCTGAACGATCGGCATGCGGGTAGGGATCGCGACCGTGCAGGTGCCGTTCGTGCGCGGCGGCGCGGAGCTGCTGGCCGAAAGCCTGCAAGCTGCCCTGCGCGACGCCGGGCATGAGGCCGAGATCATCTCGATGCCGTTCAAGTGGTATCCCGCCGCCCGGGTGCCGGAGCACATGCTGGCCGCCCGGCTGATGCAGGTGGAGGAGAGCGTCGGCCAGCGCATCGACCGGCTGATCGGGCTCAAGTTCCCGGCCTACCTCATGCCGCACCGGTCCAAGCGGCTGTGGCTGCTGCACCAGCACCGCAGCGCGTACGACTTCTGGGACGCGCCGTTCTCCGACCTGATGCACGCCCCGGACGGCGCGCACGTCCGCGCCGCCGTGCGCGCGGCGGATGACGGGCTGCTGAGCGAGTGCGAGGCGCTGTATACCATTGGCCGCCAGGTCAGCGACCGCCTGCGCCGGTTCAACGGCCTGGAGGCGGAACCGCTGCACCACCCGCCGCCCGGGGCCGACCGGCTGCAGCCCGGGCCGTACGGCGACTACATCCTGTTCCCGAGCCGGGTGAACGAGAGCAAGCGCCAGCATCTGGCGATCGAGGCGCTGGCCCTGGCGCGCGAGCCGGTGCGGCTCTGCTTCATCGGCGCGGGGGACGCGCCGGAGTACGGGCACGCGGTGCGGGCGCGCTGCACGGCGCTCGGCCTGGACGGCCAGGTCAGTTGGCGCGGCGCGGTGGGCGAGGCGGAGCGGCTGTCGCTGTACGCCGGCTGCCTGGCCGTGATGTTTCCGCCGCTGGAGGAGGATTACGGCTACGTGACGCTGGAGGCCATGCTGTGCGCCAAGGCGGTGCTGACGACGGAGGACGCCGGCGGGCCGCTGGAGTTCGTGGTGGACGGGCACAACGGCCTGGTCTGCCCGCCTGCCCCGGAGGCGCTGGCGATGGCGCTGGACCGGCTGTGGGCGCACCGCGCGCGCACCCAGGCCTGGGGCCGCGCCGGCCGCCAGCATTACGCGGACATGCGGCTCGGCTGGGCGCACGTGCTGGACCGCCTGCTAAGCTGATGCGGATCGCCGTGGCCACCGTCCAGGTGCCATTCCTGCAGGGCGGCGCGGAGGCGCACGCGCGCGGCCTGCGCGACGCCCTGCGCTCCGCCGGGCACGAGGCGGAGATCGTGCCCATCCCGTTCAAGTGGTATCCGCCGGCTGCCATCCCGGGGCAGGTGCTGGCCTGCCGCCTGCTGGACCTGTCCGAAAGCATGGGCACGCGGATCGACCGGGTGATCGGGCTCAAGTTCCCGGCCTACCTCGTGCCGCACCCGGACAAGGTGCTGTGGGTCCTGCACCAGCACCGCGAGGCGTACGACCTGTGGGACAAGGGCCAGGGCGGCTTGTATGGCCAGCCAGGCGGCGCGGAGGCGCGCGAGGTGATCCGCAGCGCCGACACGAGGCTGATCCCCGAGGCCCGGCGCGTGTTCGCCAACTCCCGCAACGTGGCCGGCCGGCTGCGCCGCCACAACGGCATCGAGGCCGAGCCGCTCTACCATCCGCCGCCCTTGGCCGGGCGCTACCACGCTGGCGGCCCCTATCCTGGCAGCATGGGCGACTACCTGCTGATGCCCAGCCGGCTGAACGGCCCCAAGCGCCAGGACCTAGTGGTGGAGGCGCTCGGCCGCACCCGGCAGCCGGTGCGGGTCGTGTTCATGGGGGCCGCGGACGACCCGGCCTATGCCGCTGCCATCATGGGCCGCGCGGACATCGTGGCGCCGGGCCGCGCCGCCTGGCTCGGCGCAGTGCCGGACGACCGCAAGGTGGAGCTGCTGGCCGGGGCGCTGGCCGTGCTGGTGCCGCCGCTCGACGAGGACTACGGCTACGTCACCCTCGAAGCCATGCTGTCGTCCCGCGCCGTCATCACCTGCACCGATTCCGGCGGCCCGCTGGAGTTCGTGGAGCACGGCCGCAACGGCCTGGTGTGCGAGCCTGACCCGGCGGCGCTGGCGGACGCCATGGACACGCTGTGGGCCGACCGCGCCCAGGCCCGCGCGCTGGGCGGCGAAGGCCTGGCCTGTTACCGCTCGCTGGACCTGAGCTGGGAGCACGCCGTGCAATGCCTGCTCGGCTGAACCTGTTCTCGCCGCTGCCGCCCGTCCACAGCGAGATCGGCAACCACACCCTGACCGTCGCCGCCGCCCTGCGCGAGATGGCGGAGGTGACGCTCTGGACGCCGCAGGCGGAGACGCCGGCGGTCAGGCCCGGCTTGCCCGTCGTGCAATACGACCCGGCCGCCATGGACTGGCCCCGCCTGAACCGGGCGGACGCCAACATCTACAATCTCGGCAACAACGCCACCTTCCACCGCGCCATCTTCGACGTGGCGCGCCATGCGCCCGGCATCGTGGTGCTGCATGACACCCGGCTGCAGCACTTCTTCGCCCGTTACTCCGAGACGCCCGGCGAGGACCGCGCCTTCTACCTGGACGCCATGCGCCGCAGCCACGGGCCGCAGGCGGTGGCCGACGCGCAGCGCTGGCTCGCCGGCGAAACGACGCTGGACGACCTGGTGGAACGCTACCCGATGACGCTGGCCGCGCTGGACCCGGCGCTGGCCGCCGTGGTGCACAACCGCGAGGAGCAGCGCGTCCTGGCCGGGCAGACCCGGGTGCCGGTCGTCCACCTGCCGCTCGCGCTCGCGGCCGGGCCGCCGCCGGAACGCCGGACGCCGGACGGCACGCTGCGGCTGCTGGTGTTCGGCTTCCTGGGGCCGAACCGGCGCCTAGGCCCCATCCTGGACGTGATCGCCGGGCTGCCGGACAGCGACGTGCGGCTGGACATCTACGGCGCGCTGGACGACCCGGACCCGGTCGACAGGCAGATCGCCACGCTGGGCCTGGTCGGCCGCGTCCGCCGCCACGGCTTCGTGCCGGAAGCCGAGCTGCAATCCGCCCTGGCCCGCGCCGACCTGGCGATCAACCTGCGCTACCCCTCCATGGGCGAGGCCTCCGCCAGCCAGCTGCGCATCTGGGACGCTGGCCTGGCCTCCGTCGTCACCCGCACCGGCTGGTACGCGACGCTGCCGCACGACGCGGTGTTCTTCGTGGAGCCGGACCAGGAGGCCGAGACGCTCCGCGGCCACCTGGAGGCGCTGCGGCAGGACCCCGCCCGGTTCCGCGCCGCCGGGCAGCGCGGCCGGGCGCTGCTTCAGGAGCAGCACACGCCGGCCGGCTATGCATCCGGCCTGCTCGACCTGGTGGGCCAGGCGGAGGCGCTGCACGCCCGGCGGGAAGCGATCGACCTGTCCCGCCTGGCTGCCACGGCGCTGCTGGGAATGACGGACGCGGCCGGCATCGCGCTCTGCGCCGGCCAGGTCGCCGCGGCGGTGGACGGATTGACCCGGCGGCGGTGACCCGCAGGTCCGCATTGCTACGTCACGACCCGGAAGGTCGCGCTGGCGCGGGCGATGACGGTCCCGTCCGCCGTGACCAACGCATCGACGAACCCCATGGACCGTCCTGCCTTCAGCACCCGCGGGGTGATCAGCATCCATTGCCCCACCCGGGCGACGGCGGTGAAGTCCACGCTCAAGCTGACCGTGACGATGCTGCCCGGAGCGTCGCTGCCGTCGGCGGTCCGTGCCGATGCGAATGACAGGCCCATGGCGTTGTCCGCAAGCGCGGCGATGACGCCGCCATGAAGCAGCCCACGCGAGTTGCAGTGCGCTGCCGCGAGCACTGCGCCCAGCTCGACCACTCTGTCGCCGCGCCTTGAATACAGCGGCTCCCACGGATCGGTGACCGGGCTTTTTCGGGAGTGCGGGGCAAACCCGGCGGGGATTTCCGGCATCGGCTCTGCTTCGCTCCAGGTGGCCGACGCATGATGGCATGGCCGAACCGCCGCGCCTATCTTGCGGCGGTGGCTCGTTGGAAAGTAAGTCTGGGCTCTGCCCAGGCCCGCCAAAGGCCGGAAGCCTTTGGCAACCGTTTACTACACAAATGGATTCCAAAGGCTCTGCATTTGGCGGAGTCCAGAGGCAGAGCCTCTGGCCTTGCTCGACGATCACACTAGGGGGCGTTTGCATGGAATCGAAACGCGCGAATGGGGCACGGCCCGGCTCGCGGCCCGGCGGGCGCGTGCTGGCGGACGCGCTGGTGGCGCAGGGCATCGACCACGTGTTCGCGGTGCCGGGCGAGAGCTACCTGGACGTGCTGGACGGGCTGTATGCCGTGCGCGACCGCCTACGCCTGGTCACCTGCCGGTTCGAGGCCGGGGCGGTGAACGCGGCCGAGGCCTACGGCAAGCTGACCGGCCGGCCTGCCGCGGCCATGGTCACCCGTGGGCCGGGCGCCTGCCACGGCGCGGTCGGCGTGCACATCGCAATGCAGGACAGCACGCCGCTGCTGCTGTTCGTGGGCCAGATCCCCTTCGCCGAGACCGACCGCGAGAGCTTCCAGGAGGTCGATTACCGCCGCATGTTCGCCCCGCTGGCGAAATGGGTGACGCAGATCGACGACGCCGCGCGCATCCCGGAGATCGTGGCCCACGCCGTGGACGTGGCGACCACCGGCCGCCCCGGCCCCGTGGTGATCGCGCTGTCGGAGGAGATGCAGAAGGACCTGGTGGACGTGCCCGACATCGGCCCCGCGCTGGTCACCCGGCCGCAGCCGGACCCGGCGGCGGTCGAGACGCTGGGCCGCCTGCTCGCCGCGGCGCGCAAGCCGCTCGCCATCCTGGGCGGCGGCGGCTGGACCCCGCACGGCCGCGCCGCGATCCACCAGTTCCTCACGGCGCACGACATCCCCGTGGCGGTCAGCTTCCGTCGCCAGGCGCTGTACGACGGCACGCTGCCGAACTACGCCGGGGACCTCGGCGTGGGGCCTGACCCGGCGCTCGTGGCCCACGCGCAGGATGCCGACCTGGTCCTGGCGATCGGCACCCGGCTGGGCGAGGCGGTGACGCAAGGCTACACCTTATTCGACCCGGCAGGCGCCGCCATCGTCCACGTCCACCAGGAGCCGGCCGAGATCGGCCGCGTGTTCCGCCCGCAATTAGGCATCGCCTCAGACCTCAACGCTTTTGCGGCGGCTGCGGCGGCGTTGCCCGCGGGCAGCATTCCCTGGCACGGCTGGACCGCGGAGCTGCGCGCCACGCGGGAGGCCGGACGGCAGCCGCCGGAAACACAGCATCCGTTGAACACGGCCGCGGTGATGCGCGAGCTGGAGCGCTTGCTGCCGCCGGACGCGGTCTGCACGTGCGATGCCGGCAACTTCGCCGGCTGGCCGCAGCGCTTCCTCAACTTCGGGCCGGGCCAGCGCTTCCTCGGCCCGGCCAACGGCGCGATGGGCTACAGCGTGCCGGCTGCGGTGGGCGTCAAGATCGCGTTCCCGGAGCGCATGGTGGTGGCGTTCGTGGGCGATGGCGGGTTCCTGATGACGGGGCAGGAGATCGCCACCGCCTTCCACCACGGCGTGGCGCCGATCGTGCTGGTGTTCAACAACCAGATGTACGGCACGATCCGCATGTACCAGGAACGCAGCTACCCTGGCCGCGTGTCAGGCACGGCGCTGACCAACCCGGATTTCGCCCGCCTGATCGAGGCGTTCGGCGGCCATGGCGAGACGGTGACGGAGACCGCCCAGTTCGCCCCCGCCTGGCGGCGCGCGGTGGCGAGCGGCCGCCCGGCGGTGATCGAGCTGGTGGTGGACCCGGAGCAGATCACCAGCCGCGCCACCGTGGCGCAGCTGCGCGCCGGGGCAGGGGTGGCGAAGCCGGCAGCGGCCAAGCCGGACCGGCCCGCGATGTCCCACCCGCGGGCGAAACGGTGAAAAGCCATGTATTCAAACTCATGGCCCATGCTAGCATCGCAGCATGAGCGACTCAGCAAACCCAGATCTCTCTCTCCTCGCTCGCCAACAGCGTCAGCTCCTGGCGGAGTTCGGCAGCGTGCGCGATGACATGGCAGTACTGACGGCCATTGCCATGCGCCAAGATGGGACACAGGCAGCTTTACTGACTGAAATCAGGGCTATGCACTCGCAGCATAGCCGGTTGGCCAACCGGGTTCGTGATCTTGAGACGCGAGGCTAACCAGCCTTTGACCACGGGGGCAAGGAAAGCCGCATGAAACACGCCATCGCGGCCCTCGTGCTCTGCACCGCCGCGGCGCACGCGCAACCCGCGCCTGACGCCGATTTCGGCTTCGATGTCGCGGGCATGGACCAGGCTGCCGTGCCGGGGAACAACTTTTTCGACTACGCCAACGGGCGCTACGTGGAGCAGCTCACGATCCCGGCCGACAAGACCAGCTATGGCACCTTCAACAAGCTCGCCGACCTGGCCGAGCGGCAGGTGCACGCGCTGCTGGCCGAAGCCGCCGACGGCAGCCCGCAGCAAACGCCGGCGCAGGCTAAGGTCGGCGCGTTCTTCACCGCCTACATGGACGCCGACGCGGTCGAGCGGCGCGGCCTGGCGCCGGTGCAGCCCTACCTCGCGGCGATCCAGGGCGCGGACAGCAGGCAGGCCCTGGCCGCGCTGATGGGGCAGGCGCCCAAGTCGTTCTACGCCTCGCTGTTCCGGCTCAACCTCGACCCTGACGCGAAGGACCCGACGCGCTACGCCGTCAGCCTGGAGCAGGCCGGATTGGGCCTGCCCGACCGTGACTACTATCTCACCCCGGACCATGCCGAGCAGCGCGCCCGCTACGCGGACTACGTTTCCGCCATGCTGGACATGGCGGGCTGGCCGGACGCGGCGGCCACGGCGAAGGCCGTCGTCGCGTTCGAGACCCGGATCGCCGAGGTGAGCTGGGACCGCGCCGACCGCCGCGACCCGGACCGCACCTACAACCCGGTGAGCCCAGCGGCCCTGGCCGAAACGGCGCCCGGGTTCGATTGGCCGCCGTTCCTGGCGGCGGCGGACCTGCCTGCGCAGGACTACGTGGTGCTGTCCGAGAACACCGCGATCGCCGCCATCGCCAAGCTGGCAGGCGAGGCGGACCTGCCAACCCTGCGCGGCTGGGAGGCGTTCCATGTGCTGTCCAACGCCGCGCCGTACCTGCCGGCGCGGTTCCTCGATGCGTCGTTCGCGTTCAACGATTCGTACCTGAAGGGCGTGCCGACCAACTCCGAGCGGTGGAAGCGCGCGCTGCGGGCCTCCAACCGGCAACTCGGCGAGGCGGTCGGCCAGCTTTACGTCGAACGGCACTTCCCGCCCGACTCGATGGCCAAGATGGACCGGCTGACGCAGGACGTGAAAGCCGCCTATCGCGCCCGCCTCGCCGCCACCGACTGGATGGCGCCGGCGACCCGGGACAAGGCGGTCGCCAAGCTGGACAAGATGGCCACCCAGATCGGCTATCCGAAGGAATGGCGGGACTACGGCGCCTACGACGTCCGGGCTGACGACCTGTTCGGCAACATGGAGCGCGGCTGGAGCTTCGAGTGGCATCGCCATCTGAGCCGGCTCGGCGCCAAGGTCGACCGCGACGAGTGGGAGATGACGCCGCAGACGGTCAACGCATACAACAACCAGAGCTTCAACGAGATCGTCTTCCCCGCCGCCATCCTGCAGCCGCCGTTCTTCGACCCTGGCGCCGACCCGGCGGTCAACTACGGCGCGATCGGCGGCGTGATCGGCCACGAGATGACCCACAGCTTCGACGACCAGGGCCGCAAATTCGACGCGGACGGCCGCCTGGGAAACTGGTGGACGCCTGAGGACATCGAGCGGTTCGACGCGCGGGCCGCCAAGCTCGGCGCGGAGTTCGCCGCCATGCAGCCGCTGCCCGGCGCGCGCATCAACCCCAAGCTCACCATGGGCGAGAACATCGCCGACCTCGGCGGGCTGACCCTGGCGCTGGACGCCTACCACGCCTCGCTGCAAGGCGCCGACGCCCCGGTGATCGACGGGCTGAGCGGCGACCAGCGCGTGTTCCTCGGCTGGGCGCAGGTCTGGCGGGCCAAGGAACGTCCGGAGGCGGAGCGGCAAGCGCTGCTCACCGACCCGCACTCGCCGCCGGAGGCGCGGGTGAACGGGCCGGCGCCCAACATCGACGCCTGGTACGGCGCGTTCGGGGTCAAGCCCGGCGACGCGCTGTTCATCAAGCCGGAAGACCGCGTCCGCATCTGGTAGCGGCTGCCATGAACCAAGCGCCTCCACCGGCCGGCAACGTCACCGGGGCATTGCTGCCGTTCGCCCTGATCGTGTTCCTCGGCTACGCCGCTGTCGGCATCCCGCTCGCCACCCTGCCGCTGCAGGTGCACGGCGGTCTGGGCTACGGCACCACCGTCGTCGGCCTGGTCATGGGCCTTGCGCCGGCCGTCACCCTGCTGACGCGGCAGCTCGCCGGGCGGCTGGCGGACCGTCGCGGCCCGAAGCTCGGCGTGCTGGCCGGGCTGCTCACCACGGCGGCGAGCGGCATCGCCTACCTCGCCACCACCGCGCTGCCGCCCGGCCTGGGGCTGGCCGCGTTGCTGGCGGGACGCATGCTGCTCGGGCTGGGGGACAGCCTGTTCACGACGGCCATCGCGTCCTGGGCCGTCAGCCGGGTCGGCCCGCACCATGCCGGGCGGGCGATGTCGTGGATCGGCATCGCCATGTACGGCGCGCTCGCGGTGGGCGCGCCGCTCGGGGCTGTGCTGGGATCGCTCGGCGGCTTCGGGGCGGTGTCGGTCGTCGTCGCGGCGACGCCGTTGCTCGGCATCCCCGTG
This sequence comes from uncultured Acetobacteraceae bacterium, assembly GCA_964246185.1. Taxonomy (GTDB): domain Bacteria; phylum Pseudomonadota; class Alphaproteobacteria; order Acetobacterales; family Acetobacteraceae; genus LMUY01. Next base: position 12,040 of record CAXTPP010000095.1, read on the forward strand.
GCGCTGGCGTTGACCGGGCTGCCCGCCGTCGCGGCCCGGCGGGCCGCGCTTTCCGGGGTGCTCGGCGCGATGTGGCCGCCGGGTTTCGGCATGGTGCTGGCGTCCGGCGGCTTCGGCACCATCGCGGCCTTCCTGGCGCTGCGTTACGAGGCCCTGGGCTGGCCTGGCGCCGGGATGGCGCTCACCGGGTTCGGCACGGTCTATATCCTGTCCCGCCTGGTGTTCGCCGGCCTGCCGGACCGGGTGGGCGGCATCCGCGTGGCGATGGCGTGCCTCACGGTCGAGGCGGCCGGGCTGGCGCTGATCGCGGCCGCCGGGTCGCCCTGGGCGGCGTTCGCCGGCACGGCCTTGACCGGCCTCGGCTACTCGATGGTGTTCCCGGCGCTGGGCGTGGAAGTGGTGCGGCGGGTGCCGGCGGCGAGCCGGGGCGTGGCGCTGGGCGCGTTCCTGGCGTGCTTCGACCTTGGGCTGGGCGCGGCGGGACCGGTGATGGGGCTGGTGGCGTCCGGCTACGGGCTGCCCGCGGCGTTCGGGGCGGCGTCCTGCGCGGCGCTAGTGTCGTTGGCGTTGGTCTGGTTCACCCGCGTCCGCGGCTGACCAGCTCCGGCCCTGCCATGCCCTGCCGCCGCTGCACCCCCCAGGATCGTGCGCCGGTCAGGAACGACACCCAGCCCAGCGCCGCCCCGAGATGGCGCAGCAGCTGGAAGGTGAACGGCTCGATCAGCGCGGCCAGCATCGCGGGGATGAGGCAGAGCCCGGACGAGTGGCCGAGCCAGCGCCGGTAGAGGTGCAGCGACCACAGGTAGAACGCGAGGTCGAGCGCGATCTTCGCCCCGATCACGCCCACCACCGGCATCACCACCGCGAACCGGCCCGTCGCGAGGTATGCGGCCAGCAGCGCCGCCCCGGTCAGCCCGTACAGCGGCTGCAGCGTGTCAATCGCCTTCACCGGCAGCATCATGGTGCCGAGCCGGCCGTATGCCGGGTTGCCGACCATGTGGCGATACCACACTTGCGTTTGCAGGAAGCCGCCGAACCAGCGGCGGCGCTGGCGCAGGAACGCGGGCACGGTGGCGGGCGCGTCGGTGCGGGCGTGGGCTGCGCCGACGACGCCGGTGCGCCAGATCAAGCCCCGGCGGGCCGCGTGGTCCCGCAGCCGGTGGGTCAGCTCGTAGTCCTCCACCAGGCAGTCCGGATCGAAGCCGCCCACGTCCAGCAGCGCCTGACGCCGATAGCAGCCGAATGCGCCGGAGATCAGCAGCAGCCCGTCCATCCGCATCCAGGCGTAGCGCGAGAGGAAGTTGCGCACGTATTCGTAGGTCTGGAACCATTGCAGCAGCCGGCCGGAGGCGGAGCGGCCGCACACCGGCGTCAATACCCCGGTGGCCGCGACCAGCGCCGGGTCGGCGGCGAAGGCGGCGCGCATGGCGCCCAGGGCTTGCGGGTCGAGCAGCGTGTCCGCATCGACCGTCAGCACCAGCGGAGTCTCTGCC
>CAXTPP010000096.1:0-12235 GCA_964246185.1 uncultured Acetobacteraceae bacterium
CGGCCATGCTGCCCAGGCCGCGGTGCGACGCGATGCGCCACGCCCAGGCCAGCGCCGCCACCCCCGGCAGCGCGCCCGCCACGCCGAAGCCCTGCAGCAGCAGGTCCGCCATGACGGCGCCCGCCGGACCGGCCAGGTTGGTGGCGGAGCGGGAGGTGGCGGTGTCGAACGACGGGTCGAGCGGGTTGTACCAGCACAGCGCCACCAGCAGCGTCACCCCGCTGAGCCCCAGGATGATGCCGCCAAGCTCGGCCATGCGCCGGGCGGCGAGGGCGCGGATGGCGGGGGAGGCGAGCAGTCGCGCGGGGGCAGCGGCAGCCATGCGTCAAGTGCTTCCGGTCTCTGTTGGCGGGCAGTTCCAGCATAGCCTGGAACCGGGGCTGGCAGCAGGGGAAAAAGCGTCCTCGCGGAGGGGCTTGCCCCCGGGGCGATGGTTGCCTGGGGCTACCCGGGGTTGGCCGACAAGGTCGCGCGCTGCCTGAGCAGGGCCAGCACCGTTTCGCATACCGGGACGCTGACATCGACCCACTTGGCCATCTCGACCGCGCTGCCCAGGATGGCCTCCACTTCGAGCGGCCGGCTGGCCTCGATGTCCTGCAGCATCGACGTCTTATGGTGGCCGAGGTGGGACACCATTTCGATCTGCTGATCGATGCCGGTGCTGAACGTGGCCCCGAGCGCCTCGCCCACAGCCTCTCCCTCCTGCATGAGCGAGCGGACCGCCGGGCGGCTGTCCTCGTCGCTGGCGACCACATCCATCGTGGCCGTCGTCAGGGCGCTGATGGGGTTGACCGCGATGCTCGCCCGCAGCTTGAGCCACAGGTCATCGCGGATGGCCAGGCGCACCGGCGCGTCGAAACCGGCCTCGCCCAGCAGGCCTGCCAGGCGGGCCGCACGGTCCGACCGAGTGCCGTCCGGCTCGCCCAGGGCCAACCGGTTGCCGGACAGGTGCTCGACCACGCCGGGAGCCGCGACGCGAGCGGTGGGATACAGCACGCAACCGAGGCACTGCGAAGGCGGCAGCGCCGTCCACAGCGCGCCATCGGGATCGACCGCCTGGACCCTCCGGCTGGCGAACGGCCCCGGCAGCCCGTACGGGTACCACCAGGGAATGCCGTTCGCCATCGCCACGATCGTCGTGCCGGGGCCGATCAGCGGCCGCATCTGCTCGATCGCCGGCGCGATCGAATGGGCCTTCAGCGTCAGCAGAAGATAGTCCTGCGGGCCGATCTCGCCGCCATGCGCCACGGCCCTGGGATGCGTGACGGTGCGCACGCCTGCGGAATGCAGCGTCAGGCCATCCCGCTGCAACGCGGCGAGGTGGTCGCCGCGCGCGACGACCGATACGGCGGTGTCCGCAGCTTGCTGCTTCGCGGCGACGAGGCCGCCGATGGCGCCCGCGCCGAAGACACAGATCGTCGGCCTGGAAGTGTTTGCTGGCAAACGGCGTTCCCTCCAGTCCAGGTGGACCGCAGCAGGTAACCGCCGCAGCACGAGGATCGTTTCAGCGCCGGCCCGGCGATACCCTACCGCCCCCCGCCGCGCAGGAAGCCGAGCGCGGGCAGCGGCGTCCAGCGCCGGGGCAGGTCGGAGCGGCGGATCGGCGTCACGACGTAGCGCGGCACTGCATGGCTGGTGCCGGCGAGCAGGTGCCCGTAAGCCTGCACCTGGCGCTCCCGCCATTGCAGGTCCGCCAACGCCTTGTCCCGGGTCGGGAACACCTCGGCGACCCGGCGCTGCTGACCCAGCCAGGCGATGACGGCCCAGGAGCTGTCGCCATCGCCCCGGGACGCTAGCTCGGTGACGGATGCCATGGGTGCTCGCCTCCAAATCCTTGCATCGACGCTACAGTATCAAAGGCCCTTGCGGGTGACCGTCAAGCAAGGCCAAAGGCTCTGCCTCTGGACTCCGCCAAAGGCGGAGCCTTTGGAATCCATTCGTATAATCAAACGGTTTCCAAAAGCCCTGCCTTTGGCGGGTCTGGGCGGAGTGGCTCAAGGTCCCGATTGCCTCCTTCAGGCAATTGGAATGGCCACGGAGGGGGAGCCCAGCCTTGCTTTTCGACTGGTATAAGAACTGCGTCAGCTCATCTCGACGGCGCAGTGCCGGCGGTAGGCCGGGCGGTCCAGCAGGCGCTCGTGCCAGGCGCGCAGGTGAGGCAGCTCCGGACGCGCCACGTTGAAGGCGAACCAGCGGTGCACGTGCACGCCCAGCGCGATGTCGGCCAGGGTGAAGCCTGGCCCGGCCACGTAGCTGCGCCGGGCCAGCTCGCGGTCCAGCAAGGACCATACCTGCCCCAGCCGGACCAGCGCCGCCGCGATCGCGCCCGTGTCCCGCTGCTCCGGCGCGGTGCGGACCAGGCCCTGGAACACCGTGGTCTGCGGCGGCGTGACGCTGGCCTGCTGCCAGTCCATCCAGCGGTCGATGCCGGCGCGCGCCCTCAGCTCCCCCGGCCACAGCGCAAAAGCGCCATGGGATGTGGCGAGATAGCGCAGGATGGCGTTGCTCTCCCACAGGGTGAAGCCGTCCTCCTGCAAGGTCGGGACGCCGCCGGTCGGGTTCATCGCCCGATACTCCGCCTCCGCCGTGCGGCCGAACGCGCCGCCGGCGTCGATCCGCTCGTAGGGCAGGCCCAGCTCCTCCAGCAGCCAGACCACCTTCATGACGTTGGAGGAGTTCGCCCGGCCCCAAACCTTCCGCATCGCGTTCTCTCGTGGTCCGTGCCGGACGCTAGTGTGGTGGTTCTGAAGTTCGCCCGAGTATGCCGCCGCCTCCGAAGGCGAACTTCAGAACCATAAGCCACACTCGAAACAAAGGCTTGCTCGTGTCCTAATCGATTTGGAAGTTCACTCCGAGCCAGCCCCAAGTACGGCGAACTTCCGAATCGGGACACTAGGGCGTTTGCCTTGGCCGTGGAAGCGGGCGAGACAGGCCGCATGACGCGAACTCCCGCCTTGGCCATGCTGTCCCTGCTGGTGGCATTGTCCGCGCTGCTGGTGGCGCTGGGCACGGAGCGGTTCGGAGGGCTGGTGCCATGCGCGCTGTGCCTGGTGGAGCGCTGGCCGTACCGCATCGCCATCCTGCTGTCGCTGGCCGCCACCCTGCCGTTGCGCCCGCTTTGGATTCCGCGGGGGCTGCTGTGGGGCGTCGTGGCGTGCATGGCCTTCTCGGCGGCGGCGGCCTCGGTCCATGTCGGCGTGGAGCAGGGCTGGTGGCCGAGCCCGCTGCCGGAGTGCGCCGCGCCGGATCTGGGCGGCGGCAGCATCGCACAGCGCCTGGGGCGGATGCCGGCGCACCCGGCCAAGCCGTGCGACGACCCCACGTACCTGATCCCTGGCCTGCTGCCCGGCATGCCTTTGTCGATGGCGGCGCTGAACGGCCTGCTGGCCTTGGCGTTCGGCGGCTTCCTCGCCATCTCGCTGGTTCGCAAGCCAGCCGGCCTGCCCGAACGGAGCCATGCATGAGCGCCACCATCCTGCCCGGAGACGCCACCCCGCGCGAGCGGCTGGAGCGGATGATCCGCGTCGATCACGCCGGAGAGTACGGCGCGGCGCGCATCTACCAGGGCCAGCTGGCCGTGCTGGGCCGTGGCCGGCAGGGCGACACGCTGCGCCACATGCTGGCGCAGGAGGAGCACCATCGGGAGACCTTCGCGGCGATGGTGGCGGACCGCCGAGTGCGGCCGACGGCGCTGCTGCCGCTGTGGCACCTGGCCGGCTACGCGCTGGGAGCGGCCAGCGCGCTGATCGGCGAGCGGGGCGCCATGGCCTGCACGGTGGCGGTGGAGGAGGCGATCGACGAGCACTACGCCCAGCAGGCCTCCGCCCTGGAGGAGGACGAGTCTGGGCTGCGCGCCACCATCGAACAGTTCCGCGCGGAGGAGCTGGAGCACCGCGACATCGGCCTGGCCAACGAGGCGGAGCTGGCGCCGGCCTACGCGCTGATGAGCCGGGTGATCAAGCTCGGCTGCAAGGTGGCGATCGCGGTCAGCGAGCGGGTGTGACATCAACGGCCCTTGTGGGGGACCGTCGAGCAAGCAAGGCCAGAGGCTCCGCCTCTGGGCTCCGCCAAGGGCCCTAGGCCTTTGGCGGGTCTGGGCAGAGCCCAGCCTTGCTTTTCAAGAGGTCAGTGCCCGCGGCCGTTGACATCAGCCACTTGCCTCACCTGCAGCATGGTCCGCACCCATTCGCCGAACGCGTCCAGCGCGAACGGCTTGACGATGACGCCCATGCCGGGCGCCAGCTGCCCGTCCAGCGAAGTGCCCGCATACCCGGTGATGAACAGTACCGGCAGTCCGGCCTCGCTTCCCGCGCCGCGTCGGCCAGCTGCCGCCCGTTCAGCCCGCCGGGCAGGCCCACGTCGGTCACCAGCAGGTCGAGACGTAGGCCGGAGCGGAGCGCCCGCAGCGCCGTGCCGCCGTCCGCCGCCTCCGTCACCTAGTAGCCGAGTTCGCGCAGCTGTTCGGCGGCCACGGCGCGCAAGGCAGGCTCGTCCTCCACCAGCAGGATCGCCTCGCCCCTGTTCGGGACGTCCTGCTCCGGAAGCGGCTGCGGCGCGCCTGGCTGCGCATCGACGGATCGATGCCGCGGCAAGTATAGCCGCACGGTCGTGCCCTCGCCCGGGGCGCTGTCCAGCCGCACCGCGCCGTCCAGCTGCCGGACCAGGCCGTACAGCTGCGACAACCCCAGCCCGGTGCCCTGCCCGAGCGGCTTGGTGGTGAAGAACGGCTCGAACGCGCGCGCCTTGGTGACCTTGTCCATGCCGACGCCGGTGTCGGCGACGTAAAGCTCGATGTACCTGCCGGGCTTCACGCCGTCCTGGCCGGCCAGGACGGCGCCGCTGAGCTGCACGTCCTCAATGCCGATGGTGAGCATACCGCCCTCCGGCATCGCGTCCCTGGCGTTGATCACCAGGTTCAGCAGCACGCTTTCCAGCTGGTTCGCGTCGCACAGCACCGTCCAGTTGCCGTCGCGCATCCGCAGCTGGAGGCGCACCCCCGGCCCGACGGTGCGCTGGATCAGCTCGGCCATGCCCCGCACCATGCCGTCGAGCACGATGGGCCTGGATTCCAGCACCTGGCGGCGGGCGAAGGACAGCAGCCGGGCGGTCAGCGCGGCCGCGCGCTCGACGGTCCTGCGCGCGCCGTCGAGGAACCGCTCGGCTTCCTCAGGCCGCCCTTGCTCCGTTTTGCGCCGGGTCAGCTCCAGGCTGCTGCTGATCGCCTGCAGCATGTTGTTGAAGTCGTGAGCGATGCCGCCGGTCAGCTGGCCGACCGCCTCGAGCTTGTGGGCCTGCCGCAGCTGCTCCTCCACCCGCTCGCGCTCCGCGGCCTCGGCGAGCAGGCGGGTCTTGGTTTCCGCCAGTTCGCGGGTGCGGGCTTCGAGCTCGCCCCGCTCGAGGGTGATGTCGTACTGGCTGGCGAAGAAGTAGGCGACACTGCCGCTCTTGTCCCGCACGGGGGCGATCAGCAGCCGGTTCCAGAACACCGAGCCATCCTTGCGGCGGTTCCGGATGTCGATCTCGAGCGGTTCGGCGGCCTCGACCGCGCCGCGGATGGCCGCCACGGCGGCCGGGTCGGCTTCCGGCCCTTGCAGGAAGCGGCAGTTGCGGCCCAGCGTCTCCCCGCGCGTGTAGCCGGTCAGCCGGGCGAATGCATCGTTGGCGAACACGATGGGGTTGTCGGCCTGCCTCGGGTCCGTGACGATCATCGGCATGCGGGTGGCGCGCACCGCGGCGGCGAACGGGTCGGTGCCGTCATCCAGCCCGGCCAGCTCGGCGTCGATCCGCGCGGCCTGGCTGGCGGCATCCTCCGGGACGGCGCTGGGTGCGCTATCCCCGGCCATGCGGCATTGCTCGCTGGCGGCTGGAAATGCGGTCGGTCAACATCGCCAGCCGGCTCCAGGCTCGTTCGGGGGAGCCCATGATAACACCGGCGTGATTTGTATTAAAGCTGTCCGGCCGCTTTTGGTACGAAAACCAACTCAAACCGCCGCGACTCTCCGAAGCCGAGCGTCGTGAAGCCCTCGACGCCTGTCGCAGCCAAGGCCTTCACGGGAGCGTCGATCGCCTCGTCGGTCAGCTGGAACGTGCCGAAATGCATGCCGACCGACTGCGCTGCGCCGAGGTCCCGGTGCGCCTGCACCGCTTCCGCCGGGTTCATGTGGACGGGCGCCATCATCCAGCGCGGCTCGTAAGCGCCGATCGGCAGCAATGCCAGGCCCGGCGCGCCGAGCCGCTCCCGGATGGCCTGCCAATGCGGCCCCGCCCCGGAATCGCCAGCGAACAGCACGTGGCCGTCAGGCGCGCGCAAGCTGAATCCGGCCCACAGCGTGCGGTTCATGTCGCTCCGGCCGCGCCGGCTGAAATGCCGGGCGGGGGTCGCCGTCACCTGCACCGGGCCGGCCTGCGCCTGCTCCCACCAGTCCAGCGCCTCCACCTGGGCGAACCCGGCCTGCTTCAGCACCGCAGTGTTGCCGGCGGTGGTGATGGCGCGCCGGACGCCGCGCGCCGCCAGCCGGCGCAGGGATGGCAGGTCCATGTGGTCATAGTGGTTGTGCGACACGAGCACGAGGTCCACCGGCGGCAGCGCGTCCAGCGCGAGGCCCGGCGGGCGGGCACGGCGCGGCCCCGCCCAGCCGACCGGGGAGCACCGTTCGCTGAACACCGGGTCGGTCAGCACGGTCAGGCCAGGCAGCTGGATCAGGAACGTCGCATGGCCGATGAAGGTGATCACCGCCGCTCCCGCCGCGGCCTGCGGCGGCGGGCCGAACCGCGGATCGGGCGGCTGCGGCGGCCAGACCTGCCGGCCGCCTTCCAGCCGCCAGCGCAGCACCGTCGCCAGGCCGCCGTGGCTGGGCGGCTGGCCCGGGTTGAAGAACCGCTCGCCGTCGAAGTGGTCAGAGGGCTGGATGATGGCTAACTTGCGGGGTCGGTGCGGATTTCGGTGCCGGTCGCGTCCGGCGTGAAGTGCATGGTCACGTTGGCGGCCTTGCTGCAGGCCTTCAGCGACCAGACCTCCGTCCAGGGCTTCGGCGCCTCGCCTGCAACGGGCCGGGTGCCGGGCGGCTGCCCGTCCACGCCGACGAAGCGGGTGTTGGTGATCGCGCCCTGGTCGCAGCCCGCCGGCATTTCGCCCATCCGGCTCGCCGCGTACTGCACGCTGTCCTGCTGCAGCTGCGGATCCGAGATGGTGCTCCCGGGCAGCAGCGGCTGGGTTTGCGGCATGCCGTTCTGCCCGATGGCGGTGAGCGTGTTGATCATCCGGTCCTCGCCGCAGCCGATCTCGTGCAGGCTCTCCTTCCAGGCGCCCGCCACCACCTTGCCGTGGCCGTCCGACTGGATGGGGGCGAACACGACGACCTCGCCCGTGGGGGCGTAGTTGGCCGCCGGGCAAGCCGGGGCCGCGGGGCCGTTCACCGCACGGGCCGCCTGCAGCAGCGCCGCGCGGTGCTCCGGCTGAGCCATCAGCTGGGTTAGCTCCGGCGTCACCGGGAGCGGCGCCGCCGGAGCGGTTTGCGCGCCGAACGGTGCGGGGGCGGGTTGCGCGCCGGGCACTGCGGAAACCGGCTGCGCGCCAGCTTGCGCACCGGGCAACGGGGCAGGTTGCGCGCTGACCGGCGCCGGAGCTGGCTGCGCGCCAGCAGGCACAGCCGCGGCACCAAGCAGGATCAAGCCAATCGCGATCCGCATCGATCTATCCTCACCATCCCAGGCTCCGACAGCAGGCCGGTTACCAGACATAGGATCGCCGTCGCGCGATGCCAGACGCCGCCAGGATGGACGAAGGGCGGGTCAGGCGGCTTGCGTCTCCCGCGCCGGCGCGCCGCACAGCGACTCCGTCAGCTCCTGGAGCGCCACGCGGAGCGCGTCGAGGTCGCGCTCGGGCAGCTCCGTCCGGCATCCGACGAAGGCCTGCGCGCGCTGCATGTCCTCCTGCAAGGCCAGCCCGCGCGCGGTCAGCCGGTTGTCGATGATCCGCTCGTCCTCGGCGCGCCGGGTGCGTTCGATCAGCCCGGCGCCGTCCAGCCGCTTGAGCATGGGCGTGAGCGTGCCGGCGTCCAGCCGCAGCGCGCGGGCCAGCTCGCCGGAGGTCATGCTCGGCTTGCCCAGCAGGGCCATGACGACGAGGTACTGCGGGTAGGTCAGCCCCAGCTCGCCCAGCTTCTCCCGGTAGGTGCGGGTGATCGCGTTGGTCGCGGCATACAGCGCGAAGCACAGCTGGTCTTCCAGACGGAGGGGAGGTGTCGGCATCAAAATCATCCTCTGCGCCGGCAGGTTAGCGCCGTTCGGTGGATATCGCTACAACGCGGCGCAACTATCGCCAGTCCATGTCCGGATTGCGGCAAGCCGCCGCCGCTTGACAGGGTGCAGCCGCACGGTCTGCCATGGCGTCATGCCGGACACCAACCCCCCGCTACGCTTCGCGGACATCGCCGCCGCCACCCCGTCCCGGGACAGCCTCGCGGCCGATTACGCCGCCCTGCACGCTCAATTGGACGCCGACCCCCCGGCGGCGCTGGCCGCCTGGGACCGGCTGCGGCGCGAGGTGGGCAGCTGGAGCGCCCTGGCCCGCCTCCGCTTCGCCCAGGACACCACGGACGCGGCGGCCAAGGCGGCCCGGGAATACGCGGACGCGCTGGCCCCCGTGGTCATCGGGCACGAGGTGGCCATGAAGCGCCGCCTGCTCGCCACTCCCGGCATGGACGCGCTGGCCGGCGCGCACGCCCTGCGCCTGTGGGAGACCGACATCACCACCTTCGACCCAGCGATCTCCGCAGCACTGGAGGAGGAGAGCCGGCTGGGCGCGCGCTACACGGCGCTGCTGGCCGCCGCCAAGGTCACCATCGAGGGCGCGGAAACCAACCTCGCCGGCCTCGGCCCCTATGCCGAGTCCGCGGACCGCGACGTGCGGCATCGGGCGGAACAGGCGCGCTGGGGCTTCTTCGCCGCGCATGGCGAGGAGCTGGACAGCCTGTACGGCGAGCTGGTCCGGCTGCGCCACGGCATGGCCGGCACGCTGGGCTACGCCAGCTACACCCCGCTCGGGTACCGCCGCATGCGCCGGGTCGATTACGGCCCGGAGGACGTGGCGCGCTACCGCGACGAGGTGGCCACCCACGTCGTCCCGCTGGTCGCCCGCCTGCTGGAGGCGCGGCGGCGGGAGCACGGCTGGGACACGCTGCGCTTCTGGGACGAGGCGCTGGTCGACCCGGCGGGCAACCCGAAGCCGGCCGGCGGCCACGACTTCCTGGTGGCGCAGGCACAGCTCATGTTCGACGGCATGGACCCGCGGCTGGGCGACTTCCACCGCCTGATGGACGCAGGCGGCTTCCTGGACCTCAAGAACCGCCCGGGCAAGGCGGGCGGCGGCTTCTGCACCTCGTTCCCAGCCGCCGGCGTTCCGTTCATCTTCGCCAACTTCAATGGCACCGCCCACGACGTGACTGTGTTCACCCACGAGATAGGCCACGCCTTCCAGAACTGGGAAAGCCGCGGCCAGCCCGGCATCGACTACCTGTGGCCCACCATGGAGGCAGCCGAGATCAACTCCATGGCCCTGGAGTTCCTGACCCTGCCCGGCATCGGCAACCTGGTCGGCGACGCGGAGGCCGAGCGGTTCGGCCGCATGCTGCTGGTCAACTATCTCGCCTTCCTGCCCTACGGCGTCTGCGTGGACCACTTCCAGCACGAGGTTTACGCCAACCCCGGCGCAACCTCGGCCGAGCGGCACGCGATGTGGCAGGCGCTGGAACGGCGCTACATGCCGTGGACCGACTACGGCGACCTGGCGTACCCGGCGAAGGGCGGTCGCTGGCAGGCCAAGCCGCACATCTACGGCGCGCCGTTCTACTATATCGACTACACGCTGGCGCTGTGCTGCGCGATGCAGCTCTGGGTCCGCTCCCGCACCGACTATGCCGGCGCGCTGGACGCCTACGTGGCGCTGTGCGGCCGCGGCGGCTCGGCCCCGTTCGGCGAGCTGGTGCGCTCCGCCGGCCTGCTCTCCCCGTTCGAGCCCGGCGCGCTGGCCGCCGTGGTGCGGGAGGCGGAGGCCGCGCTGGCGTGAGCCCGATCGTCCGCTTCCACGCCCACGCTGCGCCGGACGGGCAGGGCCGCCGGCTGGCGGACATCCAGGCCTGGGAAGACGCCCGGCTGGAGGCGGCGCACGACTACATCCAGTGGCTGTTCCCGCTGCCGGAGCCCAGCGGATTCAATCCGGCCGCGCCGCTGCTGACGACGGACGACATCGCAGCGTTCCACCGCGACCCGGCGCTGCGGGCCGCGCTGCGGGCCTCCCTGCACCGGATGCGGCGGTTTTACCGCCTGCCGGACGGTGCGCCGCACTGGCTCAGCCCCGGCAACCACAACCTGCTGCGGCTCACCCGCATCCTGCGCTGCCTGCACCTGCTCGGCCTGCAGGACGAGGCGGACGCGCTGTTGCGGGAGTTGGAGGCGCTGTACGCGGGTGGCGGCAAGGCGATCGGGCCGGTGACGTTGGAGTATTGGCGGCGGGCGGTGAGGTGAGAGCTTAAGGTCCGCTTTCCACGCGCGCTTTCAAGGCCCGGTTCATCCCGGTGAACTCCCGCTCGGTTCCCGCGATGATCCCGCGCGTGAGCGGCCCGACCAGCAGGCCGCTGAACCTCTCGCCCTGCACGAGCCGCGTGCCTCCCGCTTCGGGTGACAGCGTGAAGCTGTGCTCGCCGTCGAAGATGCCGCCGGGCCAGACGCTGCCGTGCCACCGCAATTCCCGCTCAGGCACGGCTGCGAGCACCTTGGGATGGAAAATGGTGGCGTCATCTCCCGTCCCGAACTCGACCGTGATGCGCTGACCTGCGGCAAGGCTGCCGTCCAGGCGATGGATGAACGGGTTCCAGGAAGGAAAGGCAGCGGTTTCAGTCAGCACGCGCCACACATCTGGCGGCCTGGAAATCCAGATGTCGGTTGCGATCTCGTCAGCCTCCTGTGTCATCCCCAGCGCAAGGCTGACGCCGACGATCAGGAGCGCCAGCCCGAGTGCCGCTGCTTTCAGGACCCGCATGGGCACCAGTTACACCGCGCCGCGGAGGTTGACATAGCGGAAGGCTGAAGTGGCACGCCCCCAAGCGAACCCGACCGCACCCACGCTGTTTGGGGTGCGAACCAGGAGACCCGGCGCATGACCTTCGACAAGCTGGCGCAAACCGTGGCACGCGGGGCTGGCCGGCCGCTCACCTTCGTCATCGCCACCGCCCTGGTCGTCATCTGGGGCGTCAGCGGCCCCATCTTCGGCTACAGCGACACCTGGCAGCTGGTGATCAACACCAGCACCACCATCATCACCTTCCTGATGGTGTTCCTGATCCAGAACACGCAGAACCGCGACACCGACTCGCTGCAGGTCAAGGTGGACGAGCTGATCCGGGTGACCGAAGGCGCACGCCTCGCCCTGCTGGACCTGGAGGAGATGAAGGCCGACGACCTGGCCCGCATCAAGGCCGGGTTCGTGGACCTCGGCCGCAAGCACAAGGACGAAAGCGACATCCCATCGAGCTAGTCAAGCAAGAGAGCAGGGCTCTGCCCCGCACCCCGCCATAGGACGGTCGTTCTCTGGACACCTCTTGATACGTATAAGGTAAAGGGAATGACTATTCCCTTTCGGGTGCAGGGCAGAGCCCTGCGAAGCTCATGATCGAACCTGCTCAGCCGCCGTTTAAGCCGGCCGCCTTGCCTTCAGCGCCGCGCCGAGAGTGCCGTCGTCCAGCACGTCCAGCGCGCCGCCGATCGGCACGCCGTGGCCGACCCGGCTGACCGCGACGCCGGTCGGGTGCAGCCGCTCGGCCAGCCAGTGCGCGGTGCTGGCGCCCTCGACCGTGGCGGACAGGGCGAGGATCACCTCCGCCACGCCGCCCTCCGCCACGCGGGCGAGCAGGGGACGCACGTTCAAATCCTCCGGCCCCACCCCGCCCAGCGCGGACAGGGTGCCGCCGAGGACGTGGTAAAGCCCGCCATGCACCGCCGCCCGCTCCAGCGCCCATAGGTCGCCCACGCCTTCCACCACGCAGATGAGCGAGGCCTCACGCGCCGGGTCGGTGCAAATCGCGCAGGGGTCGCGGCTGTCCAGGTTGCCGCACCGGCTGCACGGCTGCACCGCGCGCGCCGCCGCGTTGGCGGAGGCGGCGAGCGGCAGCATGCGGGCCTGGGGGGGGGTGGACACCCCCCCCCGGGGCCCCCCGGGGGGGCGGCGGGCCCCGGCCGG
>CAXTPP010000096.1:12245-13378 GCA_964246185.1 uncultured Acetobacteraceae bacterium
GCCTGCGGCTGTTGCAACAGCCGCAGCGTGGCCCGGCGGGCGGAGCGCGGGCCGAGGCCGGGCAGCTTGGCCAGCAGGCCGATCAGGCGGTCGATCTCGGGGGAGTTCACGAAGCGTAAATAGCAGCGGTGGCCCCCTCACCCAACCCTCTCCCGCAGGCGGGAGAGGGCTTTCAGAACGGCAGCTTCATCCCGCCCGGCAGCGACATGCCGCCGGTGACCTTCTCCATCTCCTCCGCCGTGGTGGCTTCCAACCGGCGGCGGGCGTCCGCATGGGCGGCGACCAGCAGGTCCTCCACCATCTCGGCCTCCGCCGGGTCCAGCAGCTTGGGGTCGAGCTTGACGCGCTTGAGGTCCCCCTTGCCCGACAGCACCACCTGCACCATCCCCGCGCCGGACATGCCCTCGATCTCGATGGTCTCCAGCTTGGCTTGCATCTCGGCCATCTTGGACTGCATCTGGCTGGCCTGCTTCATCAGTCCGGCGAGGTTCTTCACGGGTCATCCTCCAAAATGTCCGCCGGCTCGGCGTCCGGCGGGGCGAAGTCGGGCATGTCCGGCTCGCCCAAGGCGACGGCGGGCAGGCCGTAGGAGTCGGCGGCGGCGTCCCGCACGGGGCCGAGCTTGGCGCCGGGAAAGGCTTCGAGGATGGCGCGCACCAGCGGATGGTCGGCGGCGGCGTCGCGGCGGGTGGCGTCGGCGGCCTGCTCCTGCTCGCCCAGCGTCGGCTCGCCCGGCGCGGTGGACAGCGCCACCGTCCAGCGCCGGCCGGTCTCGGCCTGCAGCAGCGCGCCCAGCCGGGCCGCGAGGTCCCGCGGGGAGGCCGGCTCGGGCCGCAACTCGATCACGCCGGGGGCGAAGCGCACCAGGTGGACGGAGTGGCGAAGGTGGCTGTGCAGCGTCGGGTCCCGCCCGGAGCACAGCGCCACCACTTCGCGGAACCCGGCCAACCGGGGCGCCAGCGGCGGCGCGTGCGGCGTGTCTGGCGCTGGCTGCGCGGCTGCGGCCACTGCGCCCCCGCCGGAGACGGCCCGCCCGGGGCCGCCCGACGGTGCAGGGGGAGCGGGCGGGCCAGCTTGCGGCGCGGCGGGCGTGGCGGTGAGCCGGCGCACCCGCTCGCCCGGCGGCGGCAGGG
>CAXTPP010000097.1:0-13315 GCA_964246185.1 uncultured Acetobacteraceae bacterium
TCCCTTGCTGCCTGGTGACTGACTGTGCCACCACACCCGGGGACTGAACACCTAGTTGCCAACCAAGCATCGTTAGTCACTTGTCTTTCTGATCCTCGCTCTAAAATCTCGAGTCACGGCCTACCGCCGCAACTCCATCTGAATCGGCCCCTCCCGCCGCCCGTGGGTGAACTGGTCCACCACCGGGTTGCCGCTGTCCATCAGCCCCTCCGGCGAACCCTCCCATACAATCCGCCCGTGGTGTAGCATCGCGATCCGGTCGCCGATGCGC
This sequence comes from uncultured Acetobacteraceae bacterium, assembly GCA_964246185.1. Classification (GTDB taxonomy): domain Bacteria; phylum Pseudomonadota; class Alphaproteobacteria; order Acetobacterales; family Acetobacteraceae; genus LMUY01. The sequence continues at coordinate 272 of CAXTPP010000097.1, forward strand.
ATTGCAGAGGCCATGTCGTGGGTGATCGCCATCGCCGTCGAGCCCAGGCGCTTGACGCAGTCCACGATCAACCCGTCGATCACCGCACCCATGATCGGGTCCAGCCCGGTGGTCGGCTCGTCGAAAAACAGAATGTGCGGCTGGGCGGCGATGGCGCGGGCCAGGCCGACCCGCTTTTGCATTCCGCCGGACAGCTCCGACGGCGAGAGGTCGCCCACGCTCGGTGCCAGGCCGACCTGGCCCATCACCGCGTCCGCCCGGGCGCGGGCCGCTTGGCGGGTGACGCCGCCTTGGGCGAGCAGGCCGAACGCCACGTTCTCCCATACCGGCAGGCTATCGAACAATGCGGCGGCCTGGAACAGCATGCCGATCTGGCGGTTCACCGCGTCGCGCTCGCGGCGGCCCATGCGCAGCACGTCGCGGCCGTCGATCTCGATGCTGCCTTCGTCCGGCTCGACCAGGCCCAGGATGGACTTCAGCAGCACCGACTTACCGGTGCCGGAGCCGCCAATGACCACGGTGGAGGTGCCGGGCATCACGTCCAGGTCAACGCCGTCCAGCACCTGCTTGTCGCCGAAGCGCTTGCGCAGGCCGCGGATGCGTATCTTCGGCAGAGCTGACCCGACGCTATCGGGCAAAGAACAGCTCCGTCAGCACGTAGTCGCTGGCCAGGATCAGGATGGAGGCGGTCACCACGGCGGAGGTGGTGGCGGCACCCACGCCCTGCGCGCCGCCACGGCTGTTGTAGCCGGAGTAGCAGCCCATCAGCGCGATGATGAAGCCGAACACCGCCGCCTTCGCCAGCCCGCTCGCCACGTCGGCCACCGTCGTGAAGCTGAACGTGCTGTTGAGGTAGCTGGTGGGGTTCAGCCCGATCTTCAGCACCGCGATGATGTAGCCGCCCATGACGCCCAGGATGTCCGCCACCAGCACCAGCAGCGGCAAAGCCAGCGTGCCCGCCAGCAGCCGGGGTGCCACGAGATACTTCATCGGGTTGGTGGAGAGCGTGCCGAGCGCGTCGATCTGGTCGGTGACGCGCATAGTGCCGAGTTCGGCCGCCATCGCGGCGCCCACCCGGCCCGCCACCATCAGCCCGGCCAGCACCGGGCCCAGCTCGCGCACTACGGAGAGCACGACGATGTTGGCGACGGCGCTCTCGGCGTTGAAGCGGGAGAAGCCGGTGAACGATTGCAGCGCGATCACCATGCCGGAAAAGATCGCGGTCAGCGCCACCACGGGCAGGCTGAAATACGAGAACTCAATGAAGGCGCGGCCGAACATGCGGCCGTACAACGGCGGGCGCACGAGGTGGGACACGCCCGCGGCGGCGAACAGCGCCACCGACCCGGCGCCGCGGCAGACGCCGAGCGCCGCCCGCCCGAGCAGGGCCAGCCAATCCATTATCAAGCCGGGCATCAAGCCGGGCGCCTTCACAGGTATCGGCGCGGGTAGCGCGGGCCGAGCGAGGTCAGGATTTCGTAGCCGTTGGTGCCGGCCTGGGCGGCAAGCGCGTCTATGCCCCCTGGGTCCCCTGAGCCGCCGGGTCCGATGAGGTCGAGCCAACTGCCGGGTACGATCGCGGGTAGATCGGTCACGTCGAAGGTGGTGAGGTCCATGGATATGCGACCTACCAGCGGCACCGGCGCGCCGTCAAAGGTGGCGGTGGCCCGGTTGGTGAGGGAACGCAGGTAGCCGTCGGCATAGCCCACCGAGAGGGTGGCGATGCGGCTGGGGCGGCTGGCGGTCCACACGCCGTTGTAGCCGACGGTTTCGCCGGGCAGCACGTCGTGCAGCTGCAGCACGCGGGCGCGCAGGCGGACCACCGGGTGCTGCGGGTTAGGGCGGCCGGGTGTGGGGTTGACGCCGTACAGCGCCGCGCCGGGGCGGGCGAGGTCAGACGCGAAGCCAGGGCCGAGGAACAGGCCGGAGGAGTTAGCGATCGATCGGGGGGTTGAGGGCAGGCGGGCGCAGGCGCTTGCAAAGCGGGTGCGCTGGCTCTCGTTCGCCGGGTCGTCGGGGAATTCGGCGGAGATGAGGTGGGTCATCACGTAGCGCAGGGCGAGGCCGGCCAGGCGGCCATGGTCTGCCGCCAGCAGATCCAGTTCGCGCGTGTCCAGGCCGAGCCGGTTCATGCCGGTGTCGATGTGCAGGATGGCGGGCAGGGGGCGGCCGGCGGCGCGGGCGTGGGCGGCCCAGCGGTCCACCTCGTCAAGCGTGCCGAGCACGGGGGTGAGGTCGTAAGCGGCGAACTCCGCTTCCAGCCCGGGCCAAAGGCCGTTCAGCACCGCCAGCATCGCACCGGGGGCGAGGTCGCGCACCGCGATGGCCTCGGACGGGTGGGCGGTGAAGAAGTGGCGGCACCCGGCGGCGTGCAGCGCCGGCACGATGGCGTGGGCGCCCAGGCCATAGGCGTCCGCCTTCACCACGGCGGCCGTTGGGCCGCGGCGGAGGGACCGCCAGTTGGCGACGATGGCGGCGGTATCGATCTCCAGCAGGGTAGGCCAGGTGCTGTCGGACCCCTCACCAAGCCCTCTCCCTAAAGGAGAGGGCTTGTGGGCGGCTGGATGCATTGCTAGGTAAGCTTGACCAGTTGCTTGCCGAAGTTGTGGCCTTTCAGCAGGCCCAGGAAGGCTTCGGGCGCACTGGCCAGGCCCATCGCCACGCTCTCGCGGTATTTGAGCTGCCCTTGCGCCACCAGCCCGCCCAGTTCGGCCAGCGCCGCCGGCCAGTCCGCCATGTGCTCGGACACGATGAAGCCCTCCATCGACAGGCGGGAGACCAGGATCAGCGCCGGGTTCGCCATCGTCATGGGCGCGCCGTCATAGCCGGCGATGGCACCGCACACGGCAATGCGGCCGAAGGCGTTCATCCGCAGCATCACCTCGTCCAGCACCGTGCCACCCACGTTGTCGAAATAGCCGTCGATGCCGTCCGGCGCCGCTGCCTTCAGCTGGGCGCGGAGATCGCCGGCCTTGTAGTCCACGCAGGCGTCGAAGCCGAGTTCCTCCACCACGAAGCGGCACTTCTCCGGCCCGCCCGCGATGCCGACCGCCCGGCAGCCATGCCGCTTGGCCAACTGCCCAACGACGGTGCCGACCGCCCCGCTGGCCGCGCTCACCGCCACCGTCTCGCCCGGCTTTGGTTTGCAGATGCGGTTCAGCCCGTACCAGCCGGTGACGCCGGGCATTCCCACCGGCCCGAGATAGGCGGAAAGCGGGACGTGCGCGTCGTCCACCTTGTACATGCCCGTGCCGTCGGAGGTGGCGTATTCCTGCCAGCCGAACATGGCGCCCACCTTGTCGCCGGGCTGCCATTTCGGGTTGCGGCTCTCGACCACGGCGCCGACGGTGCCGCCGATCATCACCTCGTCCAGCTTCTGCGGCACGGCGTAGGATTTGGAGTCGTTCATGCGGCCGCGCATGTAGGGGTCGAGCGAGAGGAACTGGTTGCGGACCCGAACCTGGCCTTCCGCCAACGGCGCCAGCGGGGTTTCGACCAGGCGAAAATTGTCGGTGCTGACAGCGCCCGCGGGACGGCTCGCCAGCAGGATTTGATGGTTGATGTCGGGCATGGGGCTCTCCAGCAAGATGGCGGTCATTGTCCGCCACTCTCTCGGGGGATGCCAGGGGGGATAGTCTAGCCGCCGATCGGCACCGGCTGTTGCGAGATGGCACGGGCGCGCCGGGCCGCCTCGCGCCAAGTGGCCGGCGGCGCATCGCCCGCCGCATCTGCCGAGCCATCCAGCAAGGCGCGGCCAACCAGCTCGCGCAGCGCCGCAAGCATGGCGACGAGCAGGTAGTCGATGTCGTAGTAGGCGGCGCTCAGCAGCGCGCCGTTGACCAGAAACAGCAGCAGGCTGACTTGCAGTACGCCTGCCATCTGGCCGGCCCACGCGATGTCGGCCCGCTTGCTGCGGCGGACGATCCGGCGCACGGCGCTTCCGTTGCGCCAGCCGACATAGAACAAGGCTAAGAACAGGAGCAGCCCAGTGAAGCCGAGATCACCCAGGATCTCGAAGTAGATGCTGTGGGCCGCCTTGAAGTTGAGCGTCGGCGGAGCGGAGCCGAAAATACTGATGCGGCTTGCCGCGTCCAAGTGCTCCCCCCAGACGTCGCTGTGCTGGATCGCGTGGAACCCGCCTCCGAACAGCGGGCGGTCCAACGCCACCGCCGTGCTGACCTTCCACGCACCGACCCGGCCCAGGAACGAGTCGTCGCTTTCGGCGGTCTGGATCGTGCTGATCCGTTCCTTCCAACTGTCGCTGACTAGTTGCGCGCCGATGGCGAAGACCACCACGACCATCACCAGCCCCACCGCCTTGCGGCGGCTGGCCAGCACATAGGCGACGCCAAGCAGCCCCAACCCGGCGAAGCCGTTGCGCGAGGCCGTCGCGATCACGCAGACGGCGCACATCCCGCCGGTGACCCAGCATATCACCTGCACGACCTGCCGCTGCGCGGTCGCCTGCAGGTAGTACAGCATCGGCATCATCATCAGCACGTCAAGCGCGATCTGGTTGTTGTCCCCGGTCGAGGATGTGCCGAGCACCTTGTGCCCGCCGGCCGAGAGCAGGAACTTGGCGCCTTCGCCGAGGCCGGTGAAACCGATTCCCAGGCAGATCGCCAGCATCAACGCGTGCAGCCGCAGGCGGTCCCGCATGACGGCCACGACCATCACCCCCAGCAGCAGCAGCTTGAGGAACTTCTGGTAAAGGTCCCAGCCCGGCGCTGAGTCAGCCGCCAGCCCGGTCGCCTGCGACATGAGCCCCGCGATGGCGAGCAGCCCAAGCAGGATGACCGTGGCGTTCGGCCGCAACCGGATGCCGCCGCCCCGGCCCACGAGGGCAAGGCCCAGCGTGAGGATGGCTGCGACCTTGCTGTACGGTACGGTGGAACCAAGGCCGTACAGGACGTCATTGGGTGCGAGCAGGGACGTCCACGCCCAGACTAGCACGCCGATATGAGCACCGCCGAAGGTAAGCGGGATCAGCACCAGCCAGGACGCGACAAAGGCGAGGTCACGCATCAGGTTTGTTCCGGGCCTGTCGTCCGGCCTTAGGTGCCCGGCCTGTGCGCGCCTGGTCTGTGCGCGCCCGGCCTGTGAGCGGCGGACGCCAGGCGAACAGGCCGGTTGTTCCCTGGCCGCGATAGAGCCAGACCCCGACGAGAATCAGCCCGCTCACGTCAAGCATCAGCAGCGCTGCTTCCACGGGCATGGTCCTTCGGGCGATGGCGGCATCGCAACATAGTGCGGCCTGAAGCTTGCCGGGTCGTTTACTTATGGCCGATGACGGTTGCACCGGCGATGTTGATCACGGCGCTGTGGCTTGCCACGGACGCCCGGAGCCGCATCGGCAACAGCTCCAGGCCGCGCTCGACTGCCCTGACCGCAGCCAACGGCGGCGCGTAAGGCCGGCCTTTCAGGAACACGACCGGCGATGCTGACCGGAATCCTGCGGCCAGGAAAAGGCTGGCCAGGGAGGCATAGGTATACTCCCTCAAATGGAAGCCTCGTGGCTCGTAGCCGAAGTAGCGGGATATGTCGTGCGGCCCGGTCAGGCGGTTCGGCGTGGTGCAGACATAGCAGCCGCCGGGCTTCAGGATGCGGAGTATCTCGGTCAACTGCGCCCCGGCGTCCTCTGGATGGATATGCTCCATCAGCTGGTTCGAATACACGACGTCCGCCGTCCCGCTCGGGATGTCCAGGTCTGTGCCACTCGTTTGGACGAACGAGAACCTGGCGAGCGGTGCGCTGCCCTCGACGAGCGCCGCTGTCACGTCCACGCCGATGGCTGACCGGACCCAAGGCGCGATCATCTTGGTCAAGGCAGCATCGCCGCAGCCGATCTCCACGTAGTCGGACTGCGCATGGAGATAACGGCGCAAGAACGCGGCCTGCTGCAGCAGCCGCACCTGGCGCAGCTCCGTTCTGGCAGCGTGTTGCGGGTGGTCTGGCAGGTTTGCGAACAAGGTTTCGTAAACGGCTGTATATACCTGCACCCGTACACCCGGCGCCGAGGCTTTAAGCCGATTGGCGAGGCTGACCTCCAACGCATAATGCGCAGCAAGCCGTTCCGGGCTTCGAGTCTCGCCGCTGGCCGCCCGCAATCGGGTGAAATCGCTCCTGAACTTGACTGCGCCGCTCATTCCGGACCGCCCTGCTGGCAATGAGGCCGTGAAACCGGGGCATATTACCGCAACCGCGCCGGGTGATCGACCGGAATCGTCGATCCGCCTTGGATCGGCGTCACGTCTCGCTATGCACCAGGTCCAAATCCGCGAACCGGGTGAACTCGCCCTCGAACAGCAGGTCGATCTTGCCGGTCGGCCCGTGGCGCTGCTTCTCGATCAGCAGCTCGGCTCGGTTGTGCACCCGCTCCATATCCTGCTGCCACTTCTCCATGGCGCTGTGGAACTTGTCGTTCGAGTCGAAGTGGCCTTCCTTCGGGCCGCGCTGCTGCAGGTAGTACTCATCGCGATAGACGAACATCACGCAGTCCGCGTCCTGCTCGATCGTGCCGGACTCCCGCAAATCCGATAGCTGCGGCCGCTTGTCCTCCCGCTGCTCCACCGCGCGGGACAGCTGGGAGAGCGCGATCACCGGCACTACCATCTCCTTTGCAATCGCCTTCAGCCCCTGGGTGAACTGGCTGATCTCCAGCACCCGGTTCTCCGGCTTGGTGCCGGCGGAGGGGCGCATCAGCTGCAGGTAGTCCACGATCACCAGGCTGAGCCCGGCGGTGCGCTTCAGCCGGCGGCACCGGGTCCGGAGCGCGGCCACCGAGATACCTGGCGTCTCGTCGATGTGCAGCGGCAGCCCCGCCACCTCGCGGCTCACCTGCACGAAGCGGTCGAAGTCGCGCTGGCCAATCTCGCCGCGGCGTATCTTGTCGCCGGACACTCGCGCTTCCTCCGCCAGCAGGCGCAGCGCGATCTGCTCGGCGCTCATTTCCAGCGAGAAGAACGCGACGCTGCCTTTCGGCACCTGCTCCGACCCGGCGTTGCGCGCCTCCGCCAGCAGCGCGCGGGCGGCGCCGAACGCGATCTTGGTGGCCAGCGCCGTCTTGCCCATGCCAGGGCGGCCGGCCAGCACCATCAGGTCCGACGGGTGCAGCCCGCCCATCTTCTTGTCCAGGTCCCGCAGGCCCGTGGACAGGCCGGACACGTGGCCGGAGCGGTGGAAGGCGCGCTCCGCCCCCTGGATCGCCTGGGTCAGCGCCTGCTCGAACACCATGAAGCCGCCGCCGGACGCGCCCTTGTCCGCGATGTCGAACAGCTTCTGCTCCGCCGCCTCCACCTGGCTTTTGCCATCCAGCTCCGGGTCGGCGCCGAACGCGTTGTTCACCACCTCCTCGCCGACCTCGATCAGCTCGCGCCGCAGCCAGGCGTCATGGATGGCGCGGCCGTACTCCCCGGCGTTGATGATGCCCACCATGGCGCCGAGCAGCTGGGCCAGGTAGGCCGTGCCGCCCACCTCGTCCAGCACGCCGGAGTGCTCGAACTCAGCACGCAGGGTGATGGCGTCGGCCAGTTGGCCGTTGTTCACCCGGCGGTGGATGGCGGCGAAGATGCGGCCGTGGATCGGGTCCGCGAAGTGCTCCGGCGCCAGGAACTCCGCCACCCGCTCGAACGCGCGGTTGTTGGCCAGCAGGGCGCCGAGCAGCGCCTGCTCTGCCCCCTGGTTGGAGGGCGGGTTGCGTTGCGAGAGGCCGAGGAGCGGGGAGAGGGTGTTCATGAGGAGGCGGACCATAGCCTATGCCGAGGGCTGCGGCGCGCGATCTGCCTGTGCATGGCTGTGGATAAGGGGGATGCTTTTGCCTGGACCCCCGCTTCAGCTCCCCCACTGTGCGAAAGATGCCACCACGATCACGACGGCACCCAGGCCGAGGTTGACGTGGATCAGCTTGCGGATGGATGCGGCGGCCTCCACGCTCGGCTGCGCGCGGAACCGGCGGTAGGGGCCGAACACCAGCGCCAGGAACACGGCGGCCATCGCCAGCCCGAGCAGCTGCATCACATTCACCGGCCAGGGCAGGTTGGCGAAGCCGCCATAGACCCCGAACACCATGCCCCACCCGGTCAGCAGCACCAGCGGCATGGCGAACCACACCAGCCGGAAGAAGCGCCGGAACGCCTCGCCGTGCAGCGCCATCCGGTCGGCCGGGGCCAGCACTGCAAGGCTGGGCCGCAGTACCACCAGCGCGTAGGCCATGCCGCCGGTCCACAGGGTCATGGCGAGCAGGTGAACGCCCAGCACCAGGCTCCACAGGATCATCGGTCCGTCCTCGACAGTGAACCGCCATCATGCCGCATCGCCGGCGATGCGGCGAGTGGACGGCTATTCGGCCGCGCCCCGCTGCATCTGCATCGCCCGCCGCAGCCGCAGCAGGCCGCTGCGGACATGGCCGTGCTCGCACATCGACCGTCCGGTGCGCCAGAGCACGCGGGCATGGGCCGGCATGTCCCCTTCGGTGTCCATCCGGTCCGCCAGGCTAAGGCAGTAATCGGACGTGTCCGTGGTCACTGTCATCGGGTCCTGCTCTGGCGCCAACGTTGCATCCTGGCCCAGGGCATGCCCTGCGAGCCACGCCACCATCGCCGCACTCAGGACTGACGCTTTCCCCATCTGCCACACAGTATGGTTGGGCAAAATCACCCGGCAATGGGCGCAGCGTGAAGTCATGGTCACTTGGTCACGGAGCGGCCGCCGGGTCCGCCGGAAGCGTCAGCACCGCGCGCAGCCCCGGAGCCGCGTCTTCCAGCGCCAGCACTCCGCCGTGCAGCACCGCCACAGCATCCACCAGCGCCAGGCCGAGCCCGGAGCCGGGCGTCTGCCGCGCCTGCTCGCCGCGGTAGAACCGCTTGATCGCACGCGGGCGGTCGATGTCCGGAATGCCGGGGCCGGTGTCCTGCACCGTCAGCACCACCGACCCTGCGCCCTGCGCCGCCAGCAGCTGCACCGCGTCGCCGGCCTGCGAGAACTTGAGCGCATTGTCCAGCAGGTTGACCACCGCCTGGCCGATCAGGTCGCGGTCGCAATACAGGGGCAGCCGGGGAGGGCCGTCGTACACCAGCGCCATGCCGCGCTCCTCTGCGGGCGCCGTGTACAGCTCGGCCAGCTCCGCCAGCACGGGGGCGAGATCGACGGCGGCGAAGGCGGACCGCCTGGTGCCGGCCTCGATCTCCGCGATCCGCAGCAGCGCCTCGAACACCGCGGCCACGCCATCCAGGTCCGTCACGGCGCGGCAGACGGCGGCGCGCAGCTCCTCGGAGCCGTGCGCGTGCTCGGCCGCGTCCTCCAGCCGGGCGCGGGCGCGGGCGATGGGCGTGCGCAGGTCATGCGCGATGTTGTTCGATACCTCCCGCACCCCGTCCATTAGCCGGCCGATCCGGTCCAGCATGTCGTTGATCGTCTCGGCCAGCCGGTCGAACTCGTCGCCCCGCCCCGTCACCCGCACCCGGCGGTTGAGGTCCCCCTGGGCGATGGCGCCGGCCGTGCTGGACACGCTGGCGATCATGCGGCGGAACAGCCGCTGCATCACCAGCCCGCCGACCGAGCCGAGCAGCGCCAGCAGCACCAGGGACCAGAGCAGCGCCGACGTCAGCAGCGAGCGCAGCGGCGCCCGCGTCTCCACGTCCCGCCCGACCAGCAGCCGGTTGCCGTCCCCCAGGTCGAACCGCTGCACCCGGGCCATGCTGGTCATCCCGGCGCGGGAAACACTCAGGTCATAGGGCTTCTCAGGCAGCTTCACAGCGGGCGGCCAGCTCGTGAGATTGCCGGCCAGCGGATTCCTGGCCGCGTCCGCCAGCAGGTAGATCGCGTCGTCATCGACGTTCTCGGCCAACCGTTCCTCGATGGTGGCCTGCAATGCCGCCAGCCCGCCACCCTGCCACTGCTCCGACAGGCCTTGCGCGTCGGCGTGGATCGCGGCCTCCACCTGGCGGTCCAGCAGGCCGGCGGTGGCCCACCACAGGAACAGCACCAAGGCCAGGGCGCTGAGCGCGAACAGCAGCGCATAGACCAGGGCCAGGCGCAGGCCGGCGGAGCGCCACAGGCTGGGTTGCGCCCGAACTAAGGTCAGGCTCAAGCGGCCCTAGTCCGCCCGCAGCATATAGCCGGAGTTGCGGACCGTGTGCAGCAGCGGCGCGGGATACGGCTTGTCGATCTTCTGCCGCAGCCGGCTGACGTGAACGTCGATCACGTTGGTCTGCGGGTCGAAATGGTAGTCCCACACGCCCTCCAGCAGCATGGTGCGGGTGACCACCTGGCCCGCGTGTCGCATCATGAATTCCAGCAGGCGGAACTCGCGCGGCTGCAGGTCGATGCGCTGGCCGGCGCGGCGCACGGTGCGGGACAGCAGCTCCATCTCCAGGTCGCCCACCTGGAGCTTGGTCTGCGGGCCTTCGTTCTTGCCGCGCCGGGTCAGCGCCTCGACCCGGGCCAGCAGCTCGGCGAAGGCGAACGGCTTGGTCATGTAGTCGTCGCCGCCGGCCTTGAGGCCGCGCACCCGCTCGTCCACCTGGCCCAGCGCCGAGAGGAACAGCACGGGAGTCGCGTTGTCCTGCGCGCGCAGGGTTTCCAGCAGTCGCAGGCCGTCGATGCCTCCCGGAAGCATCCGGTCCAGGATGATGGCGTCGAAGCTCTCGCTGGCGGCCATGAACAGGCCGTCGCGGCCGTTGTCGGCGTGCTCGGCCAGGTGGCCCGCCTCGCGCAGGCCCTTCAGCACGAAGCCCGCCACTTCCTTGTCGTCCTCGACCACCAGGATTCGCATCAGCCGTTGCTTTCGTTGGGCCGGAGACCGACCGTGACCGGGACGTCCATCGTTTGCCCATGGCGGCGCACCGTCAAATGCAGCGCAGTGCCCGGCGGCGTGAGGCTGACGGCCTTGATGAGGTCATGCGCGCTATCGACCGCCACGTCGTTAACCGCCGTCACGATGTCCCCGGCGAGCAGGCCGGAACGCGCGGCCGGCCCTGCCCGGTCCAAGCTGGCGATCGCAACCCCGGTATGGCCATGCCCGACGCCAGAGGGCGTTCCGGATGCGCTGCGCGGCACGTCCTGCACCGCGACGCCGAGCCAGCCGCGGTCGATGTGCCCCTTCTCGCGCAACTCGGCCACGATCTTCATCGCGATCTCGCTGGGAATGGCGAAGCCGATGCCGACCGAGCCGCCGGTGGGCGAGACGATGGCCGTGTTCACCGCGATCACCTGGCCTTCCAGGTTGAAGGTGGGGCCGCCGGAGTTGCCCGGGTTGATCGGCGCGTCGATCTGCAGGAAGTCGTCGAACGGGCCTGCGCCGATATCCCGCCCCCGCGCCGAGACGATGCCGGCGCTGACCGAGGAGCCGAGCCCGAACGGGTTGCCGGCGGCGACGATCCAGTCCCCCACCTCGACGTTGCGCGAGTCGCCCCAGGTCACGGCGGGCAGCGACCCGGCGCCATCCACCTTGATGACGGCGATATCGGTCAGCTCGTCCGTGCCCAGCACCTTGGCCGTCAGCTCCCTGCCGTTGGAGAGCGAGACGATGATGCGGTCGGCATGGCCCACGACATGGTTGTTGGTGACGATGATGCCCGACGGGTCGATGACGAAGCCGGACCCGGCGCCCTGCACCTGCTCCCGCCGCGAGCGCAGCCGCTCGCGGAACTGCTTCTCCAGCGGCGTGCCGCGCAGAGCCGACGGCAGCTGCACGTCCTGGTCCGCCGCCACGCTCTCCGTGACGGCGATGTTCACGACGGAGGGCACGACGCGCTTGACCAGGGGGGCGAGGGAAGGCAGCGCCGCCCGCAAGGGGCCGCCATCCCCCTGGGCGACGGAATTGGTGCAGCCGGACAGCAGCATGGCGACTGCGAGAAGGGCGGGGCGGATCATCGGATGGTTTCCGGGAGGGCTAAGATGCAACACGGCGCAATGGTGGCGATTCAAACGTAATGCCACAAGCGCAGAGGTTTGGACGCTCAGGACCTGCTCCAACCTTGAAGGGCGTTGCAGACACCTCGTTGTTCTTTCAGACGCAGACTTGCTGAGTTTTGCGTATTTCACACCGTCATGCCTGGGCTTGACCCGGGCACCCACGCGGGAGGACCGCATGTCGTCAGGCTATATGGGAGCTCGTCATCCCCACTGGCGGCTTTTCGTCGCGTCACTCCGGCCTGGGTGGTCGAGTCAAGCCCAGCAATGGCGGGATAGTGGGTCACTTTAAATGCCTGCAAACGATGGACAGCAAAGCTCATCGGACAAGTTCCGCTGCCGCTAGTTCCGCTATCCCGAAAGCGTTTTCCGGGGAAAGGCCGTCATGAAGGAGGAAGGCGGCGGAGAGACCTGACCAAGCGACGACCCAAGCCAGCAACCGTTGAGCCTCAAGCCCGGTCGTGTTCGCAACGAGTGCTAGTTGCCGCACTAGTCGGCCCGTGCTTTTCGCAAGGTCAGTGTTTGGATTGAAGAACAAATTGGCGTAGTCGAACGCACGCTCTCCCAAGAGGCCTTTTGGATCGATGGCCAGCCAACCGCGTGCGCCGAAGTTCAGGATGTTGCCGTGATGAATGTCGCCGTGCAGCGGGCCAACGTCCCTGGGCGACGCCAAGAGTTTGGATGCAAAAGTGGCTGACACGCGCAAGACACCACCTTGGCTGTCCGCTGCGGGCTGCAGCGCCTCAAACCATTGGTCAAGCCCGACGAGAGGGGGAAGCGGTGTCGGCCTGGGTGCATGAAGAGCTGCAACAGTGTTGCATATGGCTAGGCTGGCTTCGTCATCGAAGCCGTTGCAGGCGAGTTGAGTGAGGGACGGTTCCTCTTGCGCCCGTTCCAGCAACAGCGCGTCGTCATCGCAGGCGAGCACGGGGGCAGCGCCCTGTCCGTCCCACCAACGCATCAGCCGCGCACCGGCCTTCTCCTCCTGCAACACAGCGATCTTGAGGATAGCTGGCCGACTACCGAGGCGCACCGGAAGAAGTCGGCTTGTAGGGGTAATGATTGGTTCGCCGTCCGGAACTAGGGTCAGGACTCATTTGCTGAGCCAGAAGATGACGGTAGCAGCGAGCGTGA
>CAXTPP010000098.1:0-13237 GCA_964246185.1 uncultured Acetobacteraceae bacterium
GCTGAACCCACCTGAACCAAGTCCCTCAACACTCCACGAAAACGCGGCAGCTTCAACTTCACCTGCTGCCCCGCTTCGCCTCAACGACGCCGACGCAGGTGAGCCCGACGAACAGGACGTAGTCGGCCGGGCCGGTCGCCGTGGGCCATTCGGCGATCGCCCGGTTGCGTCCGGCGACCGGGCGCGCCCCGGTCGCGTGGCGCAGCGTCGGCGTGTCCGCCTCCCACTCCCGGGCGCGCAGCCGTCCGTCGATGAGGGATCGGGTGGCCTGCTCGTCCAGGTCGATCGCCTGGGCGGCCTCGTTGGCGGCAGTGGCGAGGAGCTGGAGCGTAGCCGGTTGTGCGACGGCGGCCGCCTGGACCCGCGCGAGTTCTTGCTGGAGCGCCAGGAGCCGACCCTCCGTCTCGGTCGCCAGCGCCTCCCACACCGACCGTTCCTCCGCCTCGGCGGCGGTGCGCTCCTCGGCGGTGCGCTGCGCTCGCTGGGCGTCTTCGGCTTGTCGGGCCGCGGCAGCGGCTGCGGCCTCAGCGACCGAGACGGACGCCAGCCGCTCCGACTGCAGTCGCTCGAGTTCATCCCGTAGTTGGACGGTGGGATCGGTGGGCGGCCGCGGCGGCTGGAAGGGACCCGGCCTGAAGGCGCGGTCGCCGAACGTGCGGTGGAACCAGACGGCAAGCTGCCGGGCGACCTTGAGGCCCGTTAGCGCCGTCGCGTGGGTCCCCCGGTGCTGGTGGACCGCCTCGTTGCTGGTGCGGCGCAGGTCGTGGAACAGGTCGATCACGTCCCGCGAGTAGGCCGTGTCGCGGCGGAGCCGGCCGAGCAGATCGGACTGCGGTTCATCCACCGTCACGAACACGCCGGCACGGGCGGCGACCTGCTGCGCGAGGGATCTCGCCGAACTGCCGCAGCTTCATCAGGCAGGTGATCGGGTCATCGGGGAAGTAGCGTTCGGCCAGGGCGGCAACGCCGACTAGGACTTCGTCTTATGGGGCGAGGAAGCCGAAGTTGGCCGACTGCGTAGCCCGGGGAGCGTTCAAGTTCCTGCCGTGATCATTCCAACAGCATCATCACCGCTTGTCGATCCACCGGCAACCAGGCGTGGCGCGCCTCCATCAATCGGCGATCACCCAGAGTGGAGCCTCGCTGTCCCCGATATCCGCTCCGATGCGACGCGGGATAGCGGATACCGGGCTGGCAATGGAGACCGCGCTCATCGCTCACTGGTAGAACGCACAGGGGAGCGCCTTGGCTGATTGCTACCCACCATGCTACCCAAGAACCGTGGGCGAGCACTCGAAGTGCAGAAAAACCCAATGATTACTGGCGCGCCCGGAAAGACTCGAACTTCCAACCCCCAGATTCGTAGTCTGGTGCTCTATCCAATTGAGCTACGGGCGCCGCCGTGATCGCCGTGTAAGCCAACCTGTCCGACCAGACAACCCGAAATCAGCCAGCCAGCCGGGCAAGCTCCCGCAGCAGGCCGTCGCCCATCGCCGTGGTGCCGGTCAGGGTCGCGCCTTCCGCCATCACGTCGGCCGTGCGCAGCCCGGCGGCGAGCACGTTGCTCGCCGCCCGTTCGATCAGCGCCGCGTCCTCGTCCATGGCGAAGGAGTAGCGCAGCAGCATGGCGAAGCTCAGCAGCTGGCCGAGCGGGTTGGCGACGCCCTTGCCCGCAATGTCCGGGGCGCTGCCATGGATCGGCTCATAGAGGGCATGGCGGCGGCCGGTCGCCGGGTCAGGCGCTCCCAGGGTGGCGGAGGGCAGCATGCCGAGGCTGCCCGTCAGCATGGAGGCCAGGTCGCTCAGCAGGTCACCGAACAGGTTGCTGGTGACGATGACGTCGAACTGCCGCGGGTTGCGCACGAGCTGCATGGCGCAGTTGTCGGCATACATGTGGCTCAGCGCCACGCCGGGGAACTCGCGGGCGGCCAGCGCGGTGACCACCTGACGCCAGAGCAGGCCCGACTCCATGACGTTGGCCTTCTCCACGCTGCACACCCGGCCCTGCCGCCTGGCCGCCAGCTCGAACGCGACCCGGGCGACGCGCTCGATCTCGTTCGTGGTGTAGACCTCGGTGTTGACGCCGCGCCGCTGCCCGTCCGGCAGCATCTCGATGCCGCGCGGCTCGCCGAAGTAGATGCCGCCGGTGCTCTCCCGCACGATCATGATGTCCAGCCCGCGCACCACCTCCGGCTTGAGGGTGGAGGCGTCGAGCAGCGGCTCCAGCACGGTGGCCGGGCGCAGGTTGGCGAACAGCCCCAACTCGCGCCGCAGCGTCAGGATGGCGAGTTCCGGCCGGTTGTCGAAGCCGAAACGGTCCCATTGCGGCCCGCCTACCGCGCCGAACAGCACCGCATCAGCCTCCTTGGCCCGGGCGACGGTGGCGCTGGAGATGGCGGCGCCGTGCGCGTCGATCGCCGCGCCGCCCACCAGATCCTCGCCGATCTCGAACGCGGCATGGCGGTGCCGGGCCATCCACTCGATGACCCGGCGCACCTCGCGCATCACCTCCGGGCCGATGCCGTCGCCGGGGAGCAGCAGCAGCTTCTTGTCAGCCGGCATGAAACGCCTTTCTTCTGCCTCTCCCCATGGAGAGGGCCGGGGTGAGGGGGCGCGGAGCTAGGCCGTGACGCCAGGCAGCCATCCCGGCCGCCCCGCCTCGAAACGCTCGATCGCCGCGCCGCGCTGCATGGTCTGGTCGATGTCGTCCAGCCCGTTCAGCAGCAGGTGCTTGCGGAACGCGTCGATCTCGAACGGGATTTCCTCGCCCGAGGGCCGCACCACCACCTGCCGCGCCAGATCGACGGTCAGCCGCGCGTTGCCGCCCATGCGCGCATCCGCCATCAGCTGGTCGCACACGGCGCGTGGCAGGCGGACGGGAAGGATGCCGTTCTTGAAGCAGTTGCCGTGGAAGATGTCGGCGAAGTCCGGCGCGATCACGCAGCGTATGCCGAAGTCCAGCAGCGCCCAGGGCGCGTGCTCCCGGGACGAGCCGCAGCCGAAGTTCTCGTGCGCGATCAGGATCTCGGCGTGACGGTACGGCGGCTGGTTCAGCACGAAGTCCGGCCGCTCGGCCCCTGTCGCGTCGTAGCGCAGCGTGTCGAAGGCGTGGACGCCGAGGCCGGTGCGCTTGATGGTTTTCAGGAAGCGCGCCGGGATGATCTTGTCCGTGTCCACGTTGGCGAGCGGCAAGGGCGCCGCGATGCCGGTGAGGGTGGTGAAGGCCTGCATCATGCCCGCTCCCGCACGCCAAGCTCCCGCACATCCGTCAGCCGCCCGGTGATCGCCGCCGCCGCCGCCATCGCCGGCGAGAGCAGGTGCGTCCGCCCGCCTGGCCCTTGCCTGCCCTCGAAGTTGCGGTTGGACGTGCTGGCGCAGCGCTGGCCCGGCGTCAGCTTGTCCGGGTTCATCCCCAGGCACATCGAGCAGCCCGCCTCCCGCCACTCGAACCCGGCGGCGGTGAACACCTGGTCCAGCCCCTCGCGCTCCGCCTGCTGCTTCACCAGGCCGCTGCCGGGCACCACCATGGCGCGCACGCCGGGCGCCACGTGCCGGCTGCCCACCACCGCGGCGGCGGCGCGCATGTCCTCGATCCGGCCGTTGGTGCAGCTGCCGATGAACACCACGTCGACCGGCAGCTCGTTCAGCTTCTGGCCGGGTTGCAGGTCCATGTAGGCCAGCATCCGGCGCACCTGCTCGGCCTGCGCCGGGTCGGCGTAGCTGGCCGGGTCGGGCACGATGGCGGTGATCGGCAGCACCGCCTCGGGGCTGGTGCCCCAGCTCACCATCGGCGCGATGACGGCCGCGTCCAGCTCCACCACGCGGTCATAGCGGGCGGCCTCGTCGGACGGCAGGGTGCGCCAGTAGGCGATCGCCTGCTCCAGCGCCTCGCCCTTGGGCGCTTGCGGCCGGGTGCGGACGTAGTCGAACGTGGTCTCGTCCGGGGCGATCATCCCGGCCCGCGCGCCGGCCTCGATGCTCATGTTGCAGATCGTCATGCGCCCGGCCATGTCGAGCGCGCGGATGGCGCTGCCGGCATACTCGATGACGTGGCCGTTGCCGCCCGCAGTGCCGATCGTGCCGATGATGGCCAGCACGATGTCCTTGGCCGTCACGCCGGGCGGAAGCTGGCCCTCCACCCGCACCAGCATGTTCCTGGCCGGCTTTTGCAGCAGCGTCTGGGTGGCCAGCACGTGCTCGACTTCGGACGTGCCTATGCCGAACGCCAGCGCGCCCAACGCGCCGTGGGTGGAGGTGTGGCTGTCGCCGCAGACGATGGTGGTCCCGGGCAGGCTGATGCCCAGTTCCGGCCCGATGATGTGGACAATGCCCTGGCGCGCGTCGAGCAGCGGGATGTAGGGCACGCCGAACTCCGCCACGTTGGCGAGCAGCGTCTCCACCTGCAGCCGGCTCTCCGGCTCGGCGATGCCGGCGCGCCGGTCCGACGTGGGCACGTTGTGGTCCACCACCGCGACCGTCGCATCCGGGCGGCGCACCTGCCTGCCGGCGAGGCGAAGGCCCTCGAACGCCTGCGGGCTGGTGACCTCGTGGACGAGGTGGCGGTCGATGTAGAGGACGCAGGTGCCGTCCTCCAGCCGATCCACGACATGGGCGTCCCAAACCTTATCGAACAACGTGCGCGGCATTTCTTTATCCTCCCCCCAGGGGCTTTGCCCCTGGACCCCACCAGAGGACAGTCGTCCTCTGGACACCTCAATTTGAGGGGTGAAGGGGACGACTGTCCCCTTCCGGGTCCAGGGCAGCGCCCTGGCCTTTGCTTACTCGGCGGCGACGGTCTCGGTGCGCGTGTCCCGCGCCTTCTCGGCGATGCGCGCGGACTTGCCGCGGCGGCCGCGCAGGTAATACAGCTTGGCCCGGCGCACGTCGCCGCGGCGGATCACGTCGATGGACGCGATGGTCGGCGCATACAGCGGGAACACCCGCTCCACGCCCTCGCCGTAGCTGATCTTGCGCACGGTGAAGTTGCTGTTCAGCCCTTTGTTGGAGCGGGCGATGACGACGCCCTCGAACGCCTGCACGCGGGCGCGCTCGCCTTCCTTGATGTTCACCGAGACCTTCACGGTGTCCCCCGGGGCGAACTCCGGCACGGCGCGGGCGGCGGTGAGGCGGGCGATCTCGCCGGCCTCGTACTGCTGGATGAGGTTCATGGCATCAGGTCCTTCTTCGGATGGGTTACGGCGCGGCGGCGCGGGATGCAACGGGCAGCAAATCTGGGGGCAGCAGGTCTTGGGGCAGCAGGTCCGGCCGCCGGGCGCGGGTCACCTGTTCCGACTGCTCGCGCCGCCAGCGGGCGATGGCGGCATGGTCCCCGCTCAGCAGCACGCTCGGCACCGGGCGGCCCTGCCAGTCCGCCGGCCGGGTGTAGTGCGGGTATTCCAGCAGGCCGGCGCTGAAGCTTTCCTCGTCGGCGCTCTCGGCCGCGCCCATCACCCCGGGCAGCAGGCGGACGCAGGCGTCAAGCAGCACCATGCTGGCGAGCTCGCCGCCGGACAGCACGTAGTCGCCGAGGCTCACCTCCTCGGCGCCGGACGCCTCGATGACGCGCTGGTCGATCCCCTCGTAGCGGCCGCACAGCAGGATGACGCCAGGCCCGGCTGCGAGGCGGGCCGCGTCGGCCTGGCGGAACGGGCGTCCGCGCGGAGTGGGATACAGCAGGGGCCGGCCGTCCGCCACGGCGTCGAGCGACGCGGCGACCACGTCCGGACGCATCACCATGCCGGCGCCGCCGCCGAACGGCGTGTCGTCCACGCTGCGATGGCGGCCGAGGCCGGCCGTGCGGATGTCGTGGGCGTCCATGGCCCACACGCCGTTCGCAAGCGCCCGCCCGGCGAGCGAGTGGGCGAGGGGGCCGGGGAACATGCCCGGGAACAGGGTGAGGATCGTGGCGCGCCAGGTCACGGTGGCGCGGTCCCGTGCGCCGGCTGGCCGTCTCCTGCGGAAGGCGGCGGGGAAGGGGCCGCCACCACGATCTCCTCGGGCATGTCCACCACCACGTGCCCGGCGGCCAAATCCACCTCCGGCACGCAGGCGCGCGTGAACGGCGCCAGCAACGGCTGGCCGTCCCGGGCGATCTCCAGGCTCGCGCCTGCGCCGTAGTCGTGGATGGCGGCAACCTGGCCCAGCGCCGAGCCGTCCGGCGTCACTGCGGCCAGCCCGACCAGGTCCGCCAGGTAGAACTCGTCGGCCTCGGGCGCCGGCAACCGGTCCCGATCGGTGTAGAGCCGCGTGTTCACCAGCCGCTCCGCCGCATTGCGGTCCCGCAACGGCCCGTCCGCGCCACGCAGCTCCGCCACGCCGACGCCGCGCCAGGCCAGCGTCCACTTCCGCCCTGCGTCGTCGGTCAGCGCGCCGTAGGCGGCCAGATCCGCCGGGTCGGCGGTGTAGCTCTGCACATGCACCAGCCCCCGCACGCCGTGCGGCCGGCCCACTACGCCCAGCAGGATGCGTTCCTGCTTTTGAGACAAGCCTGCCATCAGGCCCCGGCGGCGGCCTTGGCCCGTTCCTGCGCCTTCTTCTTCGGCAGGGACTGGATCGGCTGCTCGGCGTAGGTCGGCATCGGGGCCAGGCCGGCGCGGCCGAGGAACTTGGCCACGCGGTCGGTCGGCAGCGCGCCTTCGCTCAGCCAATGGGTGATGCGCTCGTCCTGCAGGCGCACGCGGTCGGCGTGGTCGGCGGCCAGCATCGGGTTGTAGCTGCCCAGCTTCTCGATGAAGCGGCCATCCCGCGGCGCGCGGCTGTCGGCGACCACGATGTGGTAGTACGGCCGCTTCTTGGCGCCCGCGCGGGCAAGGCGAATCTTAAGTCCCATAAAACTTTGTCCTAAGTGGTTCAGTACGGCCGGCGCTGCTGCTGCTGCATCGAAGCTCAGTAAGGGCGTCGCTGTTGCTGCATCGACTTGGGCATGATCGCGCCGAGGCCGTGGCGCACCAGCCCCTTCTGCCCCAGCTTGCGCATCTTCTTCATCATGGTGGACATGTCGTCGAACTGCTTGAGCAGCTTGTTGATCTCCTGCACCGTCGTGCCCGACCCGGCGGCGATGCGCTTCTTGCGGCTCGCCTTGATGATCTCCGGGGTGCGCCGCTCCTTCATCGTCATGGAGGAGATCATCGCGCCCTGCCGGGCGAACACCGTCTTGTCGATGTTGGCGCCTTCCAGCGCCTCCTTGGCAGCGCCCATGCCGGGCAACATGCCGACGATGGAGGAGATCGAACCCATCTTGGTGATCTGCTTGAGCTGCTTGGCGTAGTCGTCAAGGTCGAACTTGCCGGCCATCATCTTGGCGGCGAGCTTCTCGGCCTCCGCCTCGTCGATGTGCTCGGCGGCCTTTTCCACCAAGCCCACGATGTCGCCCATGCCGAGGATGCGGCCGGCCACGCGCTCGGGGTGGAACTCCTCCAGCGCGTCGATCTTCTCGCCCGAGCCGGTGAGCTTGATCGGCGCCCCGGTGATCGCCCGCATGGACAGGGCCGCGCCGCCGCGGGCGTCGCCGTCCATCCGGGTCATGACGATGCCGGTGATGCCCAGCGCCTCGTTGAACGCGCGGGCGGTGTTGACCGCGTCCTGCCCGGTCATCGCATCGACCACCAGCAGGGTCTCGGCGGGCTGCGCCACCTCGCGGATGGCCCGCACCTCGTCCATCAGCGCCGCGTCGATCGACAGGCGGCCGGCGGTGTCCAGGATCACCACGTCGTACACCTCGCGGCGTCCGGTCTCCATGGCGCGGCGGGCGATCTCGACCGGGGTCTGTCCGGGGACGATCGGCAGGCTGGCGACCCGGGCCTGCTGCGCCAGCTGCTGCAGCTGCAGCTGCGCCGCCGGCCGCTGGGTGTCGAGCGAGGCAAGCAGCACGCGCTTCTTCTCGCGCTGGGTCAGCCGCAGGGCGATCTTGCCGGAGGTCGTGGTCTTGCCGGAGCCTTGCAGCCCCACCATCAGGATCGGCACTGGCGCGACCGCGGCGAGGTTCAGGGGCACGGCGCCAGCGCCACCCAGAGCCTCCACCATCACGTCGTTGACCACCTTGATGACCTGCTGGCCAGGGGCCACGCTGTCCATCACCTCGATCGTGGTGGCCTGCTCGCGCACCTTGGCGATGAAGTCCTTCACCACCGGGAGCGCCACGTCGGCTTCCAGCAGCGCCAGGCGGACCTCGCGCAGCGCCTCGGCGATGTCGATCTCGGACAGTCGGCCGCGCTTGCGCAGCCCCTCGAAGACCCCGTCCAGCTTGCTCGACAGGCTGTCGAACATGGCGCACTCCACAACGCAAAAAGCGCCGCTGCGCGACCATCGCGGAGCGGCGGCGGCCCTGTGGGCCAAAGTGCGGTTGCACCGCTGGGGGGCCAGGGTGCGGTTGCACCGCCGGATGGCTATGCGCGCGGCCGGCTGGCCCGTCAAGATTGCACGGCGCGCGGCGCGCCTGTAGTGCGGCGGCAGTTCCGGCCCGGGGGTTGCCCACCATGCGAAGATTGCTGTTCCTGGCCTTGGCCCTCGCCAGCCTGCTGCCGCCTCCGGCGCAGGCGCAGGACGCGCCCGACAAGCTGTCGCTGGAGGCGCTGACCGCCCCATCGCCCGGCGGCGAGGGCCATCGGGGCTATGCTCGGCCCGCCTATGCCCGCCATGCCTATTCCCGACATGCCTATGCCCGCCGCAGCCCGTCGTCCTACCGCCATGCCAGGCGTGGGAGCTATCGCCGGGGCGGCCACGTCTCCCACCCAGCCATCCATCGCTTCCACCGCCGCCGCTGATCCGGCTTGGAGTTCCTGACCGATTTCGCGGACCAGGCGGTGCTGCTGCCGATGGCTTTGCTGATGGCTGTGTCGTTGGGCGCGTCCCGCTGGTGGCGCGGGCTGGCGGCCTGGCTCGCAGCGGTCATCGGCGTCCTGGGGACCATGGCGCTGCTGAAATACGTCTGCTTCGCCTGTGCCGTGCCGCTTGCGCCCACGGGCATCCGCAGCCCTAGCGGGCACACCGCCGCCTCGGCCGTGATCTACGGCGGCGGCCTGGCCCTGCTGCTGCGGGGCTGGACGCCGCTGCCGGTCTGGATGGCGACGCCGTTCGCCGTCGCCGGCCTGTTCGGCGTCAGCCGGCTCGCAGTGGGGGCGCATGACGTGCCGGAGGTGCTGGCCGGGGCGGCCGTCGGCCTGGCCGGGGCCGGGTTCCTGGTCCTGCTCGCCGGACGGCGGCCGCCGATGCGCATGGGCTTGGCCGGCGCGGCTGCCCTGCTGCTCGCGGTCGGGCTGCACGGGACGCGGCTGAGCGCGGAAACCATGATCCACCGGTCCAGCCTGCTCACCTGGGTGCCGCTGCCGGCGGCTTGCCGGTCTTCCTGACCAACCCGTGAAGGCGGCCCCGCGCCATCGAGCAAGGCCAGAGGCTTTGTCTTTGCCGGGTCTGGGCGGAGTGGCCTCAAGGTTCCGATTGCCTCCTTCAGGCCATTGCCGTCACTTCAGGATGATCTGCACCCGGCGGTTCTGCGGCTCGCGCACGCCGGCCGCGGTGTGCACCAGCGGGTTGCTCTCGCCGAAGCCTTGCACCGTGATCTCGCCGGCTGGCACGCCATCTCGTACCAGCTCAGCCTGCACGGTGCGCGCGCGCCGCACCGACAGCCCCTGGTTGTAGGCCGCTGTGCCCGACAGGTCGGTGTAGCCGTTGACCTCGATGCGGGTGGTCTGCACCCGGGTGGAGGCGGCGGCGGCCTCGGCGACGATCTGGCGGGCGCGGTCGGTCAGGTCCGCGCGGTCCCAGTCGAAGAACACCAGGTAGGTGCGGGTCGGCTGCACTGCCGGCTGGCCATGGGAACCGGCGCGGGCGGCGGCGGCGGCGGCGGCGCGCCGAACGCATAGGCGACGCCGACCACGAAGAGATGGAGGAACTCGGGCGACAGCTTGATTGGCCCCTTGCTGAGGCCGCTCGACGTGTAGAAGTTGCTCCTCAGTGCCGTCGGTTGCGGGATCACCACGAAGTTGTACTGCGTGAACGCCGCCAGGCCCGGGATGGCCGGTATTGGGAACACCAGCCCGAGGATCGACTGGGCCGCGAAGTTCGGCCCGCTCGTGCCGCCGATGTGGTTCACCGCCACTCCGCCGCCCAGCACCTCCGGCAAGGTGGTGTGGGTCCAGAGCACGCCGGCGCCCAGGCCGACGTAAGGCTTAACGAAACCGATATCCATGCCCAGCTTCGGCGGGTCGATGACATACTCGCCGTTGACGAAGAAGCCGTATGATTGCTGGTTGCCGGTCTGCTTGCCGGGCGGCGACACGGGCGACAGCTTGTTGATGTCGTTGAACTCGTAAGCGCCCTCAAGCTCGGCCTGGAAGCCATTGCCGAACGCGTATCCAGCAACCGCCGCTCCTGCGCCGCCAACCTGGAAGCGTTCCTGGGCCCGGCCCGGCGACTGCGGGAAATCCATGGGGTGGACGTGGATGTTCTGCAGAATGGCCGCCGCGCCGCCCAAGCCCACGTATGGCGCTCCCGAACTGCCTACTGGCACAGGCGTCGGCTCCTGGGAAAACGCCGGGACGTGCATTGCCGTCAGGCAGGCAGCAGAGACAGCGAGCTTCGAGACTACATTCACTGCACACAACTCCAAGTTGGGAATTGCGTGTGGCTGGCGGGCCATCGTTTTGTTGACGCCAGGATTGCAGCTCCTTTACCGGACTGACAGGTCTGTCTCTGCGCCAGCGTCTGATTGCCCACGGATGTTGCAATACAGCATCACCGCACCGTCGAAGCCTGGGCCGTCGAAGCCTGGGCCGTCGAAGCCTGGGCCGTCGAAGCCTGGGCCGTCAAAGCCTGGGCCGTCAAAGCCTGGAATGAACCGCGCCGACCCGCTCAGGCCAGGGTGCGCCGGGTCCGCTCCACCTGCCACAGCGCCAGGCCCAGCAGCCCGACGATCACCTCCCGCACCCGTTTCACCAGCGACAGCGACACTCCCGCCGTCTCCGGCAGGCCGACCGCCGCCGCCGCCAGCGCGAACCCGGCCTCCTGCACCACCAGCGCCCCGGGCACCGCGAACCCGGCGCTGCGTGCCGCCATGCCCAGCGCCTCCACGATCACCGCCTGCACCGGGCTTGCCGGCAGGCCGAGCGCGTGCAGCACCGCCCAGGTCTCGATGCTGCCGAGCGCCCATGCCAGCAGGTGCAGCGGGGACGCCCGCAGCACGGCAGGGCGGCGGCGGTAGATGGCGGCGGCGGCCTCGTCCATGCCGGCCAGCGAGCCGGCGCCCGGCCAGCGGGCCGCGATGCGTTGCGCCAGCCCCTCCACGAGGCGCAGCAGGCCGAAGCGCTGGGCCGCCAGCAGCCCGCCCGCCATGGCCGCGGTCAGCAGCGCCGGGCCGACCCACGTTTGCCACTGCGCGCCTGAGTAGGTCGCGGCCAGGGCGACGAGCCCGGCCAGCAGGAAGACCAGCTGGCTCAAGAACTCGGTCGTCACGTCCACCACGACGCTGGCCCCGCTCACGGCCAGGGGCGGCCCGCCGGGCGAGAGCAGCCTGGCGCCTTCCACCTCCCCGCCCACCTGCGCCACTGGCAGCAGCGCGTCGATGCCCTCCCGCACGATCCGCAGGCGGTAGATGCGCGGCAGCCCCAGGCCGGGAGGCAGCAGCAGCTGCCAGGCGCGCGCCGACATCAGCAGCTGGACCAGGTGCAGCGCCACCATGGCCGGCAGCAGCCACAGCGCGTGCAGCGCGCCGGCGCCGGCCACCAGCACATCGCGCCAGGCAGCGAAGATGGCCCAGGCCGCGAACCCCGCCAGCCCGGTGGCCAGCGCCGCGCCCCAGGCTTTGCGCCGGGTCAGGCGCCCTCGGCGGTGACGCGGCCGCGCCAGTCGGCAAGCACGTCCGCCAGGGTCTGCGGCCAGGCCGTCGCGGGCGTCCAGCCCAGCAGCCGGCGCGCCAGCCCGGCGTCGCCGGCCGCTAGCGTGATCTCGGACGGGCGCAGGCGGGCCGCGTCGGCTTCGACCGTCGCCTCCACCCCCGCCAGGGCGAGAAGGTCGGCCAGCACGTCCCCGACCCGGCGCGGCATGCCCGATGCGATGTTCAGCACGGCGCCCGGTGGGATTTCGTCGGCCCGCGCCAGGCACAGCGCGTAGGCGGCGCACACGTCGCGCACGTCCAGGAAGTCCCGCAGCGGGTCCAGCGCGCCGACCCGCAGCACCGGCGGCTGCAACCCGGCCGCGATGCGGGCCACCTGCCGGGCGAACGCGGCCACCACGAAGGCTGCGGACTGCCCAGGGCCGGTGTGGTTGAACGGGCGGGCGCGGATGACGCGCAAGCCCTCGCCCGCCATGGCCCCGAGCGCCAGGTCGGCCGCGGCCTTGGTTGCGCCGTAGGTGTTCATCGGGTTCAGCGCAGCCGCCTCGTCCAAGGCCAGGCCCGCCTTGAACGAGCGCCCGTAGGCGTCCGCCGTGGAGACGAACAGCAGGGTGCAGCCCGGCGCCTCGGCGGCCAGCGCGCGGGCCAGCGACAGGGTGCCGCCGAGGTTGACCCGCCAGGCGGCGTCCGGGTCGGATTGCGCGGCCGGGATGGCGGAGATGGCGGCCAGGTGGACGCAGGCAACCGGCCGCGCCTCGCGCACCGCGCGCGTCACCGCCGCCGGGTCGGCCACGTCGAACGGCTCGCTCGCGAGGTCCGCCGCGGGGAACGCCGCCCGCAGCGCCGGCAGGAGATGGCGGCCCACGAACCCGGCCGCGCCCGTGACGAGGATGCGGGACGGGCCGCCGGCCGCCATGCTCAAGTTCCCATGCTCAAGCGGGCCTGCTCAGGCGGCCATGCGGGCGCGGTGCCGGGCCAGGTCCGCCTCCACCATCTCGCCGATCATGGTCTCCAGCGCCGTCTCCGGCCGCCAGCCAAGCACCTGCTGCGCCTTGGACGAGTCGCCCAGCAGCACGTCCACCTCGGCCGGGCGGACCAGGTCGGAGCGCGTGGTCACGTGGTCCTCCGCATTCAGCCCGGCATGGCCGAACGCGATGGCGCACAGGTCCCGGATGGAGGTCGTGCGGCCGGTCGCGATCACGTAGTCGTCCGCCACGTCCTGCTGCATCATCAGCCACATCGCCTGCACGTAGTCCCGTGCGTGGCCCCAGTCCCGGGTGGCGTTCATGTTGCCCAGGGCGAGGTGCGTCTCGAGGCCGAGCTTGATGCGGGCCACGCCGTCGGTGACCTTGCGGGTGACGAACTCGATGCCGCGCAGCGGGCTCTCGTGGTTGAACAGGATGCCGCTGC
>CAXTPP010000099.1:0-13155 GCA_964246185.1 uncultured Acetobacteraceae bacterium
ACGGCGAGCCGAACCCGGAGGCGCTGGTCGAGAGCGCGCTGGAGCACGCCAAGATATTGCAGGACAACGACTTCCACGAGTTCAAGATCAGCGTGAAGGCGTCCGACGTGTTCCTGGCGGTCGCCGCCTACCAGCAGCTGGCGGAGGTGTGCGACCACCCGCTGCACATCGGCATCACGGAGGCCGGGTCCAAGCGGGCGGGCACGGTGAAAAGCTCCATCGGGCTGGGCTCGCTGCTGTGGGCAGGCATCGGCGACACCCTGCGTGTGTCCCTCTCGGCCGAGCCGGAGGAGGAGGTCTACGTCGGCTGGGACATCCTGAAGTCGCTCGGCGTGCGGCACCGGGGGGTGAAGATCATCTCCTGCCCATCCTGCGCGCGGCAGGGCTTCAACGTGATCGCCACGGTGAGCACGCTGGAGGAGCGACTGGCGCACATCGAGACGCCGATCACGCTCTCCATCATCGGCTGCGTGGTGAACGGGCCGGGCGAGGCGCTGATGACCGACCTCGGCGTCACCGGCGGCGGCGACGGCAAGCACATGGTGTACGCCGCCGGGCGGCAGGACCACCGGATGAACGCCGAGGGCATGGTGGACCACATCGTGGACCTGGTGGAGGCGAAGGTCGTGGAGCTGAAGGCGGCGGCGCTGGTGAAGGTGGCGGCGGAGTGAGCGGGCCGCGGGTCGACACGTCCCACATCAGGTCGCCGTACGATCCGATGACCGCGGAGGAGCGGGCGGCGGTGCGGGCGGAGATAAGGGAGTCGCACGAGGCGCTCGCCCTCGTCGTGGCCCGGGATGGCAATGCCGTCGATGAGTGGAACGAGGCATTTGAGAAAACCCTAGGGCAACCATCCGACGTCGATGCAGCATGACGTATTCGGGAACGACAACGTCCGGAGCCGCATAAGCCAGCCCTTCCTGGTCAACTTGCAGGCTGATGGCGTTGACGGTCCGCTGTGCCTTGCTTGCCCTCTTTTCGCGCCCGGTATGCTCAAGAGCAGCAAGACCATCATTCCAGTGACGTTCGAGGGGAAATCTTGCCTGCTTGCATTGCCGCTCATGAGGGCGGTGGATAGGCGCTCGCTTCGCCGTCCCGCAGGCTCCATCGCTGCCTACCGCGAGGACATCCTGCGCGCGCTCGATTGGTTGTTCACCGGCATCTGACCACCCTCGTATCCCTCGTATACGGTGCGGATAGCCATCCCGCCCCGCATCGCCACGACCCGGCGGACGAACCCCGCGATGTCCGGCACGGCATATTCCACC
Source organism: uncultured Acetobacteraceae bacterium (assembly GCA_964246185.1). Taxonomy (GTDB): domain Bacteria; phylum Pseudomonadota; class Alphaproteobacteria; order Acetobacterales; family Acetobacteraceae; genus LMUY01. The sequence continues at coordinate 1,269 of CAXTPP010000099.1, forward strand.
GTCATCTCCACCACGCACCCGGCCGGCGGATGTTTCTTGCGGCGGCTGGCGTAGTCGTAGCGGTCGATCGGCTGGAACGTGGAGCGGCCGCGCGGGGCGGGGCCGAGATTGAACGTGGCGCCGCTGTTGATCGGGCTCAGCGTCACGCGCGGCCGGCACGCCGCCACCAGGGCCGCGGTGTCGATCTCCAGCACGTCGTGCTCGGCCATCCGGTATTCCCTGCCGCCCAGCAGCTTGAGCAGGCGTCTGCCGCTCAGCCAGAAGAACACCTTCCCGTTCAGCAGCCGGTACCAGTCCGGCGGGGTCATGCCGTCCTGCAGGCAGCGGCGCAGCGCCGCGTCGCTCATCGGCTTCTGGTCCCGCACCAGGGCCGCGCCATGGGCCGGGTGGCGCAGCCTCACGCTGTCTGGCCGGTGCGCCGACTCGATGGCCGCGCGCTCGGCGGCCGGGATTTCGAACAGGTCGAGCAGGGCGGCGGTGCTGCGCAGCCCGTGCCGCTGGACGCCGGGCCAGCTGCCGCGCTCGGCCATGTGGTAGAGCGTCGGGCAATGGCGCAGCAGCTCCGCCCACTCGCATTCCGTCACGGACGTTCTAGGCGGTTGCCGGCAGGACTTGCCCGCCAGCCTGCCTCGCGGCGTCGATCAACGCCCAGTCCGCCGTGGCAAGCGGCAGATCCAGGCGCAGCGCCAATTCAAGGTAAGCGGCATCGTAAGCCGTGAGCCTGTGCTGTTCGGCGAGCCGCGCCGTGTCGCTCCAAATCCGGCTTGCGGTCTCGTCGTCGATGCGAACCGGCAAATCCCGCAGGAAGCGCGCCAGCCGATGCCTTCCAGCGGTATCGATCCGTCCCCGGCGTTCTGCTGCCAACAGGCCATTCAGGGCTTCGATCGGCCAAAGCTGCGGGGCCATGGCGCCCGACTCCGCCACTTGGTCCAGGAGTTCCATAACCGGAATCGTCTGCTCGTCCTCGAAGCACCATGCGAGTGCGATGGAGTTGTCCAGCACAAAGCTCAACGGCGGCCCTCGCTGACCAGATCCTTGATCGAGGCTTCACCAAGACTCAGTCCCTTGCTGGCCGCTCGAAGGCCGTCCGCTGCACGGCGCGCCTTGTCACGATCGAACCCGGTATTTGCTGCCACCAGTCTTGCCACGGGCTTGCCTCGGCGCGTGATGAGGATCTCGGCGCCGCCCTCCACCTCGTCGAGCAAGGCAGTCAGCCGGTTCTTGGCTTCGAAAACGCCTACGGTATGCATGAGCAGCCTTTCAGCTAGCCAACAACCTAGCTTGCTTGGCGTCATTGGTCTAGCAATCCAGCAACCCGCTTGCGCCCCGCCGTGCGACCGGCGATGACACCTGCCCATCCAACCACGTCCGGACCACCATGGCTGCCCTGCAACCGCCCCGCGGCACTCACGACCTGATCGCGGACGACCAACGCCGCCATGCCCGCGTGGTGGACACGGCCCGCAGCGCCGCCGCGCTGTATGGCTTCGACGAGTGGGCAACCCCGATCTTCGAGGACACCCGCGTGTTCTCCCGCACCCTTGGCGACACGTCCGACGTGGTCACCAGGGAGATGTACACCTTCGACGACCGCGGCGGCGACAGCGTCACCCTGCGGCCGGAGGGCACGGCGGGCATCTGCCGCGCGCTCGTCACCAACGGGCTGACCCAGGCGCTGCCGCAGAAGGTGTTCTATGCCGGGCCGATGTTCCGCTACGAGCGTCCGCAAAAGGGCCGCTACCGCCAGTTCCATCAGGTCGGCATCGAACTGATCGGACCCGCCGAGCCGCTGGCCGACGCCGAGGCGATCGCCTGCGGCTGGGACATCCTGACCCGGCTCGGCATCGCCGGCGAGACGGTGCTGGAGGTCAACACCCTCGGCGACCGCCTGAGCCGGGACGCCTACCGGGCGGCGCTGGTGACGTATTTCACCACCCATCAGGACGCGCTTTCCGCCGAGAGCCGGGACCGGCTGGAGCGCAACCCGCTGCGCATCCTGGACAGCAAGGACGCCGGCGACCGCGCCGTCGTGGCCGATGCGCCGACCATCGCGCCCTACCTGACCGCCGAGGCCGGGCAGTTCTACGCGGCACTGCTCGCCCATCTCGGCCGCTTCGGCGTGCCGTTCCGGGAGAACCCGCGCATCGTCCGCGGCCTGGACTACTACAACCACACCGCGTTCGAGTTCGTGACCGACCGGCTGGGCGCGCAGGGCGCCGTCATGGCCGGCGGGCGCTACGACGGCCTGGTGGAGCAGATGGGCGGCCCGCCCACCCCCGCCGTCGGCTGGGCCGCGGGCATCGAGCGGCTGGCCATGCTGCTGGGCGAGGCGCCGGCCACGCCGGGTCCGGTCGCGGTGGTCCCGGTGGGCGAGGACGCCGAAGCCCCGGCGATGGCGGTGCTGCAAACGCTGCGGCAGGCCGGCATCCGGGCGGAGATGGCCTATCGCGGCAACCTCAAGCGCCGGCTGGAGCGGGCCAACCGGATCGGTGCTCGCGCGGCGGTGATCCTGGGCGCGGACGAAGCCGCCCGCGGCGTGGCGCAGCTCAAGCACCTGGACACCGGCACGCAGGAGGAGGTGGCGTTGGACAGCCTCGCCGCCCTGCTACGATGATCCGCCTGCGATGACCCCGCTCGACGCCAAGCTGGACCGGGTGGTGGACCGGGCAGACGAGCTGCGGTCCCAGCTCAGCGCCGGGCTGTCCGGCGACGCCTTCGCCCGCTCCTCCCGCGAGCTGTCCGAGCTGGAGCCGGTGGTGGCCCGCATCGGCGACCTGCGCGCGGCGGAGCAGGCGGCGCGGGAGGCGGAGGCGATGCTGGCCGACCCGGAGATGAAGGGCCTGGCGGAAGCCGAGCTGGACGGGCTGCGGCATGTCTTGCCCGGCCTGCAGCGCGAGATCCGGCTTGCCATGCTGCCGAAGGACGCGGCGGACGAGCGCAGCGCCATCCTGGAGGTGCGCCCGGCCGCCGGCGGGGACGAGGCCGGGCTGTTCGCCGCCGAGCTGTTCGGCATGTACCAGCGCTACGCCGCCGCCCAGGGCTGGCGGGTCGAGGTGCTGGACTACGCGGACACCGAGCTGGGCGGCCTGAAGGAGGGCGTGGCCGAGATCAGCGGGCGCGGCGTGTTCGCCCGGCTGAAATACGAGTCTGGCGTGCACCGGGTGCAGCGCGTGCCCGCCACCGAGAGCCAGGGCCGCATCCACACCTCCACGGTGACGGTCGCGGTGCTGCCGGAGGCGGAGGAGGTGGACGTGCAGGTGAACGAGGGCGACCTGCGCATCGACACCTACCGCGCGTCCGGCGCCGGCGGGCAGCACATCAACAAGACGGACAGCGCCGTGCGCATCACCCACCTGCCGACGGGGGTGGTGGTGGCGATGCAGGAGGAGCGCTCCCAGCACAAGAACCGCGCCAAGGCGATGAAAGTGCTGCGCGCCCGGCTGTACGAGCAGCAGCGTTCCAGCCTGGCCGCCACGCGCGGCGCAGACCGCAAGGCGCAGGTGGGCACCGGGGACCGGTCCGAGCGCATCCGCACCTATAACTTCCCCCAAGGGCGCGTGTCCGACCACCGGATCAACCTCACGCTGCACAAGATCGACCGGGTGATGCTGGGCGAGCTGGACGAGATCGTGGACGCGCTGACGGCGGAGGACCAGGCCGCTCGGCTCGCGGCCGACGATTGAGTCCGGCGAGGTGACCTTGGGAGAGGCAAGCCTGGGGGAGCGCCTGGCGGAGGCGACCGCCCGGCTTGCCGCGGCCGGCCTCGACTTGCCCCGGCGCGAGGCGCGGCTGCTGCTGTGCCATGCGGCCGGGCTGGACGCCGCCGGGCTGCTGCGCCAGCTGCATGCAAACCATCCGGCGCCGGGCTTCGAGCAGTTCGTCGCGCGCCGGGCCGCGCGCGAGCCGCTGGCGCTGATCACCGGGCGGCAGCCATTCTGGAGCTTCGACGTCGCCGTGTCAGCCGACACGCTGATCCCGCGCGCCGACTCCGAAACCCTCGTGGAAGCCGCCCTGGCGGCGTTCCCCGCCCGGGACGCCGGCCAGGTGCTGGACCTCGGCACCGGCACCGGCTGCCTGCTGCTGGCGGTGCTCAGCGAGTTCCCGACGGCGTTCGGCGTGGGGGTGGACTGGTCCGCCGCCGCCGCCGCGCTGGCCCGGCGCAACGCCTGGGACCTGGGGCTGGACGGCCGCGCCGCCATCCTGTGCGGCTACTGGGCGACGGCGCTGCAGGCCCGGTTCGACCTGGTGCTCAGCAACCCGCCCTACATCGAGACCGCCCACATCGCCGGGCTGATGCCGGAGGTCGCGTGCTACGAGCCTGCACTGGCGCTGGACGGCGGGGCGGACGGGCTGCAGGCCTACCGCAGCCTGGTCGAGGCGCTGCCGGGCTTGCTGACGCCCGATGGAGTCGCCATCCTAGAACTGGGCGCAGGGCAGGCGGATGCCGTCGCCCGGTTGGCCAGGGAGGCGGGGCTGCGCCCTGGCGCCGCCCGGCGGGACCTGTCCGGGACAGAGCGGGCGTTGCCGCTCCGCCTGGCCCGAAAGAAATCGTTTGGCGAACCCGGCCGCCGCCGGTAGGGTCAAGATGCATTGAGGCTACGCGGCCGGGCAGCCCACGGGCAAGCCGGCCTGCCGTGGGTAATGAACCCGCTTCGACGCCAACGGGACGCAGCTCACAAGCCTGTCCCGCAATTGGAAACTGAGAGAGCTGCAGAGCAGAATGAACATAAAACGCATGCGTGGCCGGAACAACCGCGGGCTTGGTGGCGGTGGTGGTGGCGGGGGCGGCCCGCCGAGGCACCAGAGCGGCAACGTCCCGCTCAACCGCAACCATGTGTTCGACAGCAACGGCCCGGACCTGCGGATACGCGGCACGGCGCAGCAGCTGTTCGAGAAGTACCTCCAGCTCGGCCGGGACGCGACCAGCAGCGGCGACCGAGTGATGGCCGAGGGCTATTTCCAGCACGCCGAGCACTATTTCCGCATCATCAACGCCATCAACCAGGCTCAACAGCTGAACCAGCCGCACGGCCAGCCCAACGGGCACGCCCCGCAAGCCGCCCAGCCGGCGCAGCACAACGGCCCTCGGCGCGACGAGCCGGAGGAGGAAGACGAAAACCAGCCGGATCTGGAGCGGGAGCTGCGGTCGGAGCAGCCATCCGCAGCCGAGCCGCGCGAAATCCCGATCAGTCAGCCGGAGGGCTGAGCTTCAAGCAAGGCCAGAGGCTCTGCCTCTGGACTCCGCCAAAGGCGGAGCCTTTGGAATCCTGTTGTGTAATCAAACGGTTTCCAAAGGCCTAAGGCCTTTGGCGGGCCTGGGCGGAGCCCAGCCTTTCTGGCTGCAAGGCTGCTTCCAGGGCGGGGTCGCTGACAAGGCCGAGCCGCAGGAACAGGTCGATGAGGACCAGGTTCACGTTGAACTTGAAGTCGTCGGCGTGCCTCACCGAGTCCAGCACGGCGGTTGCCGGCCATAGCTCGAAGCCGCTCACCTCGCCATCGACCGGGCAGGGCGCGACGTGCTCCGGCATGAGCAGGTCGTAGCAATGCAGCCGGTCCCGGCGCAGGCCTTCCGGCCGCTCCATCACGTAGCCGATCACGCCGTGGGGAACGGCTTGCGACACGAGCCAACGGGGCAGGCCGGCTTCCTCTGCCGCCTCCTTCACCAGCGTCTCGTCCGGTCCCAGGCCGGCCGGCACGCCGCCGCCCACCATGTTGTCCAGCTTGCCGGGGTCCAGCTTCTTGTCCATCGCCCGGCGGCCGACCCAGACGTGCCATCCGTCCGCGCGATGCACCAGGCCGTTGAGGTGAACGCCGAGCGCAGCCACGCCCAGCACCGGCAGCGCGCCGCGGTCGATGGCGCCCAAGGCGGGGCCGCGAGGCTCGGCACGCACGTCGAACGCCTCGTCCCGCCAGCGGCACAGCCCGGCATCGGCCAAGGCGCGGCCCGCTTCCGGCAGCTCCGCCCCGCTCACGTCCGTGCCCACGACGGCCATCGCGTCCGGCAGCAGCCAGCCGACCGGTTGGCCATCGACGTGGAACGGCGCGCGCCGGCCGGGCAGGCGGGCATTGTTGCAGGCGGCGACGTGCCGCAGCAGGCCGGGCTCGGATGGGGACATGGCGGCCAGCCTAACCCGGCGGCGCGGCACGGTCACGCGGGGCGCGCCTTTGCATCGCGGGCCGCTGCCGCCACATAGGCAGCATGTCACGCCGCAGCCTGGACCTGCCCAACCCGCCGCGCTCCACCTTAGCGACGGTCCGCTCCCTGGCGCCCTACCTCTGGCCGCCGGGTGACCGCAGCGCCCACGTGCGGGTGCTGCTCGCGGCGGCCTGCCTGATCCTGGCCAAGGTGGCGACGGTGTATGTGCCGCTGGTCTATAGCCAGGCGGTCGACCGGCTCAGCCCTGCTCACAGCCCGGCAACCGTGCCGCTGGCGCTGATCCTCGGCTATGGCTTGCTGCGGGTCGCTTCCGCCGGGTTCGGCGAGTTGCGGGACGCGGTGTTCGCCGCCGTGCAGCAGCGTACCACGCGCCGCATCGGGCTGGACACGTTCCGCCACATGCACGGCCTGTCGCTGCGCTTCCACCTGGACCGGCAGACCGGCGGCATGTCCCGCGCCATCGAGCGCGGCGTCGCCGGCATCCAGCAGGTGCTGCGCCTGGCCGTGTTCAACCTGATCCCGACGCTGTTCGAGGTCCTGCTGGTCACCGGCATCATCTGGCGGCTGTTCGACTGGCGCTACGCCGCGGTCACCTTCGGGGCGGTGGCCAGCTACATCGGCTTCACCGTCGGCTTCACGTCGTGGCGCATCAAGTACCGCCGGCAGATGAACGACGTGGACAGCGAGGCCAACACCAAGGCGCTGGACAGCCTGCTGAACTACGAGACGGTCAAGTACTTCGGCAACGAGGCGCACGAGGCCGCCCGGTTCGACGACGCGCTGGCCCGCTACGAGACGGCGGCGGTGCGCACCCAGGTGACGCTGAACCTGCTGAACATCGGCCAGGCGGCGATCATCGCCGGCGGCCTGGCGCTCATCATGCTCATGGCGGCCCGCGGCGTGGTGGCGGGGCAGATGACGGTCGGCAAGTTCGTGCTGGTGAACACCTACCTGATGCAGCTCTACCAGCCGCTGAACTTCCTCGGCTTCGTCTATGCCAGCATCAAGCAGGGCGTGGTGGACATGGAGCAGATGTTCCGCCTGCTCGCCGTGGACCGCGAGGTGGCGGACGCACCCGGCGCACGGCCGCTCGCCGCCTCGCCACTCGCCGGCTCCGTCGCGTTCGAGGGCGTGCGGTTCGGCTACGGCCCTGACCGGGAGATCCTGCATGGCGTGAGCTTCGCCGCCGCGCCCGGGGCCAAGCTCGCCATCGTGGGGCCGACCGGGGCGGGCAAGAGCACGATCAGCCGGCTGCTGTTCCGCTTCTACGACGTGACCGGCGGGCGGGTGCTGATCGACGGCCAGGACGTGCGCGAGGTGACGCAGGACAGCGTGCGCGCCGCCATCGGCGTGGTGCCGCAGGACACGGTGCTGTTCAACGACACCATCCGCTACAACATCGCCTACGGCCGCATCGGCGCCACCCAGGCGGAGGTGGAGCGCGCCGCCCGGGCGGCGCAGGTGCACGACTTCGTCCTCGGCCTGCCGGAAGGCTACGACACCCGGGTCGGCGAGCGCGGCCTCAAGCTGTCGGGCGGCGAGAAGCAGCGGGTGGCGATCGCGCGCACGATCCTGAAGGACCCGCGCATCCTCATCCTGGACGAGGCGACCAGCGCGCTCGACACCCGGACCGAAGTCGAGATCGGCGCCGCCCTGCGCAACGCGGCGGCCGACCGCACCACGCTGGTGATCGCGCACCGGCTGTCCACGGTGGTCGATGCGGACGAGATCATCGTGCTGGTGCACGGCGAGGTGGCCGAGCGCGGCACCCATGCCAGCCTGCTGGCAGCCCGCGGCGCCTATGCCGGGATGTGGCAGCTGCAGGAGGCCGAGGCGGAGCTGGAGCTGGCCGAGGCCATCGCGGACGCGGCCTGATCCAGCGGGGCCTGACCCGGCCGGGGTTTAATCGCCCCCCCGCTGAGCCATCTAAGCCGAAAAGGAGAAACCGATGACCCTTGCAGCCGATGACGGCGCGCCCCCTGACCTGAGCCACGCCGGCGCCGTGGTCGATAAGGCGATCGAGTACATGACGGGCCAGAACGTAAGCTCCATCGCGATCGCCTCCGCCCTGCTCGGCGGCGCGCTCGGCATGCTCTGCCGCACCCTGTCCGACGAGGCGGTGATCCAGATCCTCAACAACGCCATCGGCAGCGTGCGCGCGGGAGAGATGCGGGGCACTAACGAGGCGCTGGCGCGAAACTAGCAGGGCGCTGCCCTGCACCCGGAAGGGGACAGTCGTCCCCTTCACCCCTTTTATATATGTATACAGGTGTCCAGAGGACGACCGTCCTATGGCGGGGTTCGGGGCAGAGCCCCGATCTGCTGCGGCATTATGGAGCAAATGCCCTTTGGCGTGATGTATATGGCTTAATCGTTGCTTGTGCCTCCGTGATGTTTCGTGCTCGTCGTACCGTCTTACGATCGTTGCCGCCGCGCCGTCACTCGGGGAAACGAAACTATGGCAGCCGTTATACCAAATCCCGAAGCTGCCATCCTTTGGCGACAGCGGCAGTTGGCATACAGCCGATTTGCGCGAAACGGTTCGGGACAGGTTCGCAACACTATGCCTTCGAAGTCAGCTTCCAGGACGGGGCATCCCTAGTGGTGCGGATGGCAGACGAATATGGCAAGGCGGCGATGATCGGCGTCTGCGAGCTATCGAGGCGACTGCGTCCGCTTGGCGTTCCGCTCCCTCGAATAATCGCAGAGGGGCTGAACCCTCGGTTCCCTCATCTCGTGCTTGAACGGCTGCCTGGCACCGATCTCGGAGACATCGCCAGCACTCTTTCCGACGCCTCCTTGGACGCTGTGGCAAAAGGCGTGGCGTATGCGCAGGCGCTAACATCCAAGACCACGTCGGCGGGGCGATACGGCTATGCGGTGCGGCCGACCGACGCGCCACACGAACGGTGGTCGCAGGTTCTGGACGACAACCTCGCCAGGTCGCGCAGGCGGATCGTAGGCGGGGGCTTGTTCGATCCCATCGTGGTCAATGCCGTTGAGGCGTTGGTTGCGGAGGCTCGCCACGAACTCGACACGATGGAGCCAGTGCCTTTTCTTCATGACACGACGACCAAGAATGTCATTGTCGCGCCGGATGGAGTGCTCTCGGGTATAGTCGACGTTGACGATCTGTGTTTCGGCGATCCTCGTTATGTGCCAGCGCTGACGTTGGCCGCCCTTAGTGCATTCGGCGGACCTGCTTGTTACGTAGACGCCTGGATGAATGCTGCCGGTTTCCAAGACGACGGGATATTCCGGCTCTATGTGGTCTTGTTTACTGTGGATTTTATGTCTGAGCACGGCCAAGTCTTCAATGGCAATGCGAAGGCATCGTCGCCGGAGAGCAGGAATCGCTTGCTGCAAATTTTCTAAGAACGGCTGCATTTGGCTTCATCGTCTGAGGTCAGTGGCGAACGCCCTCTGTAAGTTCATCGAGCCAAGGCGGCGAGCCTTCTAGATTACTGAATCGTGATCATCCCGGAGGTATTTGCGCCATAACGCCGATCTGCTTAGCCCCGTTCGACCCACCAGCGCCGGGCCGCCACGATGGACCAGATGCCTTCCACGAGGCCGAACGGCCAGGCTCCCTGGAGAAAACCGTAGGCTGAGCCGAGCAGGCAGGATGCGGCGAAGCCGAGGATGAACCAGGGCGACCGGCGCTCGCAGGCGTAGCAAACCAGCATGGCGGTGACGGCGAACAGTCCGAAGGCGGTGAGCCGGTCCATGCGCATCCTTGGCGGCCAGGTTGACGAGGATGGGCTGCGCCGTCATAAGGCGCTTCCGCCTGATCTGAGGATTGCACCACAATGTCACGCCGTTGCGAGATGACTGGCAAGGGCGTGCTGACCGGCAACAACGTCAGCCACGCCAACAACAAGAGCCGCCGCCGCTTCCTGCCCAACCTGCAGGAGCAATCCTTGCTGTCCGACGTGCTGGGAGCCTCGATACGCGTCCGGCTGACTACACACGCGATGCGCACCATCGAGCACAACGGCGGATTGGACTCGTTCCTGCTCGGCACGCCGAACCGCAACCTGCCGGAAGAGGCGCAGTCGCTGAAGCGCCGCATCCAGCGCGCCCAGGCGAAGAAGGCTGCGGCTTAGGGGTAACTGCCTCGTCACGGCTGGGCGGAGTAGCCAGGGTTCCGCGTGCGTGCTTCGCGTGGGGCATGCCGCGTGAGAACCGTACCGGCGAGCCCCACTCCACGCCTCTCTTGCTGGCATGGTCGGTAAGTCTCTACTGTGTAGAGACTTAGCGTGGGAGTGGCAGCGCGAGGCGAGGTGAAGAGGCGGGGCAACAGCGCCGCTGTTCGCATCCCGGCTTCCGTGCTGGAAACAGTACAGGTGCGCCTTGATCAGCCAGTCGATGTGCGTGAGGAGGGCGGGCGGATCGTCATCGAGCCGCTTCGTCCATCGCGCTACGACATCGACACCTTGGTGGCTGGCATCACGGACGGGAACCGTCACGAGCCGATCGACATGGGCAAGCCTGCTGGCAAGGAAGCCCGGTAGTGGCGCTGGCTTATATTCCAGATGCTGGCGACATCGTTTGGCTGCAGTTCGATCCGCAAGCCGGGCACGAGCAAGCTGGGCATCGGCCGGCGGCGGTGCTCAGCCCGGCCAGCTACAACGGCCGTGCCGGCATGATCGTCTGCTGCCCGACCACGACGCGGATCAAGGGCTACCCATTCGAGGTGGCGCTGGCTGGAACGCCGGCAAGCGTTGTCCTGGCCGACCAGGTGAAAAGTCAGGATTGCCGGGCGCGCAAGGCTGCCCGTAAGGGCCGGGTCAGCGTGGCGGAGTTGGCCGAGGTGCGGGCCAAGCTGATCGCCTTGATAGGATAGCCAGCCATCAGGGATGCAAACGACCGCACGCCTTGTCACCGCCGGTGCCTGGACCCGAACAGGCATGGGCAGAGTCGCTTTCTGGGGCCTCGGTGCGGATGGCGTATCTGATCAGCGGCCAGACGTCTCAGCTTGCGCTGGGCTACCTCGTCCAGCCGAGACATTTCGGCCCAGCAAATGCCGCTACCTGGTCTTAGGCGGTTGCACCAGCCGGGACGCCATGACGGCTCACGAGGCGCATGGCAGCCCAGCACTGCTGCCGATTGGCAGGCGAGGCTTGCGGACTGCCCCTCGTCTATGCTTTATGTTCGGCATATGTTCCCTCCGCCCACCGAGCCGACCAACCCCGCCGACGAGGCGGCAGCCTACACCGCAAGCCAGCAGGCCGAGCGCACCGAGCGCCAGCTGCAGGCGCTGGACCGGCTGATGCAGCTCGGCATGGGCATGGCCGAGCAGGTCCACCACCAGGCCCAGCACCACGCCATGGCCACCATCGCCGGCGGCAAGCCAAGCCCAGACTTCACCGCCGCGTTCGAGCGCGCCGCCCGCACCGTGCGCCGCACCGTGCTGATGGCCCAGCATGTCGCCAAGCCGCAGCCGGAGCGCGTGTTCCGCCGCACCGCCGCGCGCAAGCCGGTCATCCACGCGGCCGAGGACGCCACCCAGCGCGAGGCCGGGAACGGCGGCGAGGCCAGCAGCCCACGTGCCGAGCGGGTGGAGCGGCTGGATCAACTGGACCGGCTCGACCAGTTGGACTGCCTCGACGGCAAAGACCGCGGCCTCGGCAAGTGGCGCAGCGGCCACCCCCGGACGCGCCGCGCGCCGGACGACCCGGCCGAGTTGTGTAACCAGGCCGAAACGCCGCCCATTGCGTCCCCTGGCAC
>CAXTPP010000100.1:0-13008 GCA_964246185.1 uncultured Acetobacteraceae bacterium
CCTTGTCGCCCTCCCCCCCCCCCGGCGGGGGGGGGGGGGCGGGGGGGCGGGGGCGCCACACCACGATGAATGACGCCCCCACCACCCTCGCCCTGCCCTCTCCCGCCAGCGGGAGAGGGTTCCTGCTTCGTGCGGGATGCGAGTTCGGGTTCAACGACCCGCTCGCCAGGGGCGATGGCCGCCACGGCGACCGCCTCCACCACCAGCGCGCGCTCGGGCGTGGCGAACCCGAAGCGGGCGCGGTGGGCGGCGGTGAACGCCTCGCGCACATCGGAGCCGAGCGGCACCTCCAGCGCGGCCTGGGTGCCGGCGTAGCGCAGGTGCAGGCGGCGCTCCACGCGCACGGCCGCCGGGTTAGCGCCTTGGGCGGCCAGCGACGCAGCGGCCTCGGTCGCCAGCGCGTCGGCCAGGGCGTGCAGCGGCGCGGCGTCGCCCAGCTCCGCCTCCACGGCCTGCTCGCGCAGCACCGCCTGGTCCGCCAGGCCCATCCCGTACGCCGACAGCACGCCGGCGAACGGGTGGATGAGCACCGTCCCCATGCCCAGCTCGTCCGCCACCAGGCAGGCGTGCTGCCCGCCCGCGCCGCCGAAGCATTGCAGCACGAAGCAGGACGGGTCGTGGCCCTTCTGCAAGGACACCTGCTTGATGGCGTTGGCCATGTTGGCGACGGCGATGCGCAGGAAACCCTCGGCCACCTCGCGCGCGTCCTGGCGCGCGTCCTGGCCGGGCGTCAGCGCCGCGAACCTCTCACGCACGACCCCGGCATCGAGCGGCTGGTTGCCATCCGGCCCGAACAGCGCGGGGAAGTGCGCCGGCTGGATCTTGCCCACCATGACGTTGGCGTCCGTGACGGTGAGCGGGCCGCCGCGGCGGTAGCAGGCCGGCCCCGGCGCGGCGCCTGCGCTGTCCGGCCCCACGCGGTATCGCCCGCCGTCCGCGTGCAGCACCGAGCCGCCGCCCGCCGCCACCGTGTTGATCGCCATCATCGGCGCGCGGACGCGCACCCCCGCCACCTCCGTCTCGAACGCACGCTCGAACCCGGAATCGTACAGCGCCACGTCCGTGGAGGTGCCGCCCATGTCGAAGCCGATGATGCGGCTGAACCCGGCCGCCTCCGCCGTGCGCGCCGCGCCGACGATGCCGCCCGCCGGGCCGGACAGGATGGCGTCCTTGCCGCCGAACGACGCGGCCTCCGCCAGCCCGCCGTTGGACTGCATGAAGTACAGCTTCACGCCGGGCAGCTCGGCCGCCACCTGTTCCACGTAGCGGCGCAGGATGGGGGAGAGATAGGCGTCCACCACCGTCGTGTCGCCGCGCGGCACCAGCCGCAGCAGCGGGCTGACCGCGTGGCTGGCCGACACCTGGGCGAACCCGGCCTGCCGCGCCAGCACCGCCAGCCGCCGCTCGTGCGCCGGGTGCTTCCAGGCATGCATCATCACGATGGCGCAGGCGCCGATGCCGTCCGCCACCGCCTGGGCGAAGGCGGCGCGGGCAGCCGGCTCGTCCAACGGCTCGATCTCCGCGCCGTCCACGCCGACCCGGCCGCCCACCTCCGCCACCCGCTCGTGCAGGAGCGCGGGCAGGCGCACGTGCAGGTCGAACAGGCGTGGCCGGGCCTGGTTGCCGATGCGCAGCGCGTCGGCGAACCCGCGGTTCACCACCAGCAGCGTCCGCTCGCCCCGGCGCTCCAGCAGGGCGTTGGTGGCGACGGTGGTGCCCATCTTCACGGCGTCGATCGTGCCCGGCGGGATCGGCGCGCCCGGCAGCAAGCCGAGGGCGGCGCGGATGCCGGCGACGGCGGCGTCCCGGTAACGGCCGGGGTCCTCGCTCAGCAGCTTGGCGGCGGTGAGCCGGCCGGTTGGGTCGCGGGCGACGATGTCGGTGAAGGTGCCGCCGCGGTCGATCCAGAACTGCCAGCCTGCCATCGATGCGACTCCCTGCCCAAGCAAGGCTGGGCCCTGCCCAGACCCGCCAAAGGCCTGAGGCCTTTGGAAACCGTTTATATAAACGGATTACAGAGGCTTGCCTTTGGCGGAGTCCAGAGGCAGAGCCTCTGGCCTTGCTTAGCGGAAAGCATGGCGCGCCGTCGCCACCTCGCGCAGCAGGGCAATCCCGGCCGGGAAGCAGAGCAGGGACATCCCGCCCGCGACGTAGATCGCGGCGAGGCTGGCCAGCAGCTGCACGGCCGCGCCCGGCATCGGCAACCATCCTGCGGACCAGTGCGCCACCGCCGTCCCGACCGCGGTGCACAGCAGGATCGGGTAGGTGCCGAGCGCCACGTCCCGCAGGCTGACGGCGCCTTTGCGCGTCGCTCCCCACACCATGCTGCCCTGCACCAGGGGGGACATCACGGCGTAGGCGACGGCGACGCCCACGACGCCCCAGGGCAGGCCGGCAACCAAGGTTGCCAAGCTCAACCCGGTCCGGATGCAGGCCCACCGAAGCTGCGCCTGCACCCGCGCCTGGCTGACGAACAGCCAGGACGCGCTGATGCCGTAGGGGACGAGGATCGCCGACAGGCACAGCCAGGCCACCACGGGGGCGGCGTCCACCCATTGCGGGCCGAGCACGGCAGGCACCAGCGTGCCCGCCAGCAACGCGCCGCACGCGAAGCCGGGGACGGTCGCGATCAGCAGGCCGCGCAGCATCCCCAGGTAGGCGCGGCGATACTCCGCCGGCCTGTCCTGCAAGCGGGACAGCAATCCCGTTGCGACCCGGGCGAGCGGCATGCTAAGCTGCCACATTGGAGTGACGATCAATTTCATCGAACGATCATAGAAACCAAGGCTGACAGGACCCGACACCGCCCCGATCAGCACGCTGTCCAGGTTGCCGCCCGCGTAGGTCAATAGGTTGTAGCCGGTCAGGTGAGCGCCGAAGCCCAGCATGGCGCGCACGCCGCCGGCCCGCGCCGGACGGGAGGGCCGCCACCCCGACAGCAAGGACGCCAGGACCGCGATGACCACGAGGTTGCTGGCCTGCATGACGACCAGGGACCAGTAACCGAACCCGGCGAGCGCGCCGCCGACCCCTGACGACACCGCGACCAGCAGGCAGGCCACGTCGATCGCGGCCATGGCTGCGAACCGCATCCGGCGCGCCATCACCGCCATCTGCTGCGACGCGACGCCGTTCAGCACGAGCAGGGCGGCGAACACGTCCAGCACGGCAGTCAGCCGCGGTTCGCCATACAGCAGGGCGATGCCCGGCGCCGCGGCCAGCATCAGCAGGGCGAGGACGGCGTTGACGAGGATGCTGAGCCAGAACAGCAGCGACAGGTCGGCATGGGTCAGCGCCGGGCGCTGGATGACGGCCTGAGCCAAGCCGAGTTCGCCGACGGTCTGAGCCAACGCCAGCACCGGAACCGCCATGGCGACCAGGCCGAAATCCGCTGGGACCAGCAGCCGCGCGAGCAGGATTTGCGACGCGAACTGCAGGACGAACCGCACGGCCTGCGCAGCCAGCGAGAATGCCACGCCCCGGGCGCTTCGACGTTCCAAGTCCTGCCCAGGGAGGCCGTCTTCAAAAACCATACCGTTCACGATAAACCGATCATGTCACAAAAATTAAACTTGCGGCGCATTATAACGACATTTATACATTTATTTCACAATAAGACAGCACCGGCCCGAAGCGGGTCGCTGCCATTCGCCGTTCGATCAAGGATCATCATGGGACTCAGCTTCAGCGATGGCGACGTGCGGGTGCAGGTCCTCATCGGCCACCGCAGCATCCTCGCGGCGCGCCACCAGATCGACATGCTGCGGGAGCGGAGCGGCCAGACTGACGACGCGATGACCTCGATGCACCGTTACCTGTCCTGGGCCTCGCTGTGGCGCGAGCTGCCCGTGGCGTTCCTGATGCGCCGGTCCGGCGACCTGCATGGCGCGGCGCTGCTGTCGTTCCGCCGCAAGCACGGCATTCCCGTGGGGTTGGCGCGGGCGGGCAATTTGGGCGGCCAGGGCGGCGTGATCGCCGCGGCAGCCGACCGGGCGGAGGTGATGGAGACGGCGTCCCGCGTTCTGTTGCGAAAGCCGTTCGCCCACACCGTGATGCTCTCCACCCTGTGGGCCAACCAGGCGGCCCCCGGGCCTGACCTTCCGGTCGCCGGCGTGCAGGGCCATTGGCGTTTCCGGGAGGTGCGGCTCCGGCTGGACTTGGGTGGCGGGCTGGAGGCCGTCATGGAGCGGCTCGGCTACAAGATGCGCCGCAACCTGCGCTACTACCGCCGGCGGGCCGAGAACGAGTTCGGCTGCCGCTTCCTGCCGGCGCTGGACGATGGGCAGAGGCGGCAAGCCGTCGATGCGCTCTCCGGGCAGGGGCTGTATCCGACCGATCCCAAGCGCGCCCATCAGCTGGAGGCGGCCCTGCTGGCGACGCCGGGCCACTTCGCGATGGGGCTGCAAGACTCGCAGGGCAGCTGGGTGAGCTACGTCACCGGGTGGCGCGGCCCCAACGGGACATACATCGACTGGCAGCTCAACCGCGAGGACCTCGAGAGCGCCTCGATCTCGACGGTGATGCGCAGCTACCTCATCGAGCACGAGGCCGAGCGTCAAAGCCCGGCGATCATCTTCGTCGGCGGAACGTCGCCGTTCTGGAGCCGGGTCTGCGAGCCGGGCGTGTGCGGCGACCTGCTCGCGACCCGCAAGGGCCTGATCGGCTACCTCGCCCGGGAGGTTGCGTGCCGGGTCAGGCCGGCTGGCCGGCTCGCCAGGTTGCATGCGCGGACGGATCAGGCCGCGGCCTGATGATTTGTTGGACAGCAAGGCTGGGCTTTGCCCAGACCCACCAAAGGCCAGAGGCCTTTGGAAACCGTTTTACATAAATGGATTCCAAAGGCTCTGCCTGTGGCGGAGTCCGGAGGCAGAGCCTCTGGCCTTGCTTAACGGCCACCCTCAAGGCCCGCTGACCTAATGCCGCAGGTTGAACACGCGCTTGTTCACCCCGTCATAGGCGCGCTGCAACCGCCGCAGCTGCCGCACGGCGAAGGGCTGGCCCACGCGCCGCTGGTCGAGCGAGCGGTCGCCGGCATGGGAGCCGAACTCGTCACCCTGGTTCACCGGGAACGGCCGCACGACGTAGGGAATGATGCCGTTTTCCCAGAACCGGTCCATCATCTGGTCGATCGGCATGAATATGCGCTCGCCGTAGTCCAACATGCGGGCCGCCGCCTGCCGCCGGATCAGGTATGCGCCGACCCCCAGGACGTGGGTTTGCAGCCGGAACAGCCCAGCACCGCCCGGCAGCGCAGCCACCTGGCGGCCGCGGAACCTGGGCGATGGCGGGTCGATCACCCGGCCGCGCTTGCAGTCCAGGCGGATCACGCCCCAGTCCTTGAACGGGCTGGCGAGCACCCCGCCGATCACGCCGGGGAACCCTGGGTCGATGGTCACGTCGTCCTCCAGGATCAACGCGGTCTCGATGCCTTCCCGCACCATGCGCTGGTAGATGCGGTAGTGGCTGTGGCAGCAGGCGATCTCGCCGTCCCGCATCTCCACGCCGTAGATGCGCCGCGCGCGGGCCGGGTCGTAGGCGGCGCGTTCGTCCGGAGTGAGCGCATGGCCATCCACGGCGGCGACGAACTCGGCCGCCAGGCCCAGCCGTCCGAGCAGCCCCGTCATGTGCTGCCGCCTTTCGGCCTGGCGCTCGAGGTTGATGACGAAGATTGGCGGCATGGCCGTCAAGGCGCACGGCCCTCCGCGGCGGCATGGATCTCGCCGATGGTGTCGCTGATGCCGCGGGTGATGCGCCAGGCGGGATAGTGCTGCTGGAAGCGGCTGGTGTCGCTGACCCACCAGATATGGTCGCCGGCCCGGTTCTCGTCGCGGTAGCTGCGCTGCATCGGCCGCCCGGTCAGGCGCTCCGCCTCGGCGATCGCCTCCAGCATGCTGCAGTTCGCCGCCCGCCCGCCGCCCATGTTGTACACCTCGCCGGCGCCGGGCTGCTCGAAGAAGTGCCAGAAGGCGTTGACCAAATCCCAGGAATGGATGTTGTCCCGCACCTGCTTCCCCTTGTAGCCGATCACCGTATAGGGCTCGCCGCTGACCGCGCACTTGACCAGGTAGGAGAGGAAGCCGTGCAGCATCGCGCCGGCCTGCCCCGGCCCGGTGATGCAGCCGCAGCGGAAGCAGGCGGTGCGCATGCCGAAGTAGCGCCCGTATTCCTGCACCATCAGGTCGGCCGCGCACTTGGACACGCCGAACAGGCTGTGCATCGCGGCGTCGATGCTCATCGACTCGTCCACGCCGCAGAATTGCGGGTGGGAGACGGGCAGCTCCCACCGGGTTTCGGCCTCAATGAACGGCAGGCGGTTCGGCGTGTCGCCATAGACCTTGTTGGTGCTGCAGAACACGAACGCGGCATCGGGGCAGTGACGCCGTGTGGCCTCCAGCAGGTTCAGCGTGCCGGCGGCGTTGATGGAGAAGTCCATCGCCGGGTCATTGGCGGCCCAGTCGTGCGACGGCTGCGCGGCGGCGTGGACGACCAGGGATATGGCTGCGCCATGCCGGGCGAAGGCCTGCCCGATGGCGGCCTGGTCGCGGATGTCGGCATCGAGATGGACGTAGCCGGGGATGCCGTGCTCCAGCGCCGCCCAGGCCTGCCGCGTGCTGGCCGCGCCGCCGAACAGCCGGGCGCGCGTGTCGTTGTCGATGCCGACCACGTCCAGGCCCTTGCCGGCCAGGAAGCGCACGGCTTCGGAGCCGACCAGCCCGCCCGCGCCGGTGACGATCGCCACGCTCATGCTGCGCGCCTGCCGCCAATGCGCCTGTTGCTTACGGAGGGGGTCACGCACGGGCATCCTTGAGATGAGGGGGAGATGAGGCGGGTTGGGATACCCCCGCGCGGCCCGCACCGTCCAGCCGGCACGCACAAGCTTGCTATTTCGGCCCTGCCGACGGAGTTGAGCGCGTGAGACCTTTTCTTGTGCGGCATGGCCCTTGCCTGGCCGCGCCGTTCCCATGGCTTTCGGGCTGGCGATGGTCCGGCGACTGGCTAGACTGCCGCCAGCACGCCCGGACGGACGGCCAGTGCGCCGATCGCCCGCATGACTCGGGCTACCGTGAGGTCGTGCAGGTCCGCCTCCTGCAGCACCGTCGCCCATTCCCCGCCCGGCCCGCGCGGCGCGGCCTGCTCCCGCACGCTGGCGGCCGAGAACAGCGCGACCGTCGGCGCCCCGACGGAGCAGGCGACGTGCACCGGCCCCGTGTCGTTGCCCAGCACGAGCGCGGCATCGGCCGCGAGCGCCGCGATGTCCTGGAACGAGGTCCGGCCCGTCAGGTCCATGGCATCCGGGCACAGACCCAGGATGGTCCGGGCCATTCCCGCCTCCGCCGTGCCGCCGATGATGACCGGCTTGATCCCGCTCGCGGCCAGGCGTTGCGCGACCTCGGCATAGCGCGCGGCCGGCCAGCGCTTGACGTTCCCAAGGCCTGCGCCGCCCGGGACGAGCAGCGCGTAAGGCTCCGTCATGCCGTGCCAGCCGCCTGCGCGGACGATCCAGCCCCGCTCGGGCGCTGGCCGTTCGGCAACCCCGGCGAAGGCCAGCTGCTCGCGCTGGCGCTCCACCGTGTGCATGGCGTCCCGCTTGGGGTTGCGGTGCGGGTGCGAGCAGCCGGCGGCGATGCCCGACCAGGGCGGCCGCCTTGCCAGCCGGTGATAGCGGCCCGACCGCTGGGAGGTTTGCAGGTCATAGACGAAATCGAAGCGACCGATCGCAGCCGCGGTGCGCCGGATGGCGGGCAGGTTCCACCAGGGCGCCCGCGGGTCGATCAGGATGCCGTCGAACCAGGGGGCCGCCTTGGCCAGCGCCTCGTAGGGCGGGGTCGTGAGCAGGGTGATGGCATTGGCGGGATGGTGCGCCCGGATGGCGGCGAAGGCGTGGAAGGCGTGGATGAAATCGCCGAGCGCGCCGAGCTTGATGACGAGTATCCGCTCCATGCAGCCTCGCTGGCCCCCAGTGTTCGCCGTCGATCCATAGCAGGTTTCCGCGAAGCGTTGCAGGCAGTTGATGGCTGAGTTGCAAGAAAAGCCTCCGGTCACGATCGTGCTGCCGCACCGCGAGGGCTTCGGCCCATCGACCGCGGGCGCGGTGGCGATGGTGGTGCGGCGGCTCGCCGGCGGCCCATCCCGCTACCAGGCCCTCGTGGTCGGGCCGCCTTTCGCCGGGCCGGGCTTTCCTGGCATCGCCTTCCTGCCCGCCCGTCCGCCGGGGTGGTTGCCGCTGACGCACACCCAGCGCTATGCGGCCAAGCTCGCCTTCGTGCTGGCGCGGACGCCGCTCGGCCTGATCGAGGTGCACAACAAGCCGGACGTGGCGCTGTGGCTGGCCCGGCGCTTCCCCCGCCGCCCGGTCAGCCTGTTCCTGCACAACGACCCGCGCACGATGCGCGGCGCGCGCACCCCCGAGGCGCGTCGCCGCCTGCTGGCCCGCCTGGCGCAGGTCGTCACCGTGTCCGACTACCTGCGGCGCTGCCTGCTGGAGGGCGTGGACGCGCCGCAGGACGCGCCGCCCGCCGTGCTGCACAACTCGCTGGACCCGGCGGAGCTGCCTGAGGCGCTGCCGCCGCACCGGCGGGACCGGACCATCCTGTTCGCCGGGCGCTTCGTGGCCGACAAGGGGGCGGACGCGTTCATCGAGGCATGCGCGCTGGCGATGCCGCGTCTGCCTGGCTGGCGGGCGGAGCTGATCGGCGCGGACGGGTTCTCGCCGCAATCCCCCGTCACGGACTTCGTCCGGCGTTGGCAGCCCGCGGCGGCGGCGGCGGGTGTCGTGCTGCACGGCTACCGGCCGCACGCCGAGGTGCTGCAGGCCATGGCACGGGCCGCCATCGTGGTCGTGCCCAGCCGCTGGCAGGAGCCGTTCGGGCTGGTCGCGCTGGAGGCGATGGCGTGCGGCGCGGCCCTGGCCTGCTCCGGCCGGGGCGGCCTGGCCGAGATCGGCGGCGAGGCCAGCCTCCCGTTCGACCCCGATGACCCGGCGGCCGGCGCTGCCGCGCTGATGCGCCTGGCCGGGGATGCCAGGTTGCGTGCGGGCCTGTCCACCGCAGGGTCGCGCCGGGTCCAGGACCGGTTTTCCACCGCCGCCGCTATGGCCAGTTTGGACAGCCTACGCGACCGGGCGGCTTTGTGGTAAGCTCCCGCCATGGGATATTGGGGCAAGGTGATCGGCGGCGCTGCCGGCCTGGTGATGGGCGGGCCGTTCGGGGCGGTGATGGGCGCGGCGCTGGGCCATGCCGCCGACCAGGGGCTGCCCAAATTTAAGCTGCCGGGCGGCATGGGGCTGAACCCGGCCCGCATCGCCGCCATGCTGGGAGGGCGGGACCAGCTGTTCGCCATCGGGGTGGTCGTGCTGTCCGCCAAGCTGGCCAAGTGCGACGGCGCCGTGTCGCGCGAGGAGATCGACGCCTTCAAGCGCCAGTTCCGCATCCCACCGGAGGCCGTGCGGGACGTGGGCCGCATGTTCGACGCCGCGCGGGACAGCAACGAAGGCTTCGAGGCCTACGCCGCCCAGCTCGGGGACGCCTTCGCCGACACGCCCGGCGTACTGGAGGACGTGCTGGCCGCGCTGTTCGCCATCGCGCGGGCGGACAAGCCGGTCAACGGGCGCGAGACCGACTTCCTGCAACGGGTGCATCGCCGCTTCCGTCTCGGGGCGCTCAGCTGGGACCGCGCCAGCGGCGCCGCGCCACGCTTCCGGCCGGAGCCGACCGATGACGCCTACGCCGTGCTGGGCGTCCTGCGCACGGCCAGCAACGACGAGGTGCGCGCCGCCTGGAAGACGCTGGTGCGGGCCAACCACCCGGACAGCCTGGCCTCCCGCGGGGTGCCGGCGGAGTTCATCGCCAGCGCCACGGACAAGGTGGCCGGCATCAATGCCGCCTGGGACCAGGTGAAGCGCGAACGCGCGCTGTGAGGCAGGCCCCCAGCCCCAACCACGACGCCCGGCCGGACGGCGTGCCGGTCGATATGCTGCTGCTGCACTACACCGGCATGAAGACCGCCGCCGAGGCGGTTGCCCGCTTGCGGGACCCGGCCTCCCGCGTGTCGTCGCACTACGTGGTGGAGGAGGACGGGCTAGTCTGGCAGCTCGTCGCGGAGAAGCGCCGGGCCTGGCACGCCGGGGTTTCACACTGGCGCGGCCATACGGGGCTGAACGACCGGACGGTCGGGGTCGAGATCGTCAACCCCGGCCACCAATGGGGCTACCGGCCGTTCCCGGCGTTGCAGATGGCGGCCGTGTGCGAGCTTTGCCTCGGCGTGCTGCGGCGTCATCCCATCCCAGCCCGCAACGTGGTGGCCCACAGCGACGTGGCGCCCGACCGCAAGGATGACCCGGGCGAATTGTTCGACTGGCAGGGGCTGGGCGCGAACGGGGTCGGGCTGTGGCCAGACGGCGATGCTGAGCCGGTGGCAGACGTGATGGCTGCGCTGGGCGGCATCGGCTATCGCACCGACCTGCCAGAGGAAATGCTGCTGCGCGCGTTCCAGCGCCATTGGCGGCCGCGTCGCGTGGATGGGTTGGCGGATGACGAGACCCGGGCGAGGATGGGAGATGTGCTGCTCCGCATCGCCGAAATGGAGGCTGCATCCGCCCAAGGAGCTGGCTAGGCCAACCGATTTGCATCGTTGCAAATGCTGCTGCGCCGCAACCTGCGTCGCGCCTGAGGCGGCAACATGAACACCATGCCAGCAGCACGAACATCACACCCAGAGATGGTTATTATTTGTGCAATGGTGTCGTTAAACAAAGCCAACAGTAAGAAGCTGTTGATCTTATTTAGGATTCTCAGCGTTTGTGACAATTAGAATTATTAGTTCTAATCGAAACTTATTTATACTCAAACAACTTGATACATTTGTATGGGATACTGTAGCAGGACTGTGTCGGCGCACCGAAATTTCATGGCCTCAGGCACGATCGAATCGGACACGCATCCGGTCCACGGCATACCATGACACTGTTGGAAATCGGCGTGAAGCGGCTTTTAGCGATCTTTGCAAAGGTGCCGTCCTATCTGCTTGACGGCTGACCCGCCAAGCGCGCACACACGGTGCAGTCAGGCGGCTGGACGGCCGCTGCCTTCCATTTACGGAGGGTGGAGGAAAGTCCGGGCTCCACGGGAAGACGGTGCCGGTTAACGGCCGGCGGGGGCGACCTCAGGGAAAGTGCCACAGAAAACAGACCACCCGCTTGATTTTGCGGGAAAGGGTGAAACGGGGCGGTAAGAGCGCACCGCGCTTCTGGCAACAGGGGCGGCAGGGTAAACCCCACCGGGAGCAAGACCGAATAGGGGTGGCCGGCGGCGTTCCCGCTCCGGCGGGAATGGACGCAGGGGCTTTCTCGCCCTGCCGCCCGGGTTGGTCGCGTGAGGCGTACGGCGACGCGCGCCCCAGAGGAATGGCCGTCCAACGCGGAGGCCCAGGCGCGCAAGCACCTTGGCCGAAGTGCGGACAGAACCCGGCTTACAGGCCGCCTGACACTCAACCCGCGATCAAACGGTCTTTTGCCGGCAAAATATTGATGGCGAGTCGTAAACGGAACTCGTGTCTTTTTGGTAACAAGCCTGTGAAAACCAAAGGATCGCGCACGGGTCGCTGAGACAAAGTGACAAGACCTTTGACGCCCATTTTGGCCCATGATATCCCATGCTCTCCCATGAACAGGGGTCGCCCGAGCAGGCTCGGGCGGTCCGATTGCAGGTCGAGGGGTGTGCCGGGCCGCAATGAATCAGTTCCTTGGGACGCATCAAAACCGGCTGGACGCGAAAGGGCGGGTGTCGATCCCCGCTTCGTTCCGCACGGCGCTGCGCGCGGGAGCGGAGCCGGACGCGGCCACCAGCCTTATTTTGCGCACGTCCCACAAGCACCCCTGCATCGAGGGTTGGCCGCTGTCGACGTTCCAGGAAATGTCCCGCGGAATCAATAAGCTACGGCAGTTCAGCGACGAACATGAGGATCTCTCCACCTCGGTTTACGCCAACGCCTACGAGACCGAGACCGACAAGGAAGGCCGCATCCTGCTCTCGGCAGACCTCGTGGAGCACGCTGGGCTGAGCAGCCTGGCGTCGTTCATGGGCATGGGCGAGATCTTCCAGATTTGGGAACCTGCGGCTTGCGCCCGGCGCAAGGCAGAGGCGCGTGAGGCCGCACGCCTGCGAAACCTCAGCCCCCCTGCCGAGTCGGCGGCATGAGCGGCCATGTTCCCGTCATGCTGCCCGAGGTTCTAGAGATCTTGGCGCCCCGCGGCGGAGCGTCTTACCTGGACGCGACCTTCGGCGGCGGCGGCTATGCTGCCGCCATGCTCGCGGCGGCCCCGTGCATGGTGTGGGCGATCGACCGGGACCCGGACGCCATCGCCCGCGGCGCTGAGCTGGCCGCCCGCTACCCGGGCCGGCTGCATCTGCTGCACGGCTCGTTCGGGGACATGCTGGCCCTTCTGGCCGCCCACGGCGTCGATCGGCTGGACGGCGTGGTGATGGACCTCGGCCTGTCCTCCTTCCAGATCGACGACCCGGCCCGCGGCTTCTCCTTCCGCAGCGACGGCCCGCTCGACATGCGGATGGACCGCGCCGGCCCCACCGCCGCCAATCTGGTGGCGACCCTGGGCGAAGCGGAGCTGGCCGACACCTTGTATCAGCTCGGCGAGGAGAGGCGGTCGCGCCGGGTCGCACGCGCCATCGTGCAGGCGCGTGCCGAGCAGCCCATCGCCACCACGGCGCAGTTGGCCGCCATCATCCGCCGGGCCGTGCCGAAGGACGCCTCCGGCATAGACCCGGCGACTCGCTCGTTCCAGGCCCTGCGCATCCGGGTCAATGACGAGCTGGGCCAGGTGGAGCGCGCTCTGGCGCAGGCTGCGTCCCTGCTGGCCCCAGGCGCGCGGCTGGTGGTGGTGTCGTTCCATTCGGGCGAGGACCGGTTGGTCAAGCGGTTCATGACGGCGGCGGCCGGCCGCCTGCCCGCGCCGTCCCGGCATGACCCGGGCGGACTGGACCGCCGCCGTCATGA
>CAXTPP010000101.1:0-12817 GCA_964246185.1 uncultured Acetobacteraceae bacterium
GCGCTACGACAATCCCGAAGATTTCCCTTGCCCAGAAGAGGGCGTCCACAGATGGTGAGCGGACATCTGGCACTACAGTGATGGCGCGTTCCGGAGCGAGCATGATGTCATCAATCCCTACGACCGTAACCGAGTTCGCCTTCGCACGACTGGTGCCCGAACTACTCGTAATCGACGTCAATGCGAGCCTGCGTTTCTGGCGTGATCTATGTGGTTTCAGGGTCGCCTTCGACCGGCTTTATGAGGGTTTCGCCTACCTTGATTTGGACGGCGCGCAAGTCATGTTGGAGAAGCGCGACCATGGCCGAAACTGGATCGTCGGGCCAATGGAAGCACCCTTTGGACGAGGCATTAACTTCCAGATTGGGGTGGTGACAATCGAGCCGATCCTAACATCCCTCGATGCGGCCAATTGGCCGCTCTTCATGAAGCCGGAGGAGAAACGGTATCGGACTGGCGATGTTGAGACCGGCGTTCATCAGTTCCTTGTTCAAGACCCAGACGGTTGCCTTGTCCGATTTTCGTCCGGGCTCGGTCGGCGTCGAGTGCCTTAGCCAATGTTAGCTATAAGTCGAGAGCAGCCGCCACGCCTTCATTCAAAAGCAGGTTTTTAGAACAAACAGGCGTATCTACCACAAACTCCGCCTACTGCCCGTTTTTCGGGCTATTAAGACCAGCACTTTACAACAGAAACAGACGTGAGCCTTCAAGTCACTTTTGCCCGTTCTCCACCCAAGCCGAAAATTAAATCGAAACTTCGCTCAATCAGTTCACGCCCCGACACAATACCCCAAGCTGCGCCGCCAAGGACCAACGCTCAGGGATACAGCGTCTCCGAAGCCCACCCCTCGCCCTCGCGGCGATACACCCGCCGGTCGTGCAGGCGGAACGGCATGTCCTGCCAGAACTCCATCGCCGCCGGGTGCACCCGGTAGCCGGACCAGTGCGCCGGGCGCGGGATGCTGTCGCCGGGATATCGGCCATCGCAGTCCGCCACCCGCCGCTCCAGCTCGGCCCGCTCCGGCAGCGGGCGGGACTGGTCGGACGCGATGGCGCCCAGGCGGGAGATGCGGGCGCGGCTGGCGAAATACTCGTCCGCCTCCGCCGTCGTCACCGGCAGCGCCGGGCCTTCCACGCGAACCTGGCGGCGCAGCGTCTTCCAGTGGAACAGCAGCGCCACGTGCGGGTTGGCGGCCAGCTCGCCGCCCTTGCGGCTCTGCAGGTTGGTGTAGAACACGAAGCCCTGCGCATCGACGCCCTTCAGCAGCACCATCCGCAGCGAGGGACGCCCGTCCGGCGTGGTGGTCGCCAGCGCCACCGCGTTCGGGTCGTTCGGCTCCGTGCCCGCCGCCTCGGCCAGCCAGTCCTGGAACAGCCCGATCGGGTCGGACACCGCCGGCATGGCACGAAGCGGGGGGGCATACGATGGCGTAGACGTGTCGGGCATGGCGCAACCTTTCTGCATCAACACTGTGGGGCGAGCCCGGCGGTTCGCCAAGCCGCTGCTTCCCTTGCCCTGCCGCCTGTGCCACCACGGCCGGCACGACGAGCAACCAGGACAGCAACGCCATGCCGGACACCAACCTGCGGACCAAGCCCGCCACCGGGAGCTTGATGGCAGGCAAGCGCGGCTTGGTGATGGGCGTCGCCAACGACCGCTCGGTCGCCTGGGGCATCGCGGCCGCCTGCGCGGCGCAGGGGGCGGAGCTTGCCTTCACCTACCAGGGGGATGCGCTGGAAAAGCGGGTCCGCCCGCTGGCCGAAGGGGTCGGCAGCCCGCTGGTGATCCCCTGCGACGTGAGCGACGATGCCAGCATGGACATGGCCTTCGCCCAGGTGCGGCGGGAATGGGGCGAGCTGGACTTCCTGGTCCACTCGATCGGCTGGGCCGACAAGGCGTTCCTGCGCGGCAAGTACATGGACACGCCGCGGCAGGCGTTCCTCACCGCGCTCGACATCTCCTGCTACTCGTTCACCGCCGTCTGCGCCCGCGCCGTGCCGATGCTGCGCCCGGGCGGCTCGTTGCTGACCATGACCTATCTCGGGGCCGAGCGGGTGATGCCGCACTACAACGTCATGGGCGTCGCCAAGGCGGCGCTGGAGGCCTCCGTGCGCTACCTGGCGGCGGACCTCGGCAGCCAGGGCATCCGGGTGAACGCAATCAGCGCCGGGCCGATCAAGACGCTGGCGGCCAGCGGCATCAGCGACTTCCGCTACATCCTCAAGTGGAACCAGCACAACTCGCCGCTGGAGCGCAACACCACCATCGAGGAGGTGGGCGGCGCGGCGCTCTACCTGCTGTCGGACCTGTCCTCCGGCGTGACCGGCGAGGTGCACCACGTGGACAGCGGATACCACACCGTCGGCATGAAGAACCCCAAGGCGCCCGACATCAACGTGTCCGGCTCCGAGTGACCCGGCGGCGTGAGCCATAACACCTTCGGCCACCTGTTCCGCCTCACCACCTGGGGCGAGAGCCACGGCGCAGCGATCGGCTGCGTGGTCGATGGCTGCCCGCCGCTGCTGCCGCTGACCGAGGCCGACATCCAGCCGCACCTCGACCGCCGCCGCCCCGGCCAGTCCCGCTTCACCACCCAGCGGCAGGAAGCCGACGCCGTCCGCATCCTGTCCGGCACCTTCGAGGGCCGCACCACCGGCACCCCCATCGCGTTGCAGATCGAGAACACCGACCAGCGCTCCCGCGACTACGGCGACATCGCCGAGCGCTTCCGGCCCGGCCACGCCGACATGTCCTACCAGATGAAGTACGGCATCCGCGACCACCGCGGCGGCGGCCGCTCCTCCGCCCGCGAGACGGCGATGCGGGTGGCCGCCGGCGCCATCGCCCGGCTCGTGCTGGGAAACGTGGTCATCCGCGGCGCGCTGGTGCAGATGGGCGCGGACACGGTGGACCGCGGCCGGTGGGACTGGGCGGCGGTGGACGCCAACCCGTTCTTCTGCCCCGACCCGGCGGCTGCGCTGCGCTGGGAGGACCAGCTGGCGGCGATCCGCAAGGCCGGCTCCTCGATCGGCGCGGTCATTGAGGTGGTGGCGGAGCACGTGCCGCCGGGCCTGGGCGCGCCGGTGTACGGCAAGCTGGACGCGGACATCGCCGCGGCGCTGATGGGCATCAACGCCGTCAAGGGCGTGGAGATCGGCGCCGGGTTCGCCGCGGCGGCGCTGCGGGGCGAGGACAACGCCGACCCGATGCGCATGGCGGACGGGGCGGTGGCGTTCGGCGCCAACCATGCCGGCGGCGTCCTGGGCGGGATTTCCACCGGGCAGCCGATCGTGGCCCGGTTCGCCGTCAAGCCGACCAGCTCCATCCTGACCCCGGTGCCCTCGGTGGACCGAAGCGGCCAGGAGGTCGACGTGGCGACGCGCGGCCGGCACGACCCGTGCGTCGGCATCCGCGCGGTGCCGGTCGGGGAGGCGATGCTGGCCCTGGTGCTGGCCGACCACCTGCTGCGCCACCGGGCGCAGAACCCCCATGCCGTGGGTCCTGCCTGACTGCCAAGCAAGGCCAGAGGCTCTGCCTCTGGACTCCGCCAAAGGCAGAGCTTTTGGAATCCATTCGTATAACAAAACGGTTTCCAAAGGCCCCCGGCCTTTGGCGGGTCTGGGCAGCGCCCAGCCTTGCTTCCTAACTGACTTTCTCACGGGTTTGTGAATGGGTTGCCCCATCGCGCATCCCCTAGTTTGGGCAGCAATGAACGACCCCAACGAGCAGATCGACACTGCCGCGCTGCAGGCCTTCGTGGAGGGCTTCGGCGCGCGTGCCTGGTCGGAACGTTTGGGCGAGCTGGAGCGGGCGGCGTCCTGTCCCACCCGGCTGGGCCGCACGGTGCTGCAGCGCCATGCGATCGAGCTGACCATCAACCGCTGGCGCATGGCCGGGCGCAACCGTCCGCCGAGTCCCGCCGAGCGGCGCATCTCCAGCCTGGCCGCCGACGCCAGCCGCCTGTTCGAGGCGTTGCCGTCGCAGGGCCGGGACCGCCTGCGCTCGCAGCTGTGCGAGGCGACGGCGGGGGACAACACGCTCATCCCGTCCTTCCACCAGCTGCGGATCGCCGCGCTGCAACGCGCCCGCGGGTTCGATGTCGCGTTCACCGGCCTGGAGGACGAGACCAGCTTCGACCTGTTGCTGCACCGCGCCGGCCATGAGGCCGAGGTGGTGTGCGACGTGGTTTCCGCCGAGGACGGGCGCGGCGTGCACCGCGGCGCGTGGTGCCGCCTGTGCGACCGGGTGGACCCGGATTTGCAGGCGTGGCTGGCCAACCATCCCGGGCGCTACCTGCTGAAGATGACGTTGCCGCAAGGCCTGAAGAACCTGCCGGAGGGCGACGCGCTCGGCGCGCTGCACAGCCGGATCACCACCATGCTGTCCGCCATGCGCCGGGCCGACCACGACGAGGCGGCCGTGCTGCGGCTCGACCCGCTGATGCTGGCGGCCTCCCAGGCGGACGAGCTGGGCCTGATGCCGCGGCTGCGCTCCGAGTTCGGGCCGGAGGCGCACCTGGCCGTCACCACCGCCGAGCGCAGCCTGTTCGTCATGGCGGCGCGGGCCGGGCAGGAGAATGAGGTCGCTGTCGCCATCCGCCGCCGCATGGCCGCCGTCGCCCCGGCGCGGCTGAGCGGCACGCGCCCCGGCATCCTCGCCATGTTCATCGAGGACACCGACAAGGCGGAATGGCGGCTGCTGCGCGAGCGGATGGACCTGGAAGGCGAGGCCCGCCAGTTCCTCACCGACCCTGGGGCGCGCGCCGTGGTCGCGGTGACCTGCGCCTCCCGGGTGGAGATGTTCGGCATGGCCTCGCCGGACGCGGCCCCGGACGGCGAGCTGCGGTTCCGCAACCCGTCCCACCCTGCCGCCAAGGCGGCCGCCCTGGCCCCGGCCGTCACCTCGTCGATCTGACAGGGGCTTGAGGCTTTAGGAAGGCTGGGCCTTGCCCAGACCCGTCAAAGGCCCTGCCTTTGGCGGAGTCCAGAGGCGGAGCCTCTGGCCTTGCTTACCTAACGGTCACCGTCAAAGGCCAACGGTGTCAGGATTTTCTCCAGCTCGGCCCATTCGCGCTTGCTGAGGCCGCTGCTGGGTTGGTCCACCGCCTCGCCTGCCAGCTTGCGTTGCAGCACGGCCAGCATGGCGGCCGAGAACGTCGCCGCGCCGGTGCGGTAGTCCTTGAACGCCTCGTAGGTCGCCGGCACCCAGGCCGCGACCGTCGCCAGCATCGCTTCCGCGTAGGCGCGGATTTCGTACTGGGCGTGCGTGTCGGCCCGCAGCGACAGGAAGCCCAGCAGGTTGTGTAGGTCGGCCTTCCAATACCACTGGGTGTAGGTGTTGAGCGTCAGGTTCATGCGCGCCAGCTCGCGCGCCAGCCCCTGGCGGGCCGGGTCGGCGGCGTCCTCGTTCAGCATCCAGGCGTAGCCGTCGTAGGCGCGTTCCGAATCCACCCGCAGCAGGTCCAGCACCGCCGCCGCTTCGTCGCCTTGCAGCACCGAGCCGCGGCCTTGCCGGTTGCTGTCGGACTGCGCGGCCAGATGCTCGGGCGCCGGGATGTAGAACTCCCGGTCCATGACGGAGTAGCGGGCCGAGTACTCGTTCACGTTGGCGGTGCGGTGGCGAATCCACTGCCGGGCCACGAAGATCGGCAGCTTCACGTGGTACTTGATCTCGCACATCTCGAACGGCGTGGAGTGCCGGTGGCGCATCAGGTAGCGGATCAGCCCGGCATCCTCGCTCACCCGCTTGGTGCCCCGGCCGTAGGACACGCGGGCCGCCTGCACCACGGCGGCGTCGTCCCCCATGTAGTCGATCACCCGGACGAAGCCGTGGTCCAGCACGGGGATGGCCTGGTACAGCATCGCCTCCAGCGCCGGCACGGTGGCGCGCAGCGTGGGGACCGGCGCGCTGCGGAGGTCGGCGATGGCGTCGGCTTGCTCGGGCGAGAGGGGCATGGTTTCCCCTACCATTTCGCCCCGCAATAGACTATATGACGCAGGCTGGCTTGCCAGATATGGCGATAAACGATGTGTGGAATAATTGTTGTGGACCCGGGGGCGGTACCCGGCGTCTCCACCAAAGCCCCACGAAGGGCGATGGACGAGGGGACGAAATAGGCTCGACACGCATGGTAAAGACACGTTTTTTGCTCGGCATTGTACCGCCGTCATCGGGCTATATTACAGATGCCAATGACAATCATGAGGCATTCGCAGTCGCAGCGTAAGTTGCGATAGACGCGGCACGGGGGGCGCCGGGCAACAGAAGCCCCCCACTCATCTCCCAAGGAGGACAGCGATGCAGGCGATCTCGGTGCTGGACCTGGCCCCCGTGCCGCACGGCGCGACCCCGGCGGACGCGCTGCACAACGCGCGGAACCTCGCCCAGCACGCCGAGACGCTGGGCTACCGCCGCTACTGGCTGGCGGAGCACCACAACATGGTCGGCATCGCCAGCGCCGCCACCGCCGTAACCGTCGGATACGTCGCCGGCGGCACCAGCACCATCCGCGTCGGCGCGGGCGGCATCATGCTGCCGAACCATTCGCCCCTGGTGATCGCCGAGCAGTTCGGCACCCTCGCCACGCTCTACCCCGGCCGCATCGACCTCGGCCTCGGCCGCGCCCCCGGCAGCGACGGCTACACCCAGCGCGCCCTGCGGCGGGACCCGGCGGCAGCCGACAACTTCCCCGAGGACGTGGCGGAGCTTCAGGCCCTGCTCGGCCCGGTGCAGCCCGGCCAGCGCGTGCAGGCGGTGCCCGGCGGGGGCACCAACGTTCCGCTGTGGATTCTTGGCTCCTCGCTGTATGGCGCGCAGGTGGCGGCGCATTTCGGCCTGCCCTACGCCTTCGCCTCCCACTTCGCCCCGGCCGCGCTGCAGCAGGCGCTGCAGGTCTACCGCGCCCGCTTCCGCCCCTCGGCGCAGCTATCCCAGCCTTACGCCATGGTCGGCGTCAACGTGGTCGCCGCCGGCACGGATGCCGAGGCGCGCCGCCTGTTCACCTCCACCCAGCAGGCGTTCACCAGCATGATCCGCGGTGCCCGCGGCAAGCTGCCGCCGCCGATCGACGACATCGAGGCCTACTGGTCGCCGCAGGAGCGGGCGCAGGTGTCGGAAATGCTGGCCTGCTCCCTTGTGGGTTCCGCCGAGACGGTACGGCAAGGGCTGGCCGGCCTGCTGGAGCGCACCGGCGCCGACGAGCTGCTGGTGGCCGCCGCGATCCATGACCATGCCGCCCGGCGTCGCTCCTACGAGATTCTGGCCCAGGTCGCCCCTGTCCTGGCCGAGCAGAAGCTGGCCGCGTGAGCGGGCTGCCGCCCGACAGCAAGCTCACCACCACCAAGCAGCGGTGGGCGGAGCAGGGCCGCTTCCTCACCGGCCGCCCGGCCCGCGCGCCGGGGGACCGGTTGCCGCCGGGTCAGCACGTGGTGCGGGACTGGCCGGTGCTGGACCTCGGCGTCCACCCCCGCATCGACCCGGCGCGCTGGACCCTGCGCGTGTTCGGCGCGGTGGAGGAGGCGCTGACCTGGGACTGGACCGCCTTCCACGCGCAGCCGCAGGTGCACGAGGCGACCGACATCCACTGCGTCACCACCTGGTCGCGCTACGACAACGCCTGGGACGGCGTTTCCACCCGCACGGTGCTGGACGCGGTGCGGCCTCTGCCGGAGGCAGCGTTCGTGGTGCTGCACAGCCAGGACGGCTACGTGACCAACCTGCCGCTGGCCGACTTCGCCGCGGCGGACGCGATGCTGGCCCATGCGTGGGAGGGCAAGCCGCTGACGGTCGAGCACGGCGGCCCGGTGCGGCTGGTGGTGCCGCATCTGTATCTCTGGAAAAGCGCCAAGTGGCTGCAACGCATCGAGTTCGTCACCGCGGACAAGCCGGGGTTCTGGGAAACCCGCGGCTACCATGACCGTGGCGATCCGTGGGCGGAGCAGCGTTACTCGGAATGAGGCTGGGCGCTCCCTCCGTGGCCATTCCAATTGCCTGAAGGAGGCAATCGGAACCTTGGGCCACTCCGCCCAGACCCGCCAAAGGCCCCGCCTTTGGCGGAGTCCAGAGGCAGAGCCTCTGGCCTTGCTTGATACTCACCCTCAAGAACCTTCCGCATCATCCAGCGCCAGCACGGCGAACGTCGCGAGCCAGTGTTCCCCCATGTAGTCCCCGGTCACCTGCGGCAGCCCGGCGTCCAGGTGCAGCCCGGCCGCCTGCTCCATCATCGTCCGCCGCCCGTCCGCCATGGGCAGGGCGCGGGCGAGCGAGCGCCAGCACCACGCCCGGCTCAGGTTGAGCCCGTCCAAATGGGCGATCTTGCCGTCGCTCCGGTCTGACACGAACACCGGCGCGAACAGCGACGCCGGCCGGCCCTGCGCCAGCCCAGGCAGGAAGGCGTCGAACCACGGCAGGAACCGCTCGGCCAGCAGCAGGCGGCGCATGCACTCGGCTTCCATCAGCGCGGAGGAAAGGAAATCGTCGCCCCCCGGCTCCCATGCCTGGCAATCCCGGTCCGCGCCGTACCAACCCTCGGCGGTATGACGCAGCAGCGCGGCGAGTGCCAAATCCCCCGTGCTGCTCGCGTAGTCGGAGGCCAGCGCGAGCGCGAACGCCGTGTTGGAATGCGTGCCGGCCCGCACCGGATAGCTCGCCTTGGGCAGGAACGCGGCGAAGCGCTGGACGAAGATGGCCGTCAGCGGCGTCAGCGCGTCCGACCATCGCTGGTCCGGCAGCAGCGCCAGCGCCTCGGCCAGCTTCAGCAGCCAGGCCCAGCCGTACGGCCGCTCGAACCCGGCGGCCATCGGGTGCTGCACCGTCGCGCACTCGCCTGCGATCGCCTCCGGGACAAGCTGCGCGTCGAACAGGCGGCGGATGGCGGCGGCGGGCGGCATGGCGGGATACAGCCGCAGCAGCCGGGCCAGCATCCAGGTGCCGTGGACGCAGGAATGCCAGTCGAAGCTGCCGTGGAACGCCGGGTGCAGGGAGCGCGGGGTGCGGGCGTCGGATGGCGCCGCCATGACGTTGCCGGGCTTGTTGGGGTATTCCCGGGTGACGTGGCCCAGCGCCACCGCGGCGAACCCGGCGGCCACCGCCTCCGTCAACTCGCGCATCAGCCGGGCATTCCCATCGCCGCCAATATCGGCGCGAGGCCGCCCTGCCGCGCCACGTCCGCCGCGCTCACGCCTTCCTCGTCGGCACGCGCCGGGTCCGCGCCGTGCGCCACCAGCAGCGCGGCCATCTCCGTGCGGCCGAACATCACGGCATACAGCAGCGGCGTCCGCCCCGCCTCGTCCGGCGCGTCCACCGCAGCGCCCGCCGCCAGCAGCAGGCGCGCGATGCCGCAATGGCCCTTGAACGCTGCGCCGGACAGCGCCGTGCTGCCCTTGGCGTCCGCCGCGTCCACCGCCGCCCCCGCCCGCAGCACCAGCGCCGCCGCGCCCGCCTGGCCGTGGTAGCTCGCCATGATCAGCGGCGTGAAGCCGCGGGCGTCTGGCTGGTCCGGGTCGGCGTGCTCCAGCAGGGCGGCCAGGCGCTCCAGGTCGCCGTCCCGTGCGGCGGCCTGGAGCTCCTCAGACCGGGCAGCCAGCGCCGTCACTTGATGGTTTGCACCACCGCGAAGCCCTCGAACTCGGGGTGGCCCAGGTAGGACACCTTGCTGTTGCCGGTGTTGGCGTGCGCGGCGCGGAACGCCTCGGACCGGGTCCAGCCCTCGAACGCGGCGTGGTCGGTCCAGACCGTGTGGGAGGAGTACAGCATGTGGTCCTCCTTCTTCGGGCCGCGCAGCAGGTGGAACTCGACGAAGCCGGGGACGGTGTTCAGGTGGCTGTCGCGGTTCACCCACATGGCCTCGAACGCCTCTTCCGACCCGGGGGCGACCTTGAAACGGTTCATCGCGATATACATCGGTGGCTCCTCTGCCGTGACCTTGCCATACTAGCATGGTGTCGTGGCAGAGGATGGCCACAGCGCTCCGGGCAGGCTTTTGCGCGGCAGACGCCTCCCACGCTATCAAGCCGCAAAAGAATCGAGCGATCCGCATGGAAGACGACGATACGCCCGCCCCAAGCCCGGACAGCCTGCTGCCCTACGAGCTGTGGGCGCAGGAGGCGATGCGCGGCGTGGCGGTCCGTGCGCTGCAATACGCCTCGGCCGAGGGCATGCCGGGCGACCACCATTTCTACGTCAGCTTCCGCACCGACCAGGCCGGCGTGTCGATCCCCGCCCGGCTGCTGGCGCAGTACCCGGAGGAGATGACGATCGTGCTGCAGCACCAGTTCTGGGATCTCAAGGTGGACGAGGCCGCTGGGTCGTTCAGCGTTGGGCTGTCGTTCGGCGGCGTGGCGAGCACCCTGCTGGTGCCGTTCAACGCGCTGACCGCGTTCGCCGACCCGCACGCCCAGTTCGGCCTGCGCTTCCGCCCCGCCCCGGTGGAGGCCGCCAACGAGGAGGAGGAGACGGCTCCGGAGCCGCCGGTCGAGCCTGACCCGGCGGAAAAGCCGCAGGTCGTGAGCCTGGACGCCTTCCGCAAGCGCAAGGATTGAGGCCCGGCTGCACAGCCGGCCGCACAGAAAGCTTGCGCCCAGCCGCTGTTTGTGTTTTGTTCCATCCGTGCCCGCCCCGCAACCCCCGCCCGAGCCGACCAGCGCCGCCGAGACGGAGGACGCACGTTATCGCCGCGGGCTGCTGCACGGGCTGATCGACGCCGGCATGAAGCTCGCCGAGCTGGTCCACCAGAAGACCAAGGCAGGCGAGATCTCGGCGGAGGACGCCGTCGTGGCGTTCGACTCCATCTCGCGCGCGGTCTGCCGCCTCGTCGGGCTGGCCCAGCAGGTGGACAAGCCGCCGGTGGACAAGCTGTTGGCGCAGCGCGCCCGCACGCCGGCCCAGCAGCGCGCCGCCGCCCACCAGCGCGTCCTGCGCGAGCTGGACGACCTCGAGTCCGAGGAGGATTCGGAAGCCGAGAGCCTGCATGCCGAGTCCCTGGACCGACTGGACGTTCTGGACGGATTGGGCGAGCTGGACGACGACCTGGACCTGGATTTGGACGAGGGCCTAGGCGTTGACATTGCCAGCCTTTCGATGGCGGAGATCGTCGCCGACATCTGCCGCGGCCTCAGCCTCGCCACGCTGCCCGAGGCGCACCCCTGGGTGCTGCACATGCCGGAGGACGTGGCCGCCCTCTGCGCCCAGGTGACCCAGCTCTCTGCCGCTTTCGCGCAGCCAGAGCCGCCGCCGGGCCGGAGCGGCAACGACCCGCCTTTGCACCCGGATGTCCCCAGGGCGGGGAACGGGCAGCTCGCAGCCCTGCGCTGGGCAGCGCCGCCACGGGCTGGGCCGTAGCAAGGCTGGGCGCTGCCCAGACCCGCCAAAGGCCGGGGGCCTTTGGAAACCATTGCATAAACGGATCCCAAAGGCCCCGCCTTTGGCGGAGTCCAGAGGCAGAGCCTCTGGCCTTGCCTAGCGCAGCCGCTCCATCAGCCATCGCAACGCGTTGAGCTGCAGCGCGCCGACCTGCTCGTCGGTCACGCCGGCATAGGCGTGCCCGCCGCTGAACGGCGTCAGCTCCGCCGCCACGCCATGCGCCCGCAGCGTCTCCTCCAGCTGGCGGGATTGCTGGAACGGCACGATCAGGTCGCCAAGGCCATGGACGATGTACACCGGCGCGCTGTGCGCCGTGACGGACGGCAGCGGCGAGGCCGTCAGCAGCGCCGCTGCGGCCGGTGACGGGGCGCCGAACAGGGCGTCGATGGAGTGGGCGGCGGAGCGGCCCATGCCGGCCAGGTCGGTCGGGCCATACTGGTCCACCACCGCCGTCACGTCCGGCCGCTCGTTCGGGTACAGCCCGGCCTGGTCGCCCGCCACGATCCGCGGCAGCGTGCCGAGGAACACCGCCAGCTGCGCGCCCGCGGAGTCGCCCAGGGCGCCGATGCGCGCCGGGTCAAGGTCGTACTCCGCCGCATGGGCGCGCAGGAAGCGCACCGCCAGCTGCGCGTCCACCAGCTGCGCCGGCCAGCGCGTGCCGGCCAGCGCCTTGTCGGCCAGGCGGTAGTCGATGTTGAACACCACCGCGCCGAGCGAAGCCAACATCTGGGCCAGGCCCTCGGCGGCGTGACGGCTGCCCCCCACCCAGCCGCCGCCATGGATCGCCACCACCGCCGGCCTGCGCCCATCCGGGCCGGACGGCAGGAACAGGTCCCCAACCTCCGCCGGCAACGGGCCGTAGGCGATGTCCGGCATCGCTTGCACTGCATAGGGCTGCGCCTGCGCCGGCATCGCGGCCAAGGCAAGGATGGCGGCGGTCAATTGCCGGAAGCGCCACGCCGCCCTATACGCGGCCATCGGGCTGCTGCAACGGGACCGGGCCATGCGCTTCACAGTCGACCGTCTCGACCACATCGTGCTCAATTGCAAGGACGTGGAGATCACCGCGTCCTGGTACCAGCGCGTGCTCGGGATGGAGCGGGAGGAGTTCGGCCCGGACAGCCGCACGGCGCTGAAGTTCGGCGGCCAGAAGCTCAATTTGCGGCCGATGGACGCCGACGCGCAGGCCTGGGCCACCGGCCTCAACGACCGGCCCGGCGCGGTCGACGCCTGCTTCATCACCGCCGTCGGCCCGCAGGAGGTGGCGGAGCACCTGCAGGCGTGCGAGGTGGCGGTCGTGGCCGGGCCGGTCGGCAAGTCCGGCGCGCTCGGGCCGATCGAGTCGGTGTACTGCCGGGACCCGGACGGCAACCTGATCGAGATCAGCTCTTATCTCTGACGCTATCCTGGACGGGGACCCTTTCGCCTTCGACCTGCCGCCCGGGTCCATCGCCCAAG
>CAXTPP010000102.1:0-12798 GCA_964246185.1 uncultured Acetobacteraceae bacterium
GCGGGCGGCGGCGGAGGCACCGGAACCGGCGTGTTGAAGGCGTAGCGCACGCCGAGGACCCCGCTGTGGTTCAGGTTCTCCGTGATGTTGTACGGGCCTTTGGCGCCTGGGGTCGAGAGCGACGTGGCACGGAACTGCTCGTTGCCGAGAATGCCGAAGAACCGGTACTCGGCGGTGATCGCGAGGCCTGGCACCTGGCTGATCGGGAAAGCGAAGCCGAGGATGGCCTGGTAGGCGAAGTTGCTGCCGGTGCCGCCGAGGTGCGTGGCCGGCCCGGTGGACTGGATCGCGCTGAAGCCGTTCAGGTGGCTCCAGGCATAGCCGGCCCCGACGCCGACATACGGTATGAAGGCATAGTCCAGCCCATACGGCCGCAGGTCGATGTCATACAGGACGTTGCCCATCCCGCCGTAATCCTGCTGCGACGAGCGGGCGGTGTTGGGCGTCTGCAACGTGTATTTCCGCAGGCTGGTCTGCCGGTAGTTGCCCTCGATCTCGAGCCGCAAGCCGTTGCCCAACCCATAGCCTACGCTGCCCAGGCCGCCGTATCCGTCACCGTTGAACGTCAGGCGCGACGACCCTAGACCCACGGATGGCGAGGCCTGCGCGTGCTCGGCCTGCTTGTAGTTGTAAAGCGCGCCGGCGCCGACGTAGAGGCCATCGACGGGTTGCGCCAGCGCTAGGCCCGGCAGGCACACGGCGGCGGTGGTGGCGAGGAGT
This sequence comes from uncultured Acetobacteraceae bacterium, assembly GCA_964246185.1. Taxonomy (GTDB): domain Bacteria; phylum Pseudomonadota; class Alphaproteobacteria; order Acetobacterales; family Acetobacteraceae; genus LMUY01. Next base: position 721 of record CAXTPP010000102.1, read on the forward strand.
CTGAGCCGCATGATCGGCGGTATCCCGTAATGCACGGGTACTGTCATATCCAATCCGGTCTGCGACGCAAGCGCATCCCTCGGGATTTGCAGCTTGGCGATAGCCGTTGAGGCGACTTGACCACGATTTTCCGGAAGCAGTGCTTTACGCGCTACACCCAGCACAGGAGCCGCCTTGCAGGCGAGGGTGGGCTGTCCGTGCCCACCCTCCCGAGGCCGCTATCGCAGGATGATGGCGACCCGGCGGTTTTGCGGCTCGCGCACGCCGGCTGCGGTCTGCACCAGGGGCCGGGTGTCGCCGAACGCCTGGATCTGGATTTCCCCGGTCGGCACGCCGTCCCGCACCAGCTCGGCCGCGACGGTCTGGGCGCGGCGCAATGACAGCTTCTGGTTGTACTGCGGGGTGCCGGACAGGTCGGCGTTGCCCTGCACCTCGATCTGGGTGCTCTGCACGCGGGTGCTGGCCTGCGCGGCCTCGGCCACGATCTGCCGGGCGCGGTCGGTCAGGTCCGCGCGGTCCCAGTCGAAGAACACCAGGTAGGTGCGGGTCGGCGCGACCACCGGCGCAGGCGCTGCGGGCGGCGGCGGAGGCACCGGAACCGGCGTGTTGAAGGCGTAGCGCACGCCGAGGACCCCGCTGTGGTTCAGGTTCTCCGTGATGTTGTACGGGCCTTTGGCGCCTGGGGTCGAGAGCGACGTGGCACGGAACTGCTCGTTGCCGAGAATGCCGAAGAACCGGTACTCGGCGGTGATCGCGAGGCCTGGCACCTGGCTGATCGGGAAAGCGAAGCCGAGGATGGCCTGGTAGGCGAAGTTGCTGCCGGTGCCGCCGAGGTGCGTGGCCGGCCCGGTGGACTGGATCGCGCTGAAGCCGTTCAGGTGGCTCCAGGCATAGCCGGCCCCGACGCCGACATACGGTATGAAGGCATAGTCCAGCCCATACGGCCGCAGGTCGATGTCATACAGGACGTTGCCCATCCCGCCGTAATCCTGCTGCGACGAGCGGGCGGTGTTGGGCGTCTGCAACGTGTATTTCCGCAGGCTGGTCTGCCGGTAGTTGCCCTCGATCTCGAGCCGCAAGCCGTTGCCCAACCCATAGCCTACGCTGCCCAGGCCGCCGTATCCGTCACCGTTGAACGTCAGGCGCGACGACCCTAGACCCACGGATGGCGAGGCCTGCGCGTGCTCGGCCTGCTTGTAGTTGTAAAGCGCGCCGGCGCCGACGTAGAGGCCATCGACGGGTTGCGCCAGCGCTAGGCCCGGCAGGCACACGGCGGCGGTGGTGGCGAGGAGTCTGAGCCGCATGATCGGCGGTATCCCGTAATGCACGGGTACTGTCATATCCAATCCGGTCTGCGACGCAAGCGCATCCCTCGGGATTTGCAGCTTGGCGATAGCCGTTGAGGCGACTTGACCACGATTTTCCGGAAGCAGTGCTTTACGCGCTACACCCAGCACAGGAGCCGCCTTGCAGGCGAGGGTGGGCTGTCCGTGCCCACCCTCCCGAGGCCGCTATCGCAGGATGATGGCGACCCGGCGGTTTTGCGGCTCGCGCACGCCGGCTGCGGTCTGCACCAGGGGCCGGGTGTCGCCGAACGCCTGGATCTGGATTTCCCCGGTCGGCACGCCGTCCCGCACCAGCTCGGCCGCGACGGTCTGGGCGCGGCGCAATGACAGCTTCTGGTTGTACTGCGGGGTGCCGGACAGGTCGGCGTTGCCCTGCACCTCGATCTGGGTGCTCTGCACGCGGGTGCTGGCCTGCGCGGCCTCGGCCACGATCTGCCGGGCGCGGTCGGTCAGGTCCGCGCGGTCCCAGTCGAAGAACACCAGGTAGGTGCGGGTCGGCGCGACCACCGGCGCAGGCGCTGCGGGCGGCGGCGGAGGCACCGGAACCGGCGTGTTGAAGGCGTAGCGCACGCCGACCACGAGGCTGTGGTTCAGGTTCTCCGTGATCTTCACGCGTCCGAACGCACTGGGGCTCGGGACGGTGCTGCCCTTGAAGTTCTCGTCGCCCAGGACGCCGAAGAACCGGTAGTCGGCCGTGATGGCCAGGCCTGGAACGCCGCTGATCGGGAAGGCGGCGCCGACGATGCCCTGGTAGGCGAAGTTTCCGGTACTGCCGCCGAAGTGGCTCTGCTGGCCGGTGACCACGTTGTTCTCGTACTGGCTCGAAAGATGGGACCAGTCGTAGCCGGCTCCGACGCCGAGGTAAGGCTGCATGAAGGCGACGCCGAGCGGGCGAAGGTCGAAGTCATACAGCACGTTGACCATCGCGCCGTAGTCTTCCTGCACGCCGTTGACCGGGAGGTTCGGCTGCCCCGTGCCGTGCAGGCCTATCACGCTGTTCTCGCGGTAGTCGCCTTCCAGCTCGACTCGCAGGCCGTTGCCCAGGCCGTAGCCGATGCTGCCCAGGCCGCCGACGCCGCCTGCGTCGAACCGGAAGCGCGTCCCACCTGGGATGCCGAGGGCCGCGGACGGCACCACGTGCTCATCCTGCTTGATGTTCCCCAGCGCCCCGGCGCCGATGTACAGCCCGGTGACTGGCTGGGCCATGGCGAGGCCGGGCAGCCCGATGGCCGCAGTCGCGAGGAGGGTAGTGCGCAAGTTCATGGCGAAAAGCTGTCCTGCTGTTTACGTCCGTTCCGCCTACGCCGATTAGCGGGCTGGCGTATCACAAGATTACGTCACATTGTTGTACTCATTGTAACCTTGCCGTTAGAAATGCCAGCTTCGCGATTTGATATCAACGGTTTGCGGCAGCGACCCGGCGGAACGCAACGCTGGGCCCCGTCCAGCTCCGCCGAAGGCCCTGCCTTTGGCGGAGTCCAGGGGCGGGGCTTCTGGCCTGGCTTGAAGGTCATCCGCAAGGGCCGTTGGAGTCGCCGTTATGTTGACTTGGCAGCCCCGAGGCGCGAAACAGCGCACCGGCCGGCTGGCGGCGTAGCTCAGCGGTAGAGCAGGGGAATCATAATCCCTTGGTCGGCGGTTCAAATCCGTCCGCCGCTACCAGCCGATCTTCCGATCTGGACGCAACCTCTTGATCGACAAGCTGGAGTTCCTCATCGCCGTCGCGCGGGAACGCAACTTTCGCCGGGCCGCCGAGGCGTGCGGGGTGGCCCAGCCGACTCTGTCGGCCGCGATCAAGTCCCTCGAGGAATCGCTCGGCGTGATGCTCGTGCAGCGCAGCTCGCGCTTCCAGGGCCTCACCCCCGAGGGCGAGCGGGTGCTAGAATGGGCCAAGCGCCTGGTGGGCGACGCGCGAGCGATGCGCGACGAGGCCCGCGCGTCGCGCAAGGGCCTGTCCGGGCTGCTCCGCCTCGGCGTCATCCCGAGCGCCACGCCCTGCACGCCGCTGCTGACCAGGAGCTGCCAGGCCCTGCACCCCGGCATCCGCTTCCAGGTGCTGTCCCGCAGCTCGACCGAGATCCTCGACCTGCTCGACAACCTGCAGCTCGACGCGGGGATCACCTACCTCGGCAACGAGACGATCGGGCGCCTGCAATCCCTGCCGCTGTTCGTCGAACGCTACCGCCTGCTAACCACGGCGGACGGCCCGATGGGCGCGCGAGACCGGGTGGCCTGGGCGGAGGCGGCCACCCTGCCGCTCTGCCTGCTGACCCCCGACATGCAGAACCGCCGCATCATAGACCGTCTGCTGGCCTCCCCCGCCGGCGGGGCCCACCCGTGCGACATCGAGTCGGACTCCATGATCGCGCTGCTGTCGCACGTGAGGCACGGCGGAAGGGCGACGGTCGTGTCGGAACGGGTGGCCGAGATGCTGGGCAGCCACCCGCCGTTCCGGATCATCCCCTTGATGGAGCCCGACGCGGCGTTCCAGGTCGGCTTGGTGGCCTCGAACCGCCAGCCCATGGCGCCGTTGGTGGAGGCGCTCGTGACCGTGACTCGGCGGCTTGCGGCCAGTCCGTCACTTGCCAGTCCGTCGCCTGATAGAAATACGCTATCGCCGCACGGAGATCTTGCCTTGTCATGACGGTTCGATCTGTCAACACTGCTGCCTGACCAAGAACCGTATCACTCCCAGCTCAGGCTGGGCCAGAAGACTCGGAGACGCCCGGATATGAGCGTGACTGCTGATGTCGCCACGCCGCCTCAGGCTGGCCTGCTTGACCGGTCCCGCACGGTCGCCGCCGCCGGCTTCAACCGCTGGCTGGTGCCGCCCGCCGCGCTCGCGGTCCACCTCTGCATCGGCATGATCTACGGCATGTCGGTGTTCTGGCTGCCGCTGACGCACTCCGTCGGCGCGGCTTGCCCGGCAGGCCAGGGCTTGCAGCGATCGCTGGTGACGACGACCTGCGACTGGTCGGTGCCCAACCTGGTGGTCGGCTTCGAACTCGGCATCGTGTTCCTCGGCGCGTCCGCCGCGCTATGGGGCGGCTGGCTGGAGCGGGTCGGGCCGCGTCGCGCCGGCGTCACCGCCACCGCCTGCTGGTGCGCCGGCCTCGCGGTGGCGGCGTTCGGCGTGCAGCTGCACCAGCTGTGGATCGTGTGGCTCGGCATGGGCGTGCTGGGCGGCATCGGCCTGGGCCTGGGATACATCTCGCCGGTGTCCACGCTGGTGAAGTGGTTCCCGGACCGCCGCGGCATGGCGACGGGAATGGCCATCATGGGCTTCGGCGGCGGCGCGATGATCGGCGCGCCGCTGGCGACCATCCTGATGAGCCGCTTCAAAGGCAGCTCCGGACCCGGCGTGTGGCAGACCTTCCTGGTGCTGGCCGCGATCTACGCCGTGTTCATGCTCGCCGGCAGCTTCGGCTACCGCGTGCCGCCCGCGAACTGGAAACCTGAGGGCTGGGTCGCCCCGCCGGCCAAGCAGTTCGCCGCCTCTGGCCACGTGCACCTGAACCGGGCTTGGCGCACGCCGCAGTTCTGGCTGATCTGGACCGTGCTGCTGATGAACGTGAGCGCTGGGATCGGGGTGATCAGCGTGGCCTCGCCCATGCTGCAGGACCTGTTCGCAGCTCCCGCCGCCGCCGCCGCCGGGTTCGTCGGGCTGCTGTCGCTGTTCAACATCGCGGGCCGGTTCTTCTGGGCCTCCGCCTCCGACCGGCTGGGCCGCAAGCAGACCTACGCCGTGTTCTTCCTGGCCGGCATCGCGCTGTATGCCGCCGCGCCCTGGGCGGCCCACAGCGGCAACAAGGCGCTGTTCGTGGCCTTCTCCTGCCTCATCCTGTCGATGTACGGCGGCGGCTTCGCGACCGTGCCGGCATACCTCGCCGACGTGTTCGGCACGCAGTTCGTCGGCGCCATCCACGGCCGCCTGCTGACGGCCTGGTCGGTGGCGGGCGTGCTGGGGCCGATCCTGGTCAGCGAGATCAGCCAGCAAGCCACCCTAAACGGCGTGCCGAAGAACGCGGTCTACGACACGACGCTGTATGCGCTGGTCGTGTTGCTGGCCATCGGGTTCGTGGCCAACCTGCTGGTGCGGCCGTTGGCGCCGCATTGGTTCATGACCGCGGAGGACTTGGCGGCCGTGCAGGAGCGCCGCCCGATCGCCGCCGCTTCCGGCGCCGCTCAGGGCATCGGCTTGTCTTCCGGCATCGGCCCATCCCCAGGGATAGGTCTTGGCGGGATGTCGGCTGGCGTCATGCTGGCCTGGGCAGGCGTGCTGCTGCCGATCGCCTGGGGGGTTTACATGACCATCGCCAAGGTCGCCGGACTCTTCGCCTGACGGGCAAAACCGTCCTTTGATATCGTGTCAGCAAAGGAAAACAGCCATGAATTCCAGCAGGCGGACCATTCTGGGAGGCGCTGCGGTCGGTGCGGGCGGGCTCCTGGGGCTCTCGAAGGTGGCCCTGGCCGAAACCTTGCACACGGACCACGGCAAGCCGGGCGAAGGCGGCTACGGCCTGGACTCGAACCAGCTGCCGCCGGGCGCCGCCGTCGCCTTCCATGACCCGGAGGACGTGAAGGAGATTCCTGCCTTCACCCGCTCGCTCGACGGGTCGGCGCCGAAGATCACCTCCGGCGGCTGGGCCAAGGAGTCCACCGAGCACCAGATGCCGATCATGAAGGGCCTGGCGGGCGTCCACATGTTCCTGGACCCCGGCGCGTCACGGGAGCTGCACTGGCACGCCATCGCGGCGGAATGGGCCTACGTGATCGCCGGCCGATGCCAGACCACGGCGCTCGACCCGTCGGGGCAGACCGAGGTGAACAACTACGTGCCGGGCGATTTGTGGTTCTTCCCCAAGGGCCATGGCCACGCCATCCAGACGATCGGCGACGAGCCGTGCCATTTTATCCTGTCGTTCAACAACGGCGCGTTCTCCGAGCACGGCACCTTCTCGATCACCGACTGGATCAACGTCACGCCGAAGGAGATGCTGGCGGCCAATTTCGGCATCGACCAGACCCTGTTCGACGCCTTCCCCAAGGGCGAGACCTACATCCAGGCAGGGCCGGTGCTCCCTGTGGCGCAAGCCGTCGATGCGCCCTGGCCGAAGGAGTCGACGCACAAGTTCAGCCTCACCAAGGACGCGCGGGCGCGGCGGGACTTCGACGGGGGCAGCCTGCACCTGGCGACCGTGGACGAGTGGCCGATCTCCACCACGATGTCGGGCGGCCTGATGGTCATCAAGCCCGGCCAGATGAAGGAGCTGCACTGGAACCCGAACGCCAACGAGTTCCACTACTACCTGAAGGGGCAGGGCCAGGTGTCGATGTTCGGCTCCGGCGGGCGCGGCCAGGTGGCCGAGGTCAAGGCCGGCGACTCGGCCTACATCCCGGCCGGCTACGGGCACGCCATGCGCAACACCGGCTCCGAGGACCTGGAGATCGTGCAGACCTGGGACGCCGGCAAGTTCGAGGAGATCACTCTCAAGCACTGGATGCAGACCGCACCGAGGCACCTGCTGGCCAACAACATGGCAGGCGTGCCGGCGAGCACGCTGGACGAGATCGAGCCGGCCTGATCGGTATTCGCTATCACAGCACGGCCGCGAGGCACTTGCCGGGCTGGACTTCCGGCGTATGTGTTGCATGAGACAGGAGGATCGACCGCCACATGGCCAAGGGTCACGGGTATCCGCTCGCCGCAGTGCGCGACGACCGTCCGCAGTGGGACGGGACCGCCCGTGCCGCGGCCGTCATCGACGCGCACCGAGCCATGCCGGGCGCCATGCTGCCCATGCTGCATGCCATGCAGGCCGAGTTCGGCTGCGTGCCGACCGAGGTGGAGCCGATGATCGCCGCCGCGCTGAACCTGTCCCGTGCGGAGGTGTTCGGCGTGATCTCGTTTTACCACGATTTCCGCCGCCAGCCGGCCGGGCGTCACGTGCTGAAGCTGTGCCGGGCGGAGGCGTGCCAGGCGATGGGCATGACCCAGCTGGCCGACGACCTGCTGGGCCGCCTCGGCCTCGACTGGGGCGGCAAGACTACTGACGGCGCGCTGACGGTGGAGCCGACGTTCTGCCTCGGCCTGTGCGCCTGCGCGCCCAACGCCATGTACGACGGCGAGCCAATGGGCCGGGTGGACGCGGCGGATTTGGACAGGGTCGTCGCGGAGGCGCGCGCATGACTAATGATGGAGGCGCGCGCATGATTAATGATGGAGGCGCGCGCATGATCCGCATTTTCGTCCCCTGCGACGCGGCGGCCCTGGCGCTGGGCGCCGAACGGGTCGCGGAGGCCATCCTGGCGGAGGCGGCGCGCCGCGGCGAGGACGTGAAGCTGGTCCGCACCGGCACCCGCGGCATGATCTGGCTGGAGCCGCTGGTCGAGGTCGAGACGGCTGACGGCCGCACCGGCTACGGCCCGGTCAAGCCCGGCGACGTGCCGGGGCTGTTCGACGCCGGGTTCCTGGCCGGCGGCGCGCACCGGCTGACGATCGGCAAGCCCGAGCAGCATCCGTGGCAAACGGGCCAGCAGCGGCTGACCTTCGCGCGCTGCGGCGTGATCGACCCGGCGTCCGTCGAGGACTACCGCGCCCATGGCGGCTACGTCGGCCTCGAGCGCGCGCTCGGCATGACGGGTGAGGCCATCGTGGACGAGATCAAGCTGTCCGGCCTGCGCGGTCGCGGCGGCGCAGGCTTCCCCACCGGGATCAAGTGGAACACCGTCCGTCTCGCTCCTGCGGACCAGCGCTACGTGGTGTGCAACGCCGACGAGGGCGACAGCGGCACCTTCGCCGACCGCATGACGATGGAGGGCGACCCGCTCAGCCTGATCGAGGGCATGACCATCGGCGCGTTGGCGGTGGATGCCGAGCTTGGCTACATCTATCTCCGCTCCGAGTACCCCCACGCTTTCACGGCCTTGCAGCGCGCCATCGCCGCGGCGACCAAGGCGGGCTGGCTCGGCGCGAACATCCGCAACTCCGGCAAGGATTTCTTCCTCGAGGTGCGGCTGGGCGCCGGCGCCTACATCTGCGGCGAGGAAACCTCGCTGCTGAACAGCCTGGAGGGCAAGCGCGGCATCGTGCGCTCCAAGCCGCCGCTGCCGGCGATCGAGGGGCTGTTCGGCAAGCCGACCATCGTCAACAACGTGCTCTCGCTGTCCGCCGTGCCGTTCATCATGGCCGAGGGCGCGAAGGCCTATGCCGATTACGGCGTCGGCCGTTCCCGCGGCACGCTGGCGGTGCAGCTGGCGGGCAACGTGAAGCACGGCGGGTTGATCGAGGTGGCGTTCGGCGTGACGCTGCGCGAGATCGTCGAGACCTTCGGCGGCGGCACCGCGACCGGCCGCCCGGTGCGCGCGGTGCAGGTGGGCGGGCCGCTGGGCGCATATTTCCCGGACAGCCTGCTCGACACGCCGATGGACTACGAGGCGTTCGCCGCCGCCAAGGGCCTGATCGGCCACGGCGGCGTGGTGGTGTTCGACGACCGGGTGGACCTGTCCAAGCAGGCGCGATTCGCCTTCGAGTTCTGCGCCCACGAGAGCTGCGGCAAGTGCACCCCCTGCCGCATCGGCTCGGTGCGCGGCATGGAGGTGATCGACCGCATCGTCGCCGGCGACAACTCCGCCAAGAACCACGCTTTGCTGAACGACCTTTGCGACACCATGGCGGAGGGTTCGCTGTGCGCGATGGGCGGGCTGACCCCCGTGCCCGTGCAGAGTGCCCTGACGCACTTCCCCGAGGATTTCGACCGCGGCGCCCGCGTGCCCGTGGCGGCTGAGTAAGGAGCGGCGCATGGCCCTGATCAAGGAACTCGACTACGGCACGCCGATCCGCGTGTCCGACCGCACCGTCACGCTGAGCATCGACGGCCAGCCGGTGACCGTGCCGGCCGGCACCTCGGTGATGGCGGCGGCGATGAGCATGGGCACCGCGATCCCCAAGCTGTGCGCCACCGACAGCCTGGAGCCGTTCGGCTCCTGCCGCCTGTGCCTGGTCGAGATCGCCGGCCGCCGCGGCGCCCCGGCCTCCTGCACCACCCCGGCCGAGGAGGGCATGGTGGTCACCACGCAGTCCCCCAAGCTCGCCGGGATGCGCCGCGGCGTGATGGAGCTGTACATCTCCGACCACCCGCTCGACTGCCTGACCTGTGCCGCCAACGGCGATTGCGAGTTGCAGGACATGGCCGGCGCGGTTGGGCTGCGGGACGTGCGCTACGGCTTCGACGGCGAGAACCACGGCGCTGCGCCGAAGGACGAGAGCAACCCTTACTTCACCTTCGAGGCGTCCAAGTGCATCGTCTGCTCGCGCTGCGTGCGGGCGTGCGAGGAGGTGCAGGGCACCTTCGCGCTGACCATCGAGGGCCGCGGCTTCGACTCCAAGGTCTCGCCCGGCGGCATGGACTTCATGGGCTCCGAGTGCGTCTCCTGCGGCGCCTGCGTGCAGGCCTGCCCGACCGCGACGCTGACGGAGAAGAGCGTCATCGCCATGGGCCAGCCGGAGCACTCCGTGGTCACCACCTGCGCCTACTGCGGCGTCGGCTGCTCGTTCAAGGCCGAGATGCAGGGCAACACCGTGGTGCGCATGGTGCCCTATAAGGACGGCAAGGCGAACGACGGCCATTCCTGCGTCAAGGGCCGCTTCGCGTTCGGCTACGCCACCCACAAGGACCGCATCACCAAGCCGATGATCCGCGCCAGGATCACCGACGCCTGGACCGAGGTGAGCTGGGAGGTGGCGATCGCCCACGCGGCGTCCGAGTTCAAGCGCATCCAGGCGACCTACGGCCGGGACAGCATCGGCGGCATCACCTCCTCGCGCTGCACCAACGAGGACACCTACCTGGTGCAGAAGCTGGTGCGCGCCGCGTTCGGCAACAACAACGTCGACACCTGCGCCCGCGTCTGCCACTCGCCCACCGGCTACGGCCTGATGGCGACGCTCGGCACCTCCGCGGGCACGCAGGATTTCGCCTCCGTGATGGACAGCGACGTGATCTTCGTCATCGGCGCCAACCCGACCGACGGCCACCCGGTGTTCGCCTCGCGCATGAAGAAGCGGCTGCGCGAGGGCGCCCGGCTGATCGTGGCCGACCCGCGCCGCATCGACCTGGTCCGATCGCCCCATGTGAAGGCGGACCACCACCTGCCGCTGCTGCCCGGCACCAACGTGGCCCTGGTCAACGCCATGGCCCATGTCGTGGTGACGGAGGGCCTGGTCGCCACCGACTACGTCCGCGAGCGCTGCGAGTGGGACGCCTTCGAGTTGTGGGCGCGCTTCATCGCCGAGCCGCGCAACTCGCCGGAGGCCACGGCGCACCTGACCGGCGTGGACGCGGAGGATCTGCGCGCCGCGGCCCGGCTGTACGCCTCGGGCGGCGCTGCGGCGATCTACTACGGCCTGGGCGTGACCGAGCACAGCCAGGGTTCCACCACCGTCATGGCGATGGCCAACCTTGCCATGGCGACCGGCAACATCGGCCGCCCCGGCGCCGGCGTGAATCCGCTGCGCGGCCAGAACAACGTGCAGGGCTCCTGCGACATGGGCAGCTTCCCGCACGAGTACCCCGGCTACCGCCACGTCGCCGAGGACAACGTGCGCGAGATCTACGAGGAGATGTGGGGCGTGCCGCTCAACGCGGAGCCGGGCCGCCGCATCCCCAACATGCTGGACGACGCGGTGGAGGGCAGCTTCAAGGGGCTGTACATCCAGGGCGAGGACATCGCGCAGTCCGATCCGGACACCCACCACGTCACCGCCGGGTTGCTGGCGATGGAGTGCGTGGTGATCCAGGACCTGTTCCTGTGCGAGACGGCCAAGTACGCCCACGTGTTCCTGCCCGGCTCCTCGTTCCTGGAGAAGGACGGCACCTTCACCAACGCCGAGCGCCGCATCAGCCGGGTGCGCAAGGTGATGCCGCCGTTGGGCGGGCTGGCCGACTGGGAGGCGACGGTCGCGCTGTCCAACGCACTCGGCTACCCGATGAGCTACGGCCACCCCGAGCAGATCATGGACGAGATCGCCGCCACCACGCCGACCTTCGCCGGCGTGTCGTACCGCAAGCTGGACGAGGTCGGCTCCATCCAGTGGCCGTGCAACGCCGCAGCGCCCGAGGGCACGCCGATGATGCACGTCGGCAAGTTCGTCCGCGGCATGGGCCGGTTCATGATCACCGAGTTCATCCCGACCGAGGAGCGCACCGGCGCGCTGTTCCCGCTGATCCTCACCACCGGCCGCATCCTGTCGCAGTACAACGTCGGCGCGCAGACCCGGCGCACCGAGAACAGCCTGTGGCACCAGGAGGATGTGCTCGAAATCCATCCGATGGACGCCGAGGGCCGCGGCGTGCTGGACGGCGACCTGGTGCGGCTGGAAAGCCGCTCCGGCGACACCACGCTGCGCGCCCGCATCAGCGAGCGGATGCAGCCGGGCGTGGTCTACACCACGTTCCATCATCCGAGCACGGGCGCCAACGTGATCACCACGGACTTCTCGGACTGGGCCACCAACTGCCCGGAGTACAAGGTCACCGCGGTGCAGGTCCGCAAGACCAACCGCATGTCCGGCTGGCAGGAGCGGTTCTTCGAGGAGGACGTGGCGCTAACCCGCGTGGCTCAGCTCGACGCGGCTGACTAGCAAACAAGGCCAAAGGCTCTGCCTCTGGACTCCGCCAAAGGCGGAGCCTTTGGAATCCACCTATGTAATAAAACGGTTTCCAAAGGCCTC
>CAXTPP010000103.1:0-12576 GCA_964246185.1 uncultured Acetobacteraceae bacterium
CCTCTGAATCAGACCCGGTCGAGCCGGGTCAACCGCTTATGGGTCCTGACCCTAGTGCCTGTCGCGAAGGACTTGCAGTAAGCACCTTTGTTCCGGGCTGGGGATTTGGATGGCACACAGTATTTAAGGATGAATATGTTTATGACATCCTCTCATGGCTTGCTCATTATTATCGCCAGTACATCCATCGCGCATACGTTGCGAAAGTACTTATGATTGCCTGGGAGCGAGAGCGGGTCGTTTTGCATCCCTTTGGAAACCAAATGAAAAGCCATCGATACGGTGCAGTGACACCGCCAGCAAAAGCAAAGACCGCCCTAACCGCCGCAGTACGTGACCTCCCTGAAGACTGGGGCAAGCTTGACACGGCACCTCAGAGCCGATCGAAATGGATAGGGCGAAATACCTTGGATCCAGCGATTCACCAGGCAGTGTTCCACTTCCTGCGTGGCCGAGCCCTAATTTCAGTAGGTTTTAATTTAGAAGCTTCAATCGCCTTCGACTGTGTTCTCCAGTCATTGCAGGTTATGCCTTGGAAGGATGCTGTGGGTGATCCGCGACGCGTTAGATCCGATCTCGTTGCGACGCTTGGCCTGAGCGAGGAAGATGGAGAAGTCGCAACTTATCTATATTTTTTAAGGAACGAATTTGGTGCTCATGCAGGAGGCTGGAGATGGTGGGACTCTGGTGAATACACAGACGACGAAATGATCGAGCGTATATCCCTTATGACCTTCCGGGTCTTAGCTAGCGCTGCTGATGCTGAGCCTGACGTGCGGCGTGTATCAATCAACCCTGAGCCATGGAGCGCTTGGTTTTTTCAGACCTTCTCGCTCCTGTTTGAAGCCAATTGGTTTCGCCCTGTTATTTAGTCCGTTTTATCGGAGACATAAGGCAATGTCTGTCTGCTTCTGGGCACGAGCAAAAGATTGCCGCACGTCCTTTGTGGGTCGACCGCCGCCGGCAGTTGACCTCCGTCGGATGTCCGCTTCTTCGGGTTCTGCGCTTCACACCGGACAGTCCGCAATCGGCCAATCAGCTCCTTAAACCACATTGCTGGATATCAGCGCCGGGTCATGGCAAGATGTCCGCAAACGTCATGTTTCGCCGCGAAAGGCCGGGCCTAAGCGTCACGTCCAACGCATACGCGATTGCATCGCGGGAACCGTGGCCCGGAGCGGAGATCAAGGGAGAGTGACCGTGATCCGGAGCACCGCGTTGATCATCGCGCTGTCCATGCTGCCGCCGACCGCCGCGAGAGCAGACGGCAACTCCGGGGCCGCCGATCCTGAACTCGAATTCGGCGCGATCACGACCTATCCGTCCGAGGCCCAGGCCCGTGCTGCCTGCCCCCAGGATGCCGTCGTGTGGGCGGACCGCTACGCCGGGTATTTCTACCGGCCCGGCGAGACGCAGTACGGCGCGACCTCGCATGGCGCCTACGCCTGCCTGCATGTGGCGCTGGGCAGCAACTACTGGGACACCAGCCCGCTGAGCAGCATGGCGGGCGGGCACGGCCCAGGGCGCGTCTTCCCGTACAACCCCCTGCCGCAGCCTTCCTTCGGCTCCTGACCCGGCGTCGGCGCGGTCCGTCATGGAGCGGCCGTCCGTCAGGCGGGCCGCGGCAAACAGGCTCGCCGCGGCCAGCCTCGGCATCCAGCCGGCACGCCCCGCGGCAACGGGCCGTGCGCCGGGCAGGCATCGGCAGGATCAGGCACGGCAGGGCTGGGTGGGGCATCCTGCCCGGATCGGGTCAGTGCCGGATGGGAATGCACTGGAAACACATCTCGCCGGCATTCCCGCGGCCAGGCGGAAATTCGGCTGGCGTTTTGCATACCCCCGGCGTTTTGCCTGCCGCAACGTCGCCAGAACGGCCGCGAGCACGAGGGGCGTCCGGATGTCACGAGCGAACCAGCCCATCATCGGCCGCAGGGCATCGCTGCTTGCCGGGGGCGCGCTCGCGCTGGCCGCGGCAACGCCTGCGGCCGCGACTCCGCAGAAGGAACCGTTTCATATAGATGGGTTCCAAAGGCGCCGCCTTTGGCGGAGTCCAGAGGCGGAGCCTCTGGCCTGGCTTGCGGCCATTCTACTTGCCTAGGTAGTTTCCGAACCTGCCTGCCTAGACGTTCCGGCCCCATTTCAATTGCATGGCGTGCCCTTCTGGCGCGGCTGACCTTCTTTTCGGTCCCGACCCAAGGAATGCGAAGCCATGCAATCGATGTTCAACGCGGTCCCGTCGCTGCTGTACGCCGTGCCGGTCGTCCTCGTCGCGGCTTATGTCCTGCTCAGCGCGTCGGTGAAAATCCTGCGGGAGTACGAACGCGCGGTGGTGTTCACCCTTGGGCGCTTCCAGGGCGTGAGGGGTCCGGGCCTGGTGCTGCTGCTGCCGTTCTTCCAGGAGATGGTGCGCGTCGATTTGCGCATCCAGGTGATCGAGATACCGACCCAGGACGTGATCTCGCGCGACAACGTGTCGATGAAGGTCGATGCCGTGCTCTACTTCAACGTCGTGGATGCCGAGCGGGCCGTCATCCGGGTGCAGGACTACCTGCCGGCGACCAACATGCTCGCGCAGACGACGTTGCGGGCGGTGCTGGGCCAGCACGAGCTGGACGAGATGCTGTCCGACCGCAAGAAGCTGAGCGCGGACGTGCAGGCCATCCTGGACACCCAGACGGAGACCTGGGGCATCAAGGTGAGCAACGTCGAAATCCGCACGGTCGAGCTGACGGACAACATGGTGCGCGCCATCGCCAAGCAGGCCGAGGCGGAACGGGACCGCCGGGCCAAGATCATCCACGCGGAAGCCGAGTTCCAGGCCTCGCAAACCCTGGTCGACGCCGCCAAGATCCTGGGCAGCGTGCCGGCGGCGATGCAGCTGCGCTACTTGCAGACGCTGACGGAGATCGGCGCCGAGCAGAACTCGACCGTGGTGTTCCCGATGCCGATCGACATCATCAAGCCGTTCCTGGAACTGCTCGACAAGGCCGACAAGGGACCGCGGGCCAACGGCGCGATCCGTGCCCCGGCGGGAGAAGCCCCGACGCTCATGTGACAGCTTCCCGCCGCGCGGGGTTCTTTCTACAAGGGTCGGCGTGAACCAACGCATGACGCACGGCCGGCGCGGGCCGGACCGGGAACGCCGCTGATGGCCTACCTCGCCCAGGTGCTGCGGCCGGACGAGCGGGTGCTGTTCCAGGGCCGGCTGCATTGGGTGGTGTATGGCCAGGGCCTTGGCCTGGTCGCCGCCAGCGCCGCGCTGCTGGTGGCTGCGGCGGCCCTGGGCAGGGCTGATGCGCAGCTGATGGCGTTCGCCGCCGTGCTGCTGGCGGTGCTGGCGCTGTGCAGCCTGCTGGGCGCGGCGGTCCGGCGGGCGACGACGGAGATCGCGGTGACGGACCGCCGGGTCATCTACAAGACGGGCTGGCTGCGCCGCCGCACCATGGAGATGAACGTCAGCAAGATCGAGACGGTGGATGTGCTGCAGGGCTTGGCGGCGCGCGCGCTGGGTTTCGGCACCGTGGCGATCCGCGGCACCGGCAGCAGCTTCGAGCCGCTGAGCCGCGTGGTGGACCCGCTCGCGCTGCGCAACGCGATCGTGGTCGGGTGATCCTGCTCAGCCCCAGGACACCGTGACGCCGGCCTGGAACTCCTCCCCGAAGCCAAGTTTGCGCGCCGTCACCTCGGAAGCGGCGGAGGCTCCCCGCTGCCGGGGTCCCGAAGCCAAGCCATTTTCGCGTCCACGAACGCGAGGAGCTTCTGCAGCTCGGCCACCCGCTTCGTGAGCTGCTCGCGCTGGCTGGCCAGGAAGGCGAGGACGTGGCCGTCGTCCGCGCCGTCGAACGTCCGCGTCCTGAGGAACGCGCCGACCTCGTCGAGGGACAGGCCCAGCGCCTGCCCGGCCCGGATGATCCGCGCCTTCTCCACGTCCAGCGGCGAGAACACCTGGTAGGGGCGAGACCCGCCCTTCCGGCCGGCCTGCGGATGCAGCAGCCCCCGGCGCACATAGAACCGCACGGTGTCGACCGACAGCCGACTCTCGCGGGCGAAGACCGATATCAACATCGTGTTGCCCATACCGTTGACCATGGACCATGGTCAACAGTTACCACCCTGCCGGGGCGATGCTGGCCCAAGCCATCATCCGGCCCCGACAGGACGCGCATCCCGCGCGGCAGAGAACGGAAAAACAAGATGTCCGACGCCAATGCCGTTGAGAGCTTCCCGGCCATGCTGCGGCGCGTGCTGGGCAGCCGCCTCGCACCCGATGCCGCGACGTTTCCCGACATGTTCGCCGCGGAGGACGGCGTGCTGGAGTATCCGTTCGCCCCGCCTGGGCTGAGATCGCCCCTGGTGGGCCGGGACGCCATCGTCGCCAACTTCCAGGTCATCCGCAAGCTGCTCAGGATCGACAGCGTGACCGACGTCGTCGCTTACGAGATGAACGATCCCCAGCTCGTGGTGCTCGAGTTCGCTGGCCATGGCGAGGGCCTGAACACGGGAGAGGACTACGAACAGCGCTACATCTCCATGATCCGGCTGCGGGACGGGCGCATCGCGCACTACAAGGACTACTGGAACCCGCTCACGTTCCTGCGCACCACCATGGGCAGGCAGAGCGTGGAGGCAGCCGCGATGGACTGAGCGGAAGAGACCGGGCCGCCATGGCGGCCCGGCCTGGTTGCGCTCCCCGGCGCGGGCGGCCGGACGGCGCGGCGGCAGCGCGATCGTGGTGGGGTGAGGGCGATCAGCGCAGGGCCTGCTCGAAGAAGCGCACGACCTCCGCATTGAAGGCCCGATGGAACGCGGCCCGGTCGAAGCTGCCGCGCTCCTGGCAGATGCCCGGCGCCGCTGACGCCATGGCAGGGCTGCATGGTGCGAGGAAATCGAAGTGGTCCGCGCCCGAGACGGCGTGGTACTCAGGAGGTTGCGGCAAGGCGTCCCGCACCGCCTCCGCGTAGTCCGGCGAGGGTAGGATACTGTCCTCCTCGGCGCGCCAAAGCTGCACGGGAGCTCGCACGGCCGCCAGGCCGGAGGGGGCGAAAGCAAAGCCGAGCGCGGGCGCCGCGACCACGGCCGCCTTTGCGGGGATCGGCGCTCCACTCTGCCGGCGCGTCCGAGGCTGGGGCTGGATGTGCCCTGGCGACCTCGCAAACGTAAGCCTCCGGATGGGCGGCGCAGTAGGGCGCGACCTTCGCGAGGTCGGGCACGCCGCCGATGGCTGCCAGCGCCGTGAAGCCGCCGGAGGAGAAGCCGAACACCCCGATCTTCGCCGGGTCGACCGCCGCATGGCCAGCCCAATCCGCCAGCATGGCGCTGGTAACGGCGCGGACGGCGCGGGGCCGTGCGGGCAAGTCGGCGGCACGGCTTTGGTCCAGGTAGTTGTCGCCAGTATGCGTCATCGCGGTGACGACAAAGCCGGCCCGCGCCAGCGCGAGGGCAGTGTCGTAGTGGCTGCCGAGATAGCCTCCGTTGCCGTGCGACATCACAACCAGGCCATGCCCACTGCCGTCGACCGGGGCGTCCGGCGCGACATGTTGGCCGAATAGCCCTAAAGGCTGGTCGGAGGCCGCGGCCCGGGTCGGATACCAGACGCCGACCTTCAAAGGCTCGCCAGGCGGGTCCGGCGCCATGACGACCGAGAAGCCCACCTCCTCTGCACACGCCGGAGAAGTTGCCAACAGGGCCAGCAGGCAAAGCCAGCAAGCCCGTTTCATCAGGTCCATCTCCGCTCAGGACCCCTGCATCGGATACTGCATGTCGTCCAGCCGCCGGGTCAGCTCGGACACCTGGGATTGCAAATCCAGGACGATGCTGCTCAGGCCCACCACGGTCTTGTGCACCGTCCGCACCTGGATGCTCTCGGCGTTGAGGCCGGCGCGGATGGCGTCCTGCAGCATGGCCAGTTGCGCCTCGCGCGTGGTCAACTGATCCAGGATGCTGCTCACCTGGGTCACGTTCTGCGCCAAGCCGGACGACAGCCGCTCCACCCTGTTCTCCAGCCGCTCGAACTTGGACATGACCGCGACGCGGAAATCCAGCATCTCGCGCTTCTGGTCTTGCTGCCCCTGCTCTAGCCGGTGCTGCCCCTGCTCCAGCCGGTCGAGGATTGCCAGCAGCTTGTCGTCATCCATGCACCGCCTCCTGGCCGCATCATAGCACGCCCGGCTCCGGCCCGCATTTCAGAAACCCCGTTCTCTCGGCTACGCTGCGCCCTCCCTGAACGAGCCGCGCATGACCAAGCCTCGCCTGCGCCCCGCCAACCCGTGCTTCTCCTCCGGCCCCTGCGCCAAGCGGCCCGGCTGGACCGCCGCGGCGCTCGACACCGCCATGCTCGGCCGCAGCCACCGCGCGCCCGCGGCCAAGGCGCTGCTGGCCGAGGTGATCGACCGGTCGGCCGCCCTGCTCGGGATGCCGGCGGGCTGGCGGCTCGGCATCGTCCCCGCTTCCGACACCGGGGCGGTGGAGATGGCGATGTGGTCGCTGCTCGGCCCGCGCCCGGTCGACGTGCTGGCGTTCGAGAGCTTCTCCGCCCTGTGGGCCGCCGACATCGCCGAACAGCTCAAGCTGCCCGGGGTCCGCACCCTGGCCGCGGCGTATGGCGCGCTGCCGGACCTGGACGCCATCGACCCGGCGCATGACGCCGTGCTCGCCTGGAACGGCACCACCTCCGGCGTGCGGCTGCTGGACGGGCCGTGGCTGCGGCGCGGCGACGGCCTGGTGATCTGCGACGCCACCTCCGCCGCCTTCGCCATGGACCTGCCGTGGGACCGGCTCGATGTGGTCACCTGGTCCTGGCAGAAGGCGCTGGGCGGCGAGGCGGCGCATGGCATGCTGGCGCTCTCCCCGCGCGCGCTGGCCCGGCTGGAGCGGCACGCGCCCGCCTGGCCGATGCCCAAGATCTTCCGCATCACGCCGGGGCTGTTCCGCGGCGAGACGATCAACACCCCCTCCATGCTCTGCGTGGCGGACGCGCTCGACGGGCTGGCCTGGGCGGAGCGGCAGGGCGGCCTGCCGGGGCTGATCGGCCGGGCGGAGGCGAACCTCGCCGCGGTGGCGGCCTGGCAGGCCAGCTCGCCCTGGGCGTCGTTCCTGGCCGAGGACCCGGCGCACCGCTCCCCCACCTCCATCTGCCTGCGCGCAGCGGCGGGCAGGCAGGTCGCCGCCCTGCTGGACGCGGAGGGCGTGGCGTTCGACATCGCCAGCTACCGGGACGCGCCGCCGGGCCTGCGCATCTGGGGCGGCGCCACGGTCGAGACGGCGGACATCGAGGCGCTGCTGCCCTGGCTGGACTGGGCCTATGAAGCGGGGGCTCACGCTTCTGTGCAGTCGCCCGCGATGGCATAACGCCCGGCGATGCCCGACCCCTTCCCCGACACGCTGGCCAACCCCGCCCTGCTGCCCGCCGGGCTGCGGGATCTGCTGCCGCCGGACGCGGAGACCGAGGCGGCGGCGGTCGAGGGCGTGATGGCCGTCTTCGCCGCCCACGGCTACGAGCGCATCAAGCCGCCGCTGATCGAGTTCGAGGACGGGCTGCTCGCCGGGTCGGGCGCCGCGACCGGGGACCAGATCTTCCGGCTGATGGACCCGGACTCGCACCGCATGTTGGGCGTGCGGGCGGACATGACGCCGCAGGTCGCGCGCATCGCCACCACCCGGCTGTCGGGCGCCCCGCGTCCGCTGCGGCTGAGCTACTCCGGGCAGTGCCTGCGGGCGCGCGGCAGCCAGATCGCGCCGGACCGCCAGGTGGCGCAGGCCGGCATCGAGCTGATCGGCTGCGACAGCCTGGCCGCGGACGCCGAGATGGTGCTGGTGGGCGCGGAGGCGCTGGCGGCGCTCGGGCTGACCCGGGTGAGCTTCGACCTCACCCTGCCGCGCCTGGCGCCGACGCTGCTGGACGAGGCCGGGATCGCCGGCCCTGCCCGGCAGGCGCTGCTGCGCGCGCTGGACCGCAAGGACGTGGCCTCCGTCAGGCAGCACGGCGGGCGGATGGCGGACACGCTCAGCGCCCTGCTGCTCACGGCGGGGCTGGCCGGGCCGGCGCTGGAACGGCTGGAGGCCTTGGCGCTGCCGCCGGGTTCGCACGGCCTGTGCCGGCGCCTGGCCGACACGGTGCGCGCGATCGAGGCCCGCTCGCCCGGCATCCGCCTCACCATCGATCCGCTGGAGTTCCGCGACCTGCCGTACCACACCGGCGTCTGCACCGGCGTCTATGCGCCGGGGCGGCACGAGGCGCTCGGCCGCGGCGGGCGCTACCTGTGCGGCGAGGACGAGCCGGCCACCGGGCTGACGCTGTACCCGGACGCCATCCTGCGCGCCTGCGCCCTGCCCGCCCCCCGGCCGCGGCTGTTCGTGCCGGTGGGCCACGACCACGCCGCCGCGGCCCGGCTGCGCGCCGAGGGTTACGCCACGGTGGCCGCGCTGGACCCGGCGGACCACCCGGCGGCGGAGGCCGCGCGCCTGCGTTGCACGCACATCCTGCGCGGCGGCGCCGCCGTCGCACTCTGAAGGGCTGAAGCATGGCGAACGTGACGGTGATCGGCGCCCAGTGGGGCGACGAGGGCAAGGGCAAGGTGGTGGACTGGCTCGCCAGCCGGGCAGACATCGTCGTGCGCTTCCAGGGCGGGCACAACGCCGGGCACACGCTGGTGGTGGGCAACCAGACGTACAAGCTGAGCCTGCTGCCGTCCGGGCTGGTGCGGGGCAAGCTGGGAGTGATCGGCAACGGCGTGGTGATCGACCCGGTGGCGCTGCTGGCGGAGATGGACCGGGTGCGGGCGCAGGGCCTCGACGTGTCGCCGGCCAACCTGCGCATCGCCGACAACGCGCCGCTGATCCTGCCGCTGCACGCGGCGCTGGACCGGGCGCGGGAGGCGGCGCGCGGCGAGCGTAAGATCGGCACCACCGGGCGCGGCATCGGGCCGGCCTACGAGGACAAGGTGGCCCGCCGCGCCATCCGCGCCTGCGACCTGGCCGAGCCGCAGACCCTGTCCGACAAGCTGGACGAGCTGCTGCTGCACCACAACACGCTGCTGCGCGGCCTGGGCGCCGAGACGTTCGAGAAGCAGCGCCTGCTGGACGACCTGCTGGCGCTGGCCCCGCGCATCCTGCCCCACCTGGAGCCGGTGTGGCTGCGGCTGGACGACGCGCGCCGGGCCGGGCAGCGCATCCTGTTCGAGGGCGCGCAGGCGGTGATGCTGGACGTGGACCACGGCACCTACCCGTTCGTGACCAGCAGCAACACCATCGCCGCCACCGCCGCCAGCGGGTCCGGCGTGGCGCCGGGGGCTGTGGGCTTCGTGCTCGGCATCGCCAAGGCCTACTGCACCCGCGTCGGCAGCGGCCCGTTCCCGACCGAGCTGACCGACGAGACCGGGCGGACGCTGGGGGAGCGCGGGCGGGAGTTCGGCACCGTGACCGGGCGGCCCCGGCGCTGCGGCTGGTTCGACGCGGCGATGGTGCGCCAGGCGGTCAAGGTCGGCGGCATCACCGGCCTCGCCCTGACCAAGCTCGACGTGCTGGACGGGATGGCGGAGCTGAGGATCTGCACCGGCTACGAGATCGGCGGCGTCGTGGCGCGCCACCTGCCCGCGGCCCCGGGCGCGCAGGCGGCGGCCCGGCCGGTGTACGAATCGGTCGAGGGCTGGTCCGACTCGACCAAGGGGGCACGCTCCTGGGCGGACCTGCCGGCGCAGGCGATCAAGTACGTCCGCCGGGTCGAGGAGCTGGTGGAAGCGCCGGTGACGCTGCTCTCCACCAGCCCCGAACGGGACGACACCATCCTGATGCGCGATCCGTTCGAGGGCTGAGCAAGGCCAGAGGCTCTGCCGCTGGACTCCGCCGAAGGCAGAGCCTTTGCAATCCTTTTCTTTAATAAAACGGTTTCCAAAGGCCTCAGGCCTTTGGCGGGTCTGGGCAGAGCCCAGCCTTGCTTTCCAGACCGCGCCGAAAGGGTTTGGTTAACCCTGAGTCGGCCAGAATAGCGGCGTAACGCCCAGGTTCGCCAGAATGGCTGCTGCTCCCTCATTTTCCGCCGGGTCGCCCGGCGACGCATTCGCCGTCGATCACGGCCAGGCGCTGGCTGACTGCGGGCCGGAACCCGCCTTCGCAGCGACGCGGGGCGGGGCGGCCGGGTACATGGCCATCCCGGTGCTGCGGGGCTGGCCGGCCCGTGCCCGCGTTCTGGCCGCGATGGCAGGCGTTGAGGCGCGCAACCTCCTGACGCCATCGGGGCATGGGCCTGTCGCGATGCCGGGCGGGGACACCGGCTACTTCGTGTTCTGCCCCGCCCCGCCCGGGCCGTCGCTGGCCGCCGCGCTGCGCCCGTGGTCCGAGCCGGAGCTGATGGAGCACGTGCTCGCGCCCGTGACGGCGGCCTTGGCGGACATGCAGGCGCGCAACGTGACGCACCGTGCGGTCCAGGCGGCCAATGTGTTCCAGGCAGCCCCGGGCCTCGCCGTGACGCTCGGGGCGGCCTGGTCCGCCCCGCCGGCCTGCCATCAGCCAAGCTGGATGGAGCCGCCCTGCGTGTCCGCCTGCCTGCCCGCCGGCCGTGGCGACGGCACGGCCGCCGACGACGTGTATGCGCTGGGCGCGCTGCTCGTGATGCTCTCGCTGGGCGTCAACCCGGTGGCGGGCGTGCCGGACGAGGCGGTGCTGAAGCGCAAGCTGGAGATGGGCAGCTATGCCGCCATCGTCGGCGCACACCGGCTGCCGGGCGCGCTCGCCGAGCTGGTGCGCGGCATGCTGGCGGACGATCCGGACCACCGCCCTTCGCTGGAGCTGCTCGCCAGCCCGTCGGCTGCCCGGGCGCGCCGGACCTCGGCACGGCCGTCCCGCCGGGCGCAGCGCGCCATCGAGCTGGGCGGGCAGCAGGCCTGGACGGCGCGCAGCCTGGCCTACGCCCTGCGGCAAGAGGCTGCCGCGGGCCTGACGCTGCTGCGGAGCGGGGCCATCGACCGGTGGCTGCGACGCAGCCTGGGCGACGTGGACATGGCGGCGCGGGTGGACGAGGCGCTGCATCAAGGGACCGCCCCGGCCATGGCGGGCGCACGCGCCAACACGGCATGGGCCGACGCCGTCCTGGCCATGCGCGTCGTGGCGGCGCTCGACCCGGCGGCGCCGTTGCTCTGGCGGTCCGTCATGCTGTGGCCGAGCGGCTTCGGGGCGGCGCTGGATCATGCGTCGCACCACGCTCCGGAGACGCTGGACGCGCTGGCCGAGCTGGCGGCGCAGGCCATCCCGGGGCTATGGGCGGAGCGGCGCAAGCCGGGGCCTGAGGTCGCCGCGGCGAAGCGGATCGCGCAGGAAACCCGCGTCTGGTCCGTGGCAGGGCAGAAGGGCGCGGCGATCCGCCTGCGCTACAGCCTCAATCCGCTCACTCCCTGCGACTCGCCCATGGTGGGGCAGAACTGGGTCACCACGCTGGCCGAGCTGCTGCCCGTCCTGGAAGCCGTGGCTGCCAAGCAGCCGCGGGAGGGCCGCGCCCTCGCCGATCCCCATCTGGCGGCCTTCGTCGCTGCCCGGCGGGATACCCGGCTGGACGCGGACCTCGGACACCTGGCCAGCCTCGTGTCGCCGCCGGACCTGCTGTCCCAGCTGCAGCTGCTGGCGCGGCTCCAGGCCAAGACGCACCAGGCTGGCTTGCCGGGGCTGACGGCCTGGGCGGTCGACGCCATGCAGCCGGTGGTGCAGCAATTCAGCAGCCGCTCCCGCCGGGTCCGCCTGGCTGCGCGGCTGGCGGCGCTGGGCCGTGCCGGGCAGCTCGCGCCGATTGCGGAACTGATGGACAACCGGCAGGAGCTTGCCGCCGACCGGGACGGCGTGGCGGCTGCCCGGGCACGGATCGCCGCCATCGACTCGGCGGTCGCTGCGATGACCGGCTCGCTCGCGGTCCGGACGACGCAGACCCAGCAGGTCGGGCAGGACGTGGCGGCAGGGCTAGGATTGCTGGCCTGTGTCGCAGCCCTCAGCCTGGCTTTGTTCACCTGATGCCCAAGGCCGCAGCCAGGGGAACGCCACGGTCCTGGTTCTGGCTGCAAGGCGTGGTCTGCGGCGGTGTGGTCGCCACGGCGCCGGGAACGGCCATGATGACGGCGATCTTGCTGGCCCCCGTCGCTGTCGCCTATGCGATGGACGCGACCCCCGGGAGGCCGCACCTGCGGGCGATCGCCCTGCTCGGCGCAGCGTCCACCTTCATGCCGCTGCGCCTGCTGTGGGAGCATGGCGGGTCGGTGGAAGCCGCGCTGGACCTGCTCGGCGACCCTTTGCGCCCGCTGCTGTCATGGTCGTGCTGCGGAGCCGGCTGGCTGGCGACCGAACTGGTCCAGCTCGCAAGGCGCTTCGCCGTCGCCACCAAGGAAGCGGCGCTGCTGAAGCAGCTCAAGGCCGAACGGGCGCGACTGGTGGAGGAGTGGCTCGATGCCGCTCCTCCGCCATCCTGACCCGGTCATGTCACGGCATGGGAATCAGGCTGCGAGCGGAATGGCGAGGCGCTGCTCGACAACCTGCTGCTTCATCGACTTCTGCAGCTTCTCGAAGGCACGGACCTCGATCTGCCGCACCCGCTCGCGCGAG
>CAXTPP010000104.1:0-12429 GCA_964246185.1 uncultured Acetobacteraceae bacterium
GTCCTGGCCCGCGCCGCCCAGCAGCTGCGCCGTGCCAGGGCTGGCCGTCGCCGCGGCCGTCGCAAGGGCCGATGCGCTGCGCTGCGCCGGGATGCGCCCCGGCACCGCCATCCTGCCGCCCGGCCCGGCGGACGCGTTGCTGGGGGTGGAGACCGGCGGCATCGCCCCAGCCTTCGCCGCCGTCGGCGCAGACGGGCTGCTGCGCGCCACGCGCGCCTGGCTGGCTGCTCGCGGCATCGCCCTGGAAGCGGCCCTGGTCAGCGCGCTGTCGGGCGAGCCGGTGATGCCGCTCGCCAGCGCCGCCGACCACGCCGCCATGCACGACGCCGTGGCGCCGATGCTGCACGCCATGCCGCCCCGGCCCGCCGCCCTGCCCCGGCCCGCCAACGACACGCATCGCAGGTCCAGGATCTGGGAGGAGCTGCCCGCCCGCCGCCGCGGCTTCACCCAGAAGGCGGTGATCGGCGGCCATCGCGTGTTCCTCCGCACCGGCGAGTACGCGGACGGCCGGGTCGGCGAGGTCGGCATCGCCCTGCCGCGCGAGGCGGCGGCGGTACGCGGCCTGGCAGACGCCTTCGCCGCCGCGCTGTCCGTGGGCTTGCAGCACGGCACCCCGCTGGACGCCTACGTGGACGCCCTGGCCCATGCCCGCTTCATCCCTGCCGGCCCCGTGCAGGGCGACCCGGCGGTCGACCGAGCCAGCTCCATTCCCGACTACGTGGTGCGCTCGCTGGCCGCCAGCTACCTTGGCCGCGTCGTGCCCGCCGAGGGCGCTGGGCCGCTGCGGCCGCCGGAGCCGCTGCTGCCGCTAGAGCTGCCGCGCCAGCGCCGCAGCCCCCGCCTGCGTCTGGTGGCCTGCTGATGGGCGGCGTGCAGGCCCGGCTGGCGGCGCTGGGCATCGCCCTGCCGCAGCCGATGGCGCCGGTGGCCAACTACGTGCCGTTCGTGCGCTTCGGCGACAGCGTGGCGGTGTCCGGCCAGCTTCCCGCCCGCGACGGCGTGATCGCCTGCACCGGCAAGGTCGGCGACGGCGTCTCGGTGGAGCAGGCCCGCGACGCGGCGAGGCTCTGCCTGGTCAACGTGCTGGCGCAGCTGAGCGTCGCTTGCGAGGGCGACCTGGACCGGGTGGCGCAGGTGGTCCGGCTCGGCGGCTTCGTCGCGTGCGTCCCCAGCTTCACCCAGCACGCCCTGGTGATGAACGGCGCGTCGGACCTGGCGGTGGCCGTGTTCGGCGACCTGGGCCGCCACGCCCGCGCCACCGTCGGCGTGCCGTCCCTGCCCGGCGACGCGGCGGTCGAGGTCGAGGGGCTGTTCACCATCCGCTGACGGTCGGAATAGGCTGGCGGAGCCATGCTGCACCGCCATATCGTACGCCATGCCCGACGGCTCCTCGACCCTCACGCTCTCGCTGCACCCCTCCATCGCCAGCATCGACCCAGCCGAGTGGGATGCCTGCGCCGGGGACGACAACCCGTTCGTCAGCCACGCCTTCCTGTCCGCGGTGGAGGATAGCGGGTCCGCCGGGCCGCGCACCGGCTGGCTGCCGCAGCACGCGGCGCTGCGGGATGCGGCGGGCGCCCTGGTGGCGGCGGCGCCGATGTACGCCAAGTCCAACAGCTACGGCGAATACGTGTTCGACCATGGCTGGGCCAACGCCTACGAGCAGGCGGGCGGCGACTACTACCCCAAGCTGCAAGTGGCGGTGCCGTTCTCCCCAGTGCCCGGCCCGCGCCTGCTGTGCCGCCCCGGCCTGCCGCCGGAAGCGATGGGCGAGGCGCTGGTGCAGGCCTGCTCGCAGCTCAAGCTGTCCGGCGTGCACGCGACGTTCTGCACCGAGGCGGAGTGGGACGCGCTGGGCCGCGCCGGCTGGCTGCAGCGCCTGGGCACGCAGTTCCACTGGGAGAACGCCGGCTACGGCAGCTTCGACGACTTCCTGGGCGCGCTCTCGTCACGCAAGCGCAAGGTGCTGCGGCGGGAGCGGCGGGACGCGAACGACGCCGGGCTGGTGTTCCGCACCTTGCGAGGCGCCGAGATCGGCAAGCGCGAGTGGGATGCGTTCTACAAGTTCTACCAGTCCACCGTGGACCGCAAATGGGGCAGCGCCTATCTCACCCGCAAGTTCTTCCCCATGCTGGGCGACCGCCTCGGCGAGCGGGTGGTGCTTATGCTGGCCGAGCGCAACGGCGACCCGGTGGCCGGCGCGCTCAACCTATTGGGACGGGACGCGCTGTATGGCCGCAACTGGGGCTGCCGCGGCGACTTCCCGTTCCTGCACTTCGAGCTGTGCTACTACCGCGCCATCGACTTCGCGATCGAGCACGGCGTGGGCCGCGTGGAGGCCGGCGCGCAGGGTCAGCACAAGATCCAGCGCGGCTACCTGCCCCGGCTGACCTACTCGGCGCACTGGCTGAGCCACGCCGGTCTGAGCCGGGCCGTGGCGGACTTCCTGCAGCACGAGCGCGCCGGGGTGGTGGCCGGCATGGCGGAGCTGGAGGCCGAGTACTCGCCCTACCGCAAGGGCGACGACCCGGCGTAGCCCTGCGGCAGGCTGCTGCCCGATGGCTCGTACAACGTGAGGCTCGTCTCCCGGCCGCGCGGGTAGTTGAAGCCGTGCAGCTTCGCGAAGGCGTGCGGCTTGACGCCCAGCCTCGCGGCCGCTTCCTGGAACGAGGCCTCGTCACCATCCGCCACGGAGGCGCTGGCGGCAGCGCCGGATGCCAGCGCCGCCGCCGCGTCCGCCCCGTAGTGGCACATGATGGTGCCGGTCCCTGCCAGGAAGACCAGGCTGGGCTCGCGGAACCCAGCCGACGCCATCGGCGCGTCAGCCAGCCCTGCCGTTTCGAGTTCGTGCTCGATCTGCGGCGCGAGCCAGAGCGGCCGGGCCTGCGGCAGCTCCCAGCCCAGCAGGGCGGCGGTGAACAGCGGCATCGCGGCCAGCGCCACGATCGGGCGGCGCGGCTGCAGCGCGAGCCACCCCACCAGCCCCGCCGCCAGCAGCGTGGGCAATCCGAGCGGCCATCCGGCATGGACCAGCCCCGGCAAGACGGCCGCCCCGACCCCCAGCGTCACCGCGGCCAGCGCCGTCAGCCCCGGCGCGCCCCAGCGGCCCCACCAGCCAGCCGGCACGCCGGTCCACAGCCGGGCGGCCAGCAGGAACACCGCCGGGTAGAGCGGCAACGTGTAGTGCGGCAGCTTGGTGGGCACCGCCTCGAACACCAGCCAGGCCGGCAACGCCCAGGCCAGCAGGAAGCGGATGGCCGGCTCCCGCCGCTGCCGCCAGCAGAGCGGCAGCGCGGCCAGGACCGGCAAGGTGGCAGGGAACGCCAGCAGCGGCAGCAGCAGCAGGTGCAGGCCCGGCGGCGCGCCGTGCGTCTCGTCGCCGCCGATGAGCTTGCGTGCGAGGTCGCCGCCCACCGAGTCGTCGAAGAACGCGCCGTGCGTCGCCAGGCCGATGGCCACGAACCACGGCAGCACCGCCAGCAGCATCAGCGGCACGCCGGTCACCGGACGCAGCGCCAGCAGCCAGCGCGCGCGGCGGTCGGCGAGTGTCAGGGCGGCGGCTGCCAGGCCAGCCACCATGGGGGTGACCGGCCCCTTGAGCAGGATACCGGCGCCGACCGCCAGCCAGAACACCGCCGCGCGCCCCCGGCCGACCGGCTTGCCGAGGTAGGCCTGCCCCAGCACCGCCATCGCCACCGTGGTGACGCCCACCAGGGCGGCGTCGGTCTTGGCCAGGTGGGTTTCGGTCACCAGGATCACGCTGGCGGCCAGCATGCCTGCCGCCAGCAGCGCCGCGCGGCGATCCCCCATGGCGCGGCCGATCTCGTAGGTCGCCAGCACCGCTGCCAGGCCGCCGGCGACCGAGGGCAGGCGGTAGGGCCAGATCGGGTCCTCCGTCGCCAGGTGCAGCGCGCGGGCGGCGGCGGCGAATGGCGCTTGCAGCCAGTGGATGCCGATCGGCTTGCGGTTGCGCGGCTCGCCGCCGTTCATGATGCGGACGTAGTCGCCGGTCTCGACCATCTGCTTGCTGGCCTGCGCGAACCGGCTCTCGTCCCGGTCGGTGGGGGGCAGGGTGAACAGCCCGGGCAGCCAAAGAAGCAGGCAGAAGGCGATCAACAGTGCCCGCGGCCGTTCCGTGTCGAGCAGGTTCATGGCCTGACGCTCTAGCACGCAGCACCGATCCGCGCCATGAAGCGGCCCCTCATGCCAGCTGCCTCAACTCAGCCCGACCCCACCCGGGACGGCGCTTTCGACCTGCTGCAGGCCGTGCTGGTCCGCCACCGCCCGCTAGAGGAGGCGCTGGAGGCGCTGCCCCCCTCGGAAGCGCGGGACCGGGCGGCGGCGCACCGGCTGGCGGCGGCGGTGCTGCGGCGCGCCGGGTCGCTGGACGCGGTGGTCGAGCCGTTCCTGCGCCGCGCGACGCCGGATGCGGTGCGCCAGATCCTGCGGCTGGGCGCGGCCGGGCTGCTGCTGCTGGACACCCCGGCCCATGCCGCCGTGGCGACGGCGGTGGCACTGGCCCGGGCGCGCGGCCTGGCGCCGTTCACCGGGCTGGTGAACGCCGTGCTGCGACGGGTGGCGGAAGCGGGTGCCGGGGCGCTGGCCGAGCTGGACGGCCCCCGGCTGGACACGCCCGCCTGGCTCTGGTCGAGCTGGGGAGCCGACGCCCGCGCCATCGCGGCTGGGCATGGGATGGAAGCGCCGCTGGACCTCACCGTGCGGGGCGCCCCGCCGCCGGAAGGCGTCGTCCTGCCCACCGGCGCCGTGCGCTATCCGGCGGGCACGCGCGTCATGGACCTGCCGGGCTACGACACGGGCGCATTCTGGGTGCAGGACGCGGCAGCCGCCCTGCCCGCCCAGCTGCTGGCAGCCCGGCCCGGCGAGCGCGTGGCGGACCTGTGCGCCGCGCCCGGGGGCAAGGCGGCGCAGCTGGCGGCCACCGGCGCCGAGCTGTTCGCCCTCGACCGGGACCCCCACCGCATCGCCCGGCTGCGCGAGAACCTGGCCCGGCTGCAGCTGGCCGCGACGGTGGTGCAGGCGGACGCGCTGACCTGGCAGCCGCCCGCGCCGATGGACGCCGTGCTGCTGGATGCGCCGTGCAGCGCCACCGGCACCATCCGGCGGCATCCGGACGTGCCCCACCTCAAACGCCCCTCGGACGTGGCGGCGCTGGTCGAGCAGCAACGCGCGCTGCTGGCGACGGCGGCCCGGCTGCTGCGCCCCGGCGGGCGGCTGGTCTATGCCGTGTGCTCGCTGCAGCCGGAGGAGGGGCCGGGCGCGCTGCCGGCCGCGCTGGCTGCGGGGCTGGCGCTCGACCCGTTCACGCCGGCGGAACTGGCGGCCATCCCCGAGGCGCGCACAGCCGATGGCTGCCTGCGCACCCACCCCGGGCTGTGGCCGGAGCGGGGCGGCATGGACGGGTTCTTCGCCGCCCGCTTGGTGCGGCCCCTGGAGCGGCCATGACCGTTCGCTTGTGCTGCCGCCGACGCGCGCACTAGAACCGTCGCCGATGCCGAACCCCCTCCTGATCGCACCCAGCCTGCTCGCCGCCGATTTCGGCCGCCTGCGCGACGAAGCCGTCGCGGTCGAGCGGGCCGGCGCGGACTGGCTGCACCTCGATGTCATGGACGGCCATTTCGTGCCCAACCTGAGCTTCGGGCCTGCCGTGCTCCGAGCGTTGCGCAAGCACGTGGCGCTGCCGTTCGACGTGCACCTGATGATCGCCCCGGCCGACCCTTACGTTGCGATGTTCGCCGAGGCGGGGGCGGACCACATCGCCATCCACGCCGAGGCCGGGCCGCACCTGCACCGCTCGCTGCAGCTGGTGCGCTCGCTGGGCAAGTCGGCGGAGGTGGCGATCAACCCGGCGACCCCGGCAGCAGCGGTGGCGGAGGTGCTGGACCTGGTGGACGCGATCCTGGTGATGACGGTCAACCCGGGCTTCGGCGGCCAGGCGTTCATCGAATCCACCCTGCCCAAGATACGCGCGCTGCGGCAGATGGCGGAGGCGACAGGCCGCCCGATCCGCATCACCGCCGATGGCGGCGTGACGGCGGAGACCGCGCCCCGGCTGATCGCCGCCGGGTGCGACACGCTGGTGGCCGGCACGACCGTGTTCGGCGCGGCCGACTACGCCGCCGCCATGACCAGCCTGCGCCCGGCAGCCTGATGGCCAGCTGGATGCGCGACGCCCGCCGGGCGATGGCAAGACTTCCGGCCTTGCGCATGGGCCGGATTCCTGACGGCCCCATGCTGCCGGTGCGGGACCTCTGGCCCGGCGACCCGGCCCGCGGCGCGCGGCTGCTGAAGGGCGAGATGGAGGCCGGCGGCGGCGTGCTGTCGCTGCGCCCCGGCGCGTGGGGCGACCATGCCGCCTCGCCCATCCTGCTGGCGGCGGCGCACGGCTTCACCTGGCTGCGGGACCTGCGCGCGCTCGGCACCGATGCGGCGCGGACGCTGGCCCGGGCGCTGCTGGCCGATTGGCTGGCCACCGCGACCGACCCGCTCACCCGACGTCCGGACGTGGCCGGGGCGCGCCTCGCGGCCTGGCTCGGGCATTACGACTTCTTCGCCGCCTCTGCCGACGACGCGTTCCGCCAGCGCATGATGACCCGGCTGGTGGGCGACGCGCGCGCCCTGGCCGCGGACCTGCCGGCGGAGGAGCTGGACGCCCGCGCGCTGACGGCGCTGAAAGGGCTGATCGCCGCCGCCGTGGCGCTGCCGGACCAGGCGGCGTTCCTGACCCGCGCGCTTCGCTTCCTGCCGCAGGAGCTGGCGCGCCAGGTGCTGCCCGACGGCTGCCACGCCGAGCGCAGCCCCGCCGTCCAGCTCGCGGCGTTGCAGGACCTGGTCGAAATCCGCGCCCTGCTGCAGGCGGCCCAGGCGCAGCCGCCGGCGTCCCTGGCCAGCGCCATCGACCGCATGGGGGCGGCGCTGCGAGCGATGCGCTACGGCGACGGCGGGCTGGCGCTGTTCAACGGCAGCCGGGAGGAGCAGCCGGCCCTGGTCGAGCAGGTGCTGACCCAGGCGGGCCGCACCGGCCGCTCCCCGGTCAGCCTGGCCGAGGGCGGCTTCCAGCGGCTGCAGGCGGGGCGGACGGTGCTGCTGGTGGATTGCGGCCGCCCGCCGCCGCACGGGGTGGACCGAATGGCCCATGCCGGCGCGCTGTCGTTCGAGCTGTCGGTCGGGCGGGAGCGAATGATCGTCAACTGCGGCGCGGCGCAGGCCGCAGGCCGCCAGTGGTCGGACGCCTGCCGCGCCACCGCCGCGCATTCCACGCTCGTGATCGCGGACACCAACTCCGCCGAGCTGAGGCCGGACGGCATCGGCCGGCAGCCGGAGAAGGTGGAGGCGCAGCGCCAGGAGGCGAACGGCGCGCACTGGCTGGAGGCGAGCCACGACGGCTACCGCAAGCCGTTCGGCGCGCTGCACCGCCGGCGGCTGTACCTGGCCGAGAGCGGCGAGGACATCCGCGGCGAGGATGCGGTCGAGGCGGCCAGCCCGCAGCCCTACACGCTGCGCTTCCACCTGCACCCGTCCGTCAACGCCAGCCTGCAGCAGGACGGCGAGGCGGTGCTGATGCGGCTACCCTCCGGCGGCGGCTGGCGGCTGCGGGCCGAGGGCGCGCGCATGACGCTGGAGGAGAGCATCTACCTGGGCGGGGCCGAGCCGAAGCGCAGCGAGCAGGTGGTGCTGACCGGCTACGCGGACGGCCCGCAGCAGGTGAAGTGGGCTGTCTCGAAAGTGGGCTAGGCCCGCAAGAGGATACCCGTTCCCTCAACGCTACAGATGGAGTTGTCCAGAGGACGACCGTCCTATGGCGGGGTGCAGGGCAGAGCCCCGCCCTGCCTTTGGCGTTGCGCTAGAACTTGGGTCCCCTGAGCGGGTCCTGCGGCGTTTGCAGCGGGGAGACGTTAGGGGCGGGATTGGCGGAATTGGCGCTTCCTGGGGCGCCGGTGTCCGTGCCCAGCGGCACGCGGTTCGCCCGGCTGCTGTACAATGCCGATTGCCTCGCCCGTGCTGGCCCGTGGGCGTGGCGGGCGGGCCTGGCGAGCGCAACCCCCTGGGCCAGCAGCAGGCAAGCCGTCGCAGCCAGCACAAAGCGAGTCATGGCGTGATCCCCTGAGGCGGATCGTTCCGCCTTGCATCACAGCAACGGTCCAGCACGCGAAACGTTGCCGCAGATCATTCGCCGGGCAAGGATTCCTCGGCAGGCGCTTGCGCCAGCATCGTCCGCACCTGCGCGGCCAAGGCGTCCAGCACGAACGGCTTGCCGATCACCTGCATGCCCGGGGCCAGCCCGCCGTCCAGCGCCTCGCCCGCATAGCCGGTCATGAACAGCACCGGCAGATGCGGCCGGCCTTCGCGGGCCGCGTCGGCGACCTGACGGCCGTTCAGCCCGCCGGGCAGGCCGACATCCGTCACCAGCAGGTTCACCGGCGCGTCCGCATGCAGCGATTGCAGCGCCGCCGGCCCGTCCGGCACGGCAAGCACCTGGTAGCCCAGCTCGCGCAGCCGCTCCGCCACCAGGGCCCGCACGCCATCCTCGTCCTCCACCAGCAGGATCGTCCCGCCGGTCCCAGCTTCCACTGGCGCAGCGTCTGGGAGGGAAGGCTCGGCAGGCCCAGGACCAGCCTGCGGCGCATCGTGGCAGGGCAGGTAGATCCGCACCGCCACGCCCTGGTCCGGCCCGCTGTCCAGCAGCACCTGGCCGCCGGATTGCCGGACGAACCCGTACAGCTGCGACAAGCCCAG
The DNA here is from genome assembly GCA_964246185.1 of uncultured Acetobacteraceae bacterium. Taxonomy (GTDB): domain Bacteria; phylum Pseudomonadota; class Alphaproteobacteria; order Acetobacterales; family Acetobacteraceae; genus LMUY01. The sequence goes on from CAXTPP010000104.1 coordinate 8,755, forward strand.
CCCGGTGCCCTGCCCGAGCGGCTTGGTGGTGAAGAACGGCTCGAACGCGCGTTGCATGGTCGCCTCGTCCATGCCCGAGCCGGTGTCGCGCACCGTGATCTCGACATAGCCGCCGGACTGCGCGCGCGGCTCGCCAGGGCCTTGCGGGTTCGCGTTCTGCTGGGCGCGGATGTCCGACTGGGAGAGATGCACATCCTGCGTGGCCAGCGTCAGCGTGCCGCCGTCCGGCATCGCGTCCCGCGCGTTGATGGCGAGGTTGAGCAGCGCGTTCTCCAGCTGGTTCGGGTCGCACAGCACCATCCGGACGGCGCTGGCCAGGCACAGCTCGACCTGGACCGCTGGCCCGGCGGTGCGGCGGATCAGTTCGGCCATGCCCTCGATCAGCGCGTTCGGCTCCACCGGCACCGCCTGCAGCGCCTGCCGCCGCGCGAACGCCAGCAGCCGGTGGGTCAAGGACGCGGCGCGCTCCACCGTCTTGCGCGCGCCGTCCACGAAACGGATGGCATCCTCCGTGCGGCCCTGCTCGATGCGGCGGCGCATGAGGTCCAGGCTGCCGCCGATCCCTTGCAGCATGTTGTTGAAGTCGTGCGCGATGCCGCCGGTCAGCTGCCCGACCGCCTCCATCTTCTGCGCCTGGCGCAGCGCAGCCTCGGCCTGTTCGCGTTCGAGCGCCTCGTTGTGCAGGGCGTCCACCGCCTGGCGCAGCGCCGCCGTGCGTTCCGCGACCCGCAGCTCCAGCGCGTCGGTCGTCAAGCGGGCTTCGGTCACGTCGATCTTGCAGCCGGTGTAGCCCAGGAACTGCCCGGCATCGTCCAGCCGGGGTACCTCGTCGCAGCGCAGGATGCGGACATGGCCGGCGGCGTCGCGCACCCGCAGCTCGGCCCGGAACGGCTGCCGGGCCTGCAGCGCGGCCTGGAACCCGGCGTTGTAGCCGGCAAGGTCCTCCGGCAGCACCACCTGGTCCCAGCCGTCGCCCAGCATGGCGGCGCGGGGCAGCCCGAACACGAACTCGTGGTGCATGTTCACGAAGGTGACGGACCCGTCCTGGCCGGTCATGCAGATCAGGGCAGGCGCGCTGTCCGCCATGTGGCGGAACCGCGCCTCGCTCTCGCGCAGCGCCTGCGCCCCGGCGTAGCGTGCCGTCACGTCCTGGAACGCCGCCAGCACCCGCTCCACGCGCCCCGCCGCGTCGCACACGGGCACGACGTCCGCCAGCAGCACCGCCTGGCGGCCGTCCACGGCCGGGAGGGCCAGCGCGTGGTCCATCACCGCCTCGCCCTGCAAGGCCCTGGACACGCAGGGGCCGAACTGCAGCGCCGGGTCGTCCTGGGGCCGCCCGACCAGCGAGCCGGCGTCCATGCCGAAGGCCTTGCCGGCTGCGGCGTTGGCATAGACCACCTGGCCTGCGGCGTCCCACTCCAGCACGCCGGCCGGGATCGCGCCCAGGATGCGGGCGAGCCGCGCCTTGCCTGCTCGGTTCGCTGCCTCGGCCTTGTCGCGCTCGCCTTCCCGCAGCGACAGGGCGGCCGCCATGCGGTTGAACGCAGCGCCGACCTCTCCCACCTTGCCGGCCCGCCTGCCGAAATCCGCGCGTGCGTCCAGGTCGCCCTGCCCCACCCGCTCCGCTGCCGCGGCCAGCCAGGCCAGCGGGCCGAGCACGAAGCGGCGGCTGCCGATGATCGCCGCGGCGGTGGCCAGCAGTGCGCCGAGCAGGATGCCGAGGACGTTGTGCCGCGCTGCCGAGCGCAGGTCGGCGTAGGCGCGCTGCCGATCGAGCCCGACTGCCACCAGGATGCCGCCCAGCGCCGGGTCAGCCGGCACGGCGCCATACAGGAGCTGCTTGCCATCCAGCCCGGCGGCTTCCACGGCACGCGGCGCCGGCACGGCGAGGGCGGCGCGCAGCGCGGGCGGCGCCAGGGAGCCTACGACGCCCACCGGACGCCCATCCTGCAGGTTGACCACCACCGCGCCGGATGGGTCCAGCACCAAGGTCTGCGCCCCTGGCGGATGCGATTCCGCCCCCATCTGCGCGGCGAGCCGGCCCTGGTCGATGCTGGCCAGCACGATCCCGCCCACCGTCCCGTCCAGCCGGCGGAACGGCATGGCGAAGTGCAGAGCTGGCCGGTGGGTGTTGATCGATGTCACCAGGTCGCCGGCGGCGAAGGCGCCCGTCGCCATGGCGCGCCGGTAGTAGGCCCGGTCGGCGTTGCTGTACGACCCGGCGGCGTTGCCGGAGTTGCTGCACAGGATGCCGCCCTCGGCGTCGTCCGCGGCGAGGACGGTGTAGTTGCCGAACTGGCGGGCGACGGAGCGCAGGTAGGAGGTGCAGCCTGCCGTGTCCCCGCTGCGGATCGCCGGCGACTCCGCCAGGGCCACGAGCAACTGGCGCACGCCCTCGACGATCCGGGCCAGGTCCGCCTGGCTGTCGCGGCTGTCCGCCACGGCATCGACGCCGAGCGCTGCGGCCCGTGCCTGGTGCTGCTCCACCCCCGTCCAGATCTGGACCGCCAAGGGGGGCAGCAAGGCCAGCGTCATAAGCAGGAGAAGCCGCCCGGTGAGGCTCAACGTGCTGCGCCGAACAGGTTCAACAGGTGGGATGGCTAGGCATGGGCATGGTGTCTAGGCCGATGCGCGCCGGCAGTCACCTGCCTGGCCGCTTGGAGAGCAAGACTGGACCCCACCCAGACCCGCCAAAGGCCAGACTTGCCAAAAGCCAGACTTGCCAAAAGCCGGGGGCCTTTGGAAACCGCTTGGTCAGACAGAAAGATTTCAAAGGTTTGCCTACGGCAGAGCCTCTGGCCTTGCTTGACGGTCACCCTCAAGGCCGTGATGTCAGTCGTAAACCAGGGTGATGACCTCCGCCACCAGCGCCGGGCGCTCCTGGCCCTCGATCTCCACCACCGCCTCCGTCACCAGCCGCCGGCCGCCTTCCACCGGCTCGGACGCGTGCAGCGCCAGCTTGACGCGGACCCGCGCGCCCGACGGCACCGGGCTGGTGAAGCGCACCTTGTTGGAGCCGTAGTTGAGCGCGCGCGAGCGGCGGCGGATGGCATAGACGCTGGTTCCCAGGACCGGCAGCAGCGACAGCGTTAGGAAGCCGTGCGCGATGGTCGTGCCGCCGGGCATCTGCGCCTTCGCGCGCGCGGTGTCGATGTGGATCCACTGCTTGTCGCCCGTGGCGTCGGCGAAGGCGTCGATCATGGCCTGCGTGACTGTCAGCCAGTCGCCGGCCCCGAGCGGCTGGCCCACCAGGGCGTCCATGGCGGCGGGCGTCTCGACTTCTAGCATCGGCTGCGTTCCTTCTGCTTCGCGTGTGCCAGCGGGTGGTGCGCCTCCACCAGGCGCTGCAGGCGGCCGGGCTGGACGTGGGTGTAGATCTGCGTCGTGGCGATGTCGGCGTGGCCCAGCAAGGCCTGCAGGCTGCGCAGGTCGGCGCCATGCGCCAGCATGTGGGAGGCGAAGGAGTGCCGCAGCACGTGCGGCGAAACCCGCGCCGGGTCGAGGCCGGCCGCCAACGCCACCGGCTTGAGCAGCAGCGCGAAGCCCTGCCGGGTCATGGCGCGGCGCGGGTCGCGGCCCGGGAACAACCAGGAGCTGTCGGTGGCCTCGATCATCGCCGCCGCCGCGCGCCGGGCCGGGGCGCCCAGCGGCACCAGGCGCTCGCGGCCGCCCTTG